>NZ_JBHYQH010000072.1:10362-17624 GCF_042746715.1 Streptomyces sp. NPDC058741 | reverse complement strand
CTCGAAGCGTGGAGAACGGCCGCCTCCGCTGTCCCGGAAATAACCGCAGGTCAGCAGGTCGGGTGACCTGCGACGTTAAACGTCAAGCTGAGTCGCCGTTCCCTTCCCCGTCCGGTGCCTCCATCATCGCGCACTCGACCACTTCGTCGCCTGCCGCGAGACCGGCACCCCGGATGGCCCTGAGCAGGGCGAAGCACCAGTCCGTCAGCCGGCTGCGGGCAGGGAGGCGAGCAGGGCGAAGGAGGACCGAGTGGTCGGCGTGAGCTTCCGCAAGCTGAAGACGAGGCAGGCGGTCAGGCTGCGGGGTCCCGAACCTCAGATGGTCCCGACGACCAGGCCTGACAGGCCCCGGTCAGATTCCCGACGCCTCCCGCCACAGCGAGGCGAGTGCCTGATCGCCCGAGACGCCCGGCAGGGGGAGGCGGTTCCAGAGGGCGAAGTACAACTGCCCTGCCGAGCCGTGCAGTTCGCACTCGGGCACCCCGGACGCGCCCCGCGTGGTCACCGGCGGCTCCGAGGACAGCCGTACGGTCCACACCGCGCCCGTGTCCTCCGCGCGCACGTGCAGGACGCGCGGTTCGGGCGTACGGACCCGGCTCCTGGGCCGTGCGTGGAAGCCGCGCAGCAGCTCGTCGATACCGTCGGTGGCGAACTCCGGAGTGACGGTGTTCGGTTCACCGTCGCGTGCGGACTCGGCGTCGAAGCGGTGCACGGCCGTCTCGTGCGCCTGCCGCCGGACCCAGAAGACCAGCGGGGACGGCGCGGGCAGGAACGCCCAGCACTCCACGTCGGGCGCGGCGGCGGCCAGCGTGTCCACGAGGTGGCGGTGGCTGCCGCGGTACCAGGCGACGAGGTCCGCGTCGTCGAGGCCGGCGGGTTCGGCCAGGGGGCGGGGCTCGGGGTGCCGGTCCGCGACGTACGCCGCGGCCCAGCGGTGCACCGCCCCCGTGTGCCGCAGCAGATCGCTCACCCGCCACTGCGGGCACGTCGGCACCTTCGCGTCCGTCCCGGCCTGCTCGGCGGCCGCGGCCAGCAGCCTGCCCTCGGTCTCCAGCGCGCTGAGGTACTCGGCGGTCTCCATGGCACCGAGTCTGCCGCACAAGCGCGCCGCCGTGCCGGGATTTTCCGGCAGCGCGCTCCCGGTGGCCCTGGTTACGGCAGCGGCGTACCGCCCGTCGCGTTGACGATCTCGGCCGTGATGTACGACGCCTCCCGCGAGGCCAGGAAGACGTACGCCGGTGCCATCTCGGCGGGCTGCGCCGGACGTCCGATGGGCGCCTGTTTGCCGAACGACTGCGTGTCCGGCAGCGTCGCCGGCTCTGCGTCCTCGTTCACCGGCATGAGGCCCGGTGAACAGGTACGCCACGCCAGGGCGCGATGATCACTCCGAGCCACGGATACCCGGGAATGTCCGTGCCGATCAGGCGTCCGGCGGGGAGGTGCGGCGGCCCGGGGCGCCTCGCCCGGGGGCCGGGTGGCGGTCCGGGACCCTGGGGAGGTGCGGCGGCCCGGCGGAGCGCGGGAGCCCCGCCTTGCGCCCGGGACACCCCGCCCGGGGATGGGCGGCAGCCCCCAACACCCCGTCCGCTCCCGCTTCCCGCGGTCTTCAGGCGTCGCCTGCGCTCGGGCCGTCCGCCGCCGCCGGGGCCCCCGCGCTCCGCCGGGCCGCCGCTCCCACGACCGCTTCCACGACCGCCGCCACCGCCGCCAGCACCGCCACACTCGTGAGTGCGGCCGGAAGGGTGAACCAGTCCGCCATGAAGCCGATGGCGGGCGGGCCGAGGAGCATGCCCCCGTACCCCAGCGTGGAGGCCGTCGCGACGCCGCCGGGGCCGGCCAGGGCGCCGGCGCGTTCCACGGCCACGGGAAAGAGGTTCGCCAGGCCGATGCCGGTGACCGCGTACCCGAGCAGTGCCGCCCACAGGGACGGGGCGAGCGCGCCGAGCAGCATGCCCGCCGCGGCGGTGGTGCCGCCCGCGACGACCGTCCGGGTCCGCCCCAGGCGCTCCAGCAGGCTGGTGCCGGTCAGCCGCCCCACCGTCATGGCGAGCGCGAAGCAGGAGTAGCCGGCGGCCGCGGCCCCCGCCGAGGCGTCGAGGTCCTGTTCGAGGTGCAGGGCGCCCCAGTCGGCCAGCGCTCCCTCCCCGTACGCCGAGCACCCGGCGATCAGGCCGAAGACGGCCACCAGACCCCGGGTGCGGCGGTCCAGCCGGCGCGGGGCGCTCCGTACCGGAGGCTTGCGATCCGAGGGCTCCCGCGGCTCCTGCGGCTCCTGCGGCTCCGGTGGGGCCGGGGGCTTCTGGCGCAGGAGCGTGGGTCCGGCGGCGGCCGTCACCAGCAGCCCCGTCACGCTCAGCAGCAGGAGGTGCCGCGCGGGGGACAGCGCCCCGGCGACCAGCCCGCCCAGACCCGCGCCGATCATGCCGCCCAGGCTGAACGCCGCGTGGAAGCTCGGCATGACCGGCCGTCGCGACGCGGCGACCAGTTCGACGGCGGCGCTGTTGAAGGCGACGTTGATCCCGCCGTACGCGGCCCCGAAGAGCAGCAGCACGAGCCCCAGCGCGAGGGCCGAACGGGTGAGCGGAGGCAGGGCGACGCTGAGGGAGAGCAGCACCGCGCAGACGACGGTGACCTGGTGGTTCCCGTAGCGACGGCACAGCCGACCGGTCAGGGGCATGGTGATGACGGCACCCGCGGAGACGCCCAGCAGGGCGAGTCCCAGGGCGCTGGCCGACGCGCCGGTCTGCTGCTTGATGGCGGGGATCCGGACGACCCAGCCGGCGAACACGAAGCCGTCCAGGGCGAAGAACACGGTGAGGGCGACGCGGAGTCGGGTCAGGGACTGGTTGTCTCCCGGCACGGCACTGTGCGCTCGGGATTTGTTTATCTGCGGCACAAAATCAGGCTAGGTGGGTGCGCGAGAGGGGACAAGGTGCGACGCTGGGACGGTAGGCCACCGCCGACGCTGCTCCGGAGGGCACGATGGGACGTGACGTGCCGGCCCTGGTGTTCACACGGGAGGACCGCCGTCGCTACCGGGAGAAGATGCAGACCGGTCTCGCGGTGCTCGCGCAGATGCTGCGCGAGTCCGGCTTCGAGAGCGAGCGCCCCCAGGTCGGCCTGGAGATCGAGCTGAACCTGGTCGACGACCACGGGCTCCCGGCGATGCGGAACACCGACGTGCTCCAGGCCATCGCGGACCCCGCCTGGTCCAGCGAACTGGGCCGCTTCAACCTGGAGATCAACATCCCCCCGCGGCAGCTGACCGCCGGCGGCCCCGGAGCCTGGGAGCAGGCCATCCGCGACGCCCTCAACCACGCCGAGGACCGCGCCGCCGCCGTCGGCGCCCACCTGATCATGGTCGGCATCCTGCCCACCCTGTCCGAGTCGCACGTGAGCGAGGCCGCCCTGTCCGGCGACCCGCGGTACCGGCTGCTCAACGAACAGATCTTCGCGGCCCGCGGCGAGGACCTGCGGATCCAGGTCGACGGCGTGGAGCGCCTGGCGACGTACGCCGACACCATCACCCCCGAGGCGGCCTGCACCAGCACCCAGTTCCATCTCCAGGTCGACCCGAAGGAGTTCCCGCACTACTGGAACGCCGCCCAGGCCATCGCGGGCGTGCAGATCGCCCTCGCGGCCAACTCGCCGTTCCTCTTCGGCCGTGAGCTGTGGCGCGAGACCCGCATCCCCCTGTTCGAGCAGGCCACCGACACCCGCCCGGAGGAGATCAAGGCGCAGGGCGTGCGCCCCCGGGTGTGGTTCGGGGAGCGGTGGATCACCAGCGTCTTCGACCTCTTCGAGGAGAACGTCCGCTACTTCCCGGCCCTGCTGCCGCTGTGCGAGGACGAGGACCCGCAGCGGGAACTCGACAGCGGCCGCGTGCCCCAGCTCGGCGAACTCACCCTGCACAACGGCACGATCTACCGCTGGAACCGACCCGTCTACGCGGTCACCGACAGCGGTCCCCACCTGCGCATCGAGAACCGGGTCCTGCCCGCCGGGCCCACCGTCGCCGACATCATCGCCAACGGCGCCTTCTACTACGGGCTGACCCGCGCCCTCGTCGACGAGGACCGGCCGGTGTGGACGCGGATGTCCTTCGCTGTCGCCGAGGAGAACCTGCACACCGCGGCCCGCGACGGCATCGACGCCCGCCTCTTCTGGCCCGGCGTCGGCGAAGTCCCGGTCACCGAACTGGTGTTGCGCCGCCTGCTGCCCCTGGCCCACCGGGGCCTCGAGCTGGCGGGCATGGACGACCCGTGGCGCGAACCCCTGCTCGGCATCATCGAACAGCGCTGCGTCACCGCCCGCAACGGCGCCACCTGGCAGGCCGAGACGGTCCACCACCTGGAGAAGGCCCGCGTCCCCGACCGGGACGAGGCGCTGCGCCGGATGACCAGGACGTACATGGACTACATGCACATGAACGCGCCCGCGCACACCTGGCCCGTCGACTGACCGCACCACCCGGTCACGCGGGGCTGGGCGTGGCCCGGCCCCGCCACTCCCGCGTCGGTGTCAGCGGTACGGGCGCCGGCCCCCGGCCGTCGTCGTCAGCTCCACGCGCCGCCCCTCGGCCGTGGAGCGCAGCAGGGCGGTCGTCGTCTCCAGTACGTGCAGGGCGAGTTCGCCGTGAGCGCGCCGTCCCCCGGCACTGAGGAAGTCGAGCAGCCCGGCGCCCCGCGCGCCCTCCTCGTAGCCCCCGAGACCGCAAGGGCGCGCCACGGGGTGTCGCCGAGGGTGTGGGGGCGGACCTCGTCGTCGAAGCGGTTCGGGTCGGGGACCGACAGGGTCGCCGTCTCGCCGTGGACCTCGATCGGCGCGGCCGTGGTCGCCACCCCGTCGAAGCTGCTGGTGAGCGTCGTCAGCGCGCCGTTCTCGTGCTCCAGCACCCCGGAGACATGGCTGTCCACCTCGACCGGTATGCGCTCGCCCGCGCGGGGGACCGGAACCGATGACCCGCTCGCCGCGCAGCCGCCCGGCGGCCCCGGTCACGGCACACGCCGGGTCGAGCAGGTGGATCAGCGAGGTGAGGTAGTACGGGCCCACGTCCAGCAGTGGGCCGCCGCCCTCCGTGTAGTAGAAGTCAGGGTGCGGATGCCAGCGTTCGTGGCCCGGAGTGACCATCACGGCCGAGGCGGACAGCGGGCGCCCGATCCTCCCCGCCTCCACGGCCGCCCGGGCCGTCTGGATGCCCGCCTCCAGAACGGTCTCGGGCGCGCACCCCACCCCGACACCCACTGCCCCAGCCGCCTCCAGAACGGCCCGGACCTCGGCGAACGGGGCGGCCAGGGGCTTCTCCCCGTAGACGTGCTTGCCGTGGCGGATGGCGCCCAGGGCGATCCCCGCGTGCGCCGCGGGCACGGTGAGATCGAGGACCGTGTCCACGTCCGGGCTGCTCACCAGAGCGTCGACCGGCATGGCCCGGGCCTCGGGCAGTTCGGCCGCGACGGCGGCCGAACGGGTCGCGTCCAGGTCGGCGACCGCGGTGAGCCGCACGGCGGGATGACCGGCGAGCGTGTCCAGGTACGCCCGGGAGATGACCCCGAGCCCTACGACGCCGCCGCGGTGCGCGCCTCCCACAGCATGTCGCTCTCGAGATGGCGCGGACCTGGGGAGTCCCGAGCACGTCGACGCTGTGCCCGGGGGTCGTCACCACGATCCGCCCGGCACCCCACCCGCGGGTCCAGACGGCGGGCGAGCTGACAGGCCGGTGCCAGGGCTGCCGGGGCCGGGCCGGGTGGGTGGTGGTGGCCAGGACCTCGATGAGGTCGTCGTGCAGCACCCGGTACTGCTCGGTCTCCAGCCCGAAGTCCTCCAGGCCGGCGGCGACGGGGTGTGGGTGCCCGGCCGGGGTGAACGCGACGGCGTGCGGCAGGAAGTTGCCGTTGCCCGCCGCCTCGCCCCGCCGCTCACGGGGCCGGCTCCTTGCCGGGGCGCGAGGCGAACCGGCCGCCCACCAGGTGGAGATAGTCGGCACTGGCACGGAACGGGTCGGCGATCCCCCCGTGCCAGCCGGTGAGTCCGGTGCCCGCGACGACCGCCGCACTCGGCCCCGCCACCTGCTCGGGGGTGATCTCCGACCTCGTCACGCACTGCACGACGAGGTCGGTCCCCGACATGACGGCGGCGTCGGCGTAGACATCGATCGACTCCTCGACCCGGTCGGCGTATCCGTGATCGCGGAGGAAGGCCAGGAACAGCTCCGTGGCCCGGACCGGCTGGTGCCCCTCCCATCCGCCGCGGACCCCAGGACGTGTCATGGCTCCGGCCGTGCCGTGCCGTTCCTGGAGACGCCGTCAGGAGCGGGAAGAGATGCCATGCCCCCGTCCGAGGACGAACGCCTGGTCGCCTCCGCCGCACGACTCGAACGGGAGGGCGCCCGGTGCACCCACGCCCTGAGGCCGGGCCGCCCGGTGCGCCCCCGGAGTACCGGCGCACCGGCGGCTGGTGGACCCTGGCGTGCGGCGTGGCCGTGCTGGGCTGCGGCCTCGCCCTGGCCCAGGGGCTGCTCATCGCCGGCGGCCTTGTCCCGGCCGGGACGGCGGCCCGACCGGTCGACCCGGACCGGGCCCGCCCGCGTCACCGGGGTCCTGAGCGCGGCGGCCCGGAGTGACGGGTACCGGGCCCTCGCCCCGATGACGGAGGTCCTTGTCCCCCGTCCGGGCAGCGCGCACGTCCGCCTGCCGCCGCGGCTCGGGGGATGCCCGTCCGCACCCCGTCCCACCAGGGGAGACGGCGGCGAGGACCCGGAGGCGCCGCTCGTGCACGGGGCTGCCCGCGGGGGTGCGTTCTGCCGCCGTACGGGTGGGGCCGTAACCCGTGTGAACGCCCCGAATGGTGAGACGGCCCGGCGTGACTGACGGTGGTTCACGTCGAGGCCGGGTCTCGTGAGCTGGCGAGGCGTCAGCTGCCCGGTCCGCGACGGAAGGACTCACCGATGCGTTCTGCCCGCACGCTGCTCGCGACGGCCACGGCCACCGCCGCCCTCGCGATCGCCGCACCCGCCGCCTACGCCCAGGTGATGGGTGACTGGGACCACGACGACTCTTCCTACAGCAAGGAGCACGACAAGGACGGCAAGCACGAGAAGCCGCACGGTGGGATGCACACCGGGGGCGGCGCTCTGACGGGGGCGAAGGCCGACCACGACAAGGACGGCTACGGCGAGAAGGACAAGGAGCACGGCAAGGACTCCTGGCAGGGCAAGCACGAGAAGCCGCACGGCGGGATGCACACCGGGGGCGGCGCCCTGGCCC
>NZ_JBHYQH010000072.1:0-10264 GCF_042746715.1 Streptomyces sp. NPDC058741 | reverse complement strand
CGGCGGGATGCACACAGGGGGCGGCGCCCTGGCCCTGGTCAACGCGGACGACTGGGACGGCTCCCAGAAGGACGAGGACGGCGGCAAGGAGGAGTACGGCGAGAAGGACAAGGAGCACGGCAAGGACTCCTGGCAGGGCAAGCACGAGAAGCCGTACGGCGGGATGCACACCGGGGGCGGCGCCCTGGCCCTGGTCAACGCGGACGACTGGGACGGCTCCCAGAAGGACGAGGACGGCGGCAAGGAGGAGTACGGCGAGAAGGACAAGGAGCACGGCAAGGACTCCTGGCAGGGCAAGCACGAGAAGCCGTACGGCGGGATGCACACCGGCGGCGGCGCCCTGGCCCTGGTCAACGCGGACGACTGGGACGGCTCCCAGAAGGACGAGGACGGCGGCAAGGAGGAGTACGGCGAGAAGGACAAGGAGCACGGCAAGGACTCCTGGCAGGGCAAGCACGAAAAGCCGCGCGGCGGGATGCACACCGGTGGCGGCGCCCTGGCCGGGTCGCCGGGCATGACCGCCGGTGGCCTCGCGGTGCTGGCGGTCGCCGGCACCGGCCTGTACGCGCTGCGCCGTCAGAAGGCGTCGCAGGGCGCGGCATGACGGATGCCTGACGTCCTACCCGTCGTGGCCGCCGCACGTGTCCCTCACGTTGCGGCGGCCCGGCTCGTCCCCCCGCGTGCCGTGCCCGCCGCCCTGCCCGATCCGCTGCCGTGCCCGAATGAGGTGGTCCCTGATGGCAGCCAGTCCTCCCTCCTCCCTCGACCCCGCCCCCAGCCCCTCCAGGCGGCGGCTGCGCAAGGCCATGACGGTGGTGTGGACCGTGGCCGCCCTGGCCCTGACGGTGAGCCTGGTGGCCGGCCGTGGTGAGTCGACCGACGCCGGCGGCCCGCCGCACGCCCCATCGGCCGTCGCGCCGGCCGCCCCGTCCGCGCCCGACGTGCCCCCCGCGTCGCCGGCGCCGCGGGGGTCCGCCGCTGCCGAAACCGGCCCCCGTCTGCCACGGTCCCGGCCGGTTCGCCTGCTCATCCCCAAGATCGCGGTCGACGCGCCCTTCACCGACCTCGCCATCGGCGGCACCGGTCAGCTCGAACCGCCACCGGCCGCCGACACCAACCTCGTCGGCTGGTACGCCAAGGGCCACTCGCCCGGGGAGACAGGCACCGCGATCATCGCGGGGCACGTGGACACCGCGACGTCACCGGCCGTGTTCGCCCGGCTGAGCGAACTGAAGAAGGGCGACCGGTTCCACGTGAAGCGGGCCGACGGCAGCCGGGCCACGTTCGTGGTCGACGGCGCCGAGTCCTTCGCGAAGGACGACTTCCCGAGCGAACGGGTCTACGGCGACACCCCCGACGCGCAGGTCCGCCTCATCACCTGCTCGGGTGCCTATGACCGAAAGGCCCGGGACTACACGGAGAACCTGGTCGTCTTCGCCCACCTCGTCTGACGTCCCGGGCACCCGGCCTGACCGGGTGTCCTAGAGTGACTGGCACCAGTTCAGGCGACTGTGGGACCTGTGAGGGATTCTCGAATCATGACGACCGAAACGTTTGAGTTCCAGGTAGAGGCCCGTCAGCTGCTCCAGCTGATGATCCACTCGGTCTACTCGAACAAGGATGTTTTCCTGCGCGAGCTCGTATCCAACGCCTCCGACGCGCTCGACAAGCTCCGTCTGGAGAAGCTGCGGGACGACGCGCTCGACGCCGACGTGTCGGATCTGCACATCGAGATCGACGTCGACAAGGAGGCCCGCACCCTCACCGTGCGGGACAACGGCATCGGCATGTCGTACGACGAGGTCGGGCAGCTCATCGGGACCATCGCCAAGTCGGGCACGGCCACGCTGCTGAAGGAACTGCGCGAGGCCCAGGACGCGGCCGGGGCCGAGGGGCTCATCGGGCAGTTCGGCGTCGGCTTCTACTCCGGCTTCATGGTGGCCGACGAGATGACGCTGGTGACCCGGCGCGCCGGGGAGAGCAAGGGCACCCGGTGGTCCTCGCGTGGCGAGGCGACGTACACCCTGGAGATCGTCGACGACGCCCCCCAGGGCACCTCCGTCATGCTCCACCTCAAGCCCGCCGACCCCGAGAACCAGCTCCACGACTACACCGCCGCGTGGACCGTCCGGGACATCGTCAAGCGGTACTCGGACTTCATCACCTGGCCGATCCGGATGGTCCCGGAGGCGGGCGAGGACGGGAGCACGCCCGAGCCCGAGACGCTGAACTCGATGAAGGCCCTGTGGGCCCGCTCGCGTGAGGAGGTGTCCGACGACGAGTACCACGAGCTGTACAAGCACATCAGCCACGACTGGCGCGAACCGCTGGAGACGATCCGGCTCCAGGCGGAGGGCACCTTCGAGTACCAGGCCCTGCTGTTCGTGCCCTCGCACGCCCCGCACGACCTGTTCACCCGGGACTTCAGGCGCGGTGTCCAGCTGTACGTCAAGCGCGTCTTCATCATGGACGACTGCGAGGAGCTGCTGCCGCCCTACCTGCGCTTCGTCAAGGGCGTCGTCGACGCGCAGGACCTGTCGCTGAACGTCTCCCGCGAGATCCTCCAGCAGGACCGGCACATCCGGATGATGCAGCGCCGGCTGACGAAGAAGGTGCTGTCCACGGTCAAGGAGCTCATGACCAAGGACGCCGATCGCTACGCCACGTTCTGGCGGGAGTTCGGCACGGTCCTGAAGGAGGGGCTGGTCACCGACTCCGAGAACCGCGACGCCATCCTCGCCGTCTCCTCGTTCGCCACGACCCACGGGGACGAGCCGGCCACCCTCGCGCAGTACGCGGAGCGCATGAAGGACGGCCAGGACGACATCTACTTCATCACCGGCGAGTCCCGGCAGAGCATCGAGAACTCCCCGCACATGGAGGCGTTCCGCGACAAGGGCATCGAGGTCCTGATGCTCACCGACCCCGTCGACGAGGTGTGGGTCGACGCCGTCGGCGTGTACGAGGGCAGAACGCTCCGTTCCGTCACCAAGGGCGAGATCGACCTCGGCGCCGAGGGCGGGGAGAAGGCCGCCGAGGAGCGCGAGAAGCAGGCCGAGGAGTACGCCGGGCTGCTGGGCTGGATGCGCGAGCGGCTGGAGGAGGACATCAAGGAGGTGCGCCTGTCGGCCCGGCTCACCGTCTCCCCGGCCTGCGTGGTCTCCGACGCGCACGACCTGACCCCGGCCCTGGAGCAGATGTACCGGGCGATGGGCCAGGAGGTGCCGCGCACCAAGCGCATCCTGGAGCTCAACCCCGGCCACCCGCTGGTGAAGGGCCTGAACCGGGCCTACCGGGAGCGCGAGGACCGCACGGAGCTGGCCGAGTCCGCCGAGCTGCTGCACACGCTGGCGGTGCTCGCCGAGGGAGGCCAGCCGAAGGACCCCGCCGCGTTCGTCAAGCTGGTGGCCGACCGCCTCGAGCGCACGCTGTAGCGGCCGGGCCGGATCAGCGGTGGTCCGGGGAGTCCGCCGGCCGAGCGCCGGGCGGGACGACCTCGCCCCGGACCACCCGCGGCGCGGGACCCGTGCCCATCTATACGATGTCCGCACGGGCAACGCAGGGCGGCGGAAGGGAGACAGGGCGGTGACGGATCCCCGGCAGCGTCCCCGGCGGGGGCAGGGCGAGCTGGAGGCGCTGGTGCTGTCGGCACTACGGGAGGCAGACGGCCCGGCCACGGCCGGCTGGGTCCAGGAACGCCTCGGCGGAGACCTCGCGTACACGACGGTCATCACGATCCTGACCCGGCTGCTCGGCAAGGGCGCGGTCACCCGGGAGCGGGTCGGCCGGTCGTTCGCCTGGACACCGGCGGCGGACCAGGCGGGCCTGGCCGCCCGGAAGATGCGCAAGGTGCTCGACGCCGAGAGCGACCGCGGGGCGGTGCTGGCCAGCTTCGTCACGGGCCTCGGACCGGACGACGAGCGGCTGCTGCGCGACCTGCTGGAACAGGACCGTCGCGAGGGGGAAGGCTGAAGCCTCATGGGGGTCTTCGTCTTCCTGCCGCTGGTCCTGCCGCTCACGGCCTGGCCGGTCGCGCGCCTCGCCGAACAGAATCTGCACCCGCGCACCGCCACCCGGCTGCTGACCGCGCTGGCCGTGGTGCTGGCCCTGTGCAGCACGGTCTGCCTCGCGCTCGTCATGGTGGTCGGCACGGCCCAACTGCCCGGCAACCCACTGCCCGACGGCTGGTCGGACCCCGAGGTGCGGGCGGCCGTGCCGTACGACGAGGTCGTCGGCAAGGCCGCGATTCCCGCGCTGGGCGCGGTGGTCGTCGCCTGCGCGCGCACGCTGGGGCGGCACGCCCGGGTGCGCCGCCGGGCGCACCGCGCGCTCACCGGACTGCCGGACACCGAGGTGGCGGTGCTGCCGGACGCCGTCCCGTACGCGTACGCGCTGCCCGGACGGCACCGGGGCGGCGGCCGGAAGGGCCGTGTCGTGGTGACCACGGCCCTGCTGGACCGGCTCGGCTCGGCCGAGCGGCGGGCCCTGTTCGCCCATGAGCGGGCGCACCTCGCCGCCCGGCACGACCGCTTCCTGCTCGCCGTGCAACTCGCCGCCCGGGCCAACCCGTTCCTCAGGCCGCTGCGCACCGCCGTGGCCTACACGGCCGAGCGGTGGGCGGACGAGGAGGCGGCCCGGGCCGTCGGCAGCCGCCGCACGGTGGCACGCGCCATCGGCACGGCCGCGCTCGTCTCCCTGGGCACCCCGGCTCCCACGCTCGCGGGGCTCGCGGCGCCCGGTCCGGTCCCGCGCCGGGTGGCGGCCCTGCTCGGCCCCGCACCCGCCGTGCGCAGCTGGCCCCCGGTCTTCACGTCGGTGGGCCTCGCGGCGTGGGGCGCGGCGGCGGGCACGGCGGTGTCTGCGATGTCCTCGGCCAACTCGGCCGTGACGATGGTGCTCATCCTGCACGCGGCGACACCTCTCTGAGCTCCGCCCTCACCTCCGGCCGCGTGGTGGCGGCGGTTCCACGGTGACCCGCAGGTCACCTGCTTCGACCGCGCCGCGCCGCGCCGCCGGTCCCGCTCCTCGGCGCGACGCCGCGCGAGCGCCACGGCCGGCCGGACCGCCAAGGCGAACCCGACCACCATGAAGACGACCGACGACCGACGACCGACGACCGCCTGCGGCAGGCGGCGAGGTGCGGGTCCGACGGCAGGACGGTCCGAGAAGGGCGCAGGGCGGCAGGCGTGCACAGAAGTGCGCCTCCGGCACGGGGAGCCGAGCCGGAGACGCACCGCCCTGCTCAGCCCTCGTCTTCCTCCTCGCCCTCGAAGAAGTCGCCGACCTCGTCGACGACTTCGCTCGCCACCATGCCGCCGGCGACGCCGACCGCGAGCCCGGCCGCGCCGGCGGCGATCGCGGTGCCCATGCCGGGCCCCGAGCGGTGGCCGTCGTGGGCGTGGGCGTGGTTGTGGTCGTGGCCGTGGTCGCCCGTGCCGTATGCGGCGGGGGAGCCGTACGACGCCCGTTGCTCGATCAGGTGCTGGATCCAGCCGTCGACGAGAGTGGGCCAGTCCTGGTCCCCGACCTGCTCGTGGGAGACGGTGAAGCGGGCGAGCGCGTCGTGGCCGGGCGCGAGGAGACCGCCGCGGCGGTCCGCCTCCAGCACGACGTCCAGGCCGCCCGGATTCGCCAGGAAGGTCAGCTCGATCTCGTCGAGCTGCTGTGCGTACCGGGGGGACGGGTCGAGTTCGATCTCCTGGAAGAACGGCAGCCGCTGGCCCGTGCCCCCGATGCGGCCGTACTCCAGATCGGCCGACCGGAAGCCGAACCCCAGCCCGCCGAGGGCTTCCAGCACGGCCTCCTGCGTGGGCAGCGGGGCGACGTCCAGCCGGTCCAGGTCGCCCTTGTCCCTCGCGCCCGCGACCGACAGCTCGGTGCGCACGCCCAGGACGACGCCGAGGCTCTGCCCGTGCAGCTCGGTGACCGGCGTCTCCCACGGGAGGGTGAGCCCGAACGGGACGTCGCGCTGCTCGCCCTGCGCGAGCCGGAAGCCGCCGCCGACGGTGCAGCGGTCGAAGGGGACGATCCCTTCGTGTTCACCGTCGTCGAGTTCGGCCTCGACCCGGGCCACCAGTTCCAGGGTGATGTGCTCGATGTCGACGTCCGCGCCTCCGCCCCGCAGCAGGACCCGGCCGGAGAGGGTGCCGCCGGGCCGGACGGGTGCCGGGTCGAGGACCGTGTCGACCGTGGGTCCGCCCACGCCGAGGGCGCCGAGCAGTCGTTTGAACACCATGGTGGCGTCCACTCCTTCACGTGCGTGATCTGACTTCTACAAGCACGTAGAAGCATAGGGTGCGGGCGGCGGGAGACAGTGCCGTGCGGCCGGACGTCGCCGGATATGGCCGAAAAGGCGCCCCCCGGGGCAGCAGGCTCCACCAGCTCGCCGCGGGCCGCAGCCCACGCCCCGGCCCAGCTCGATCCGGCGGTGTCCGGTGCCCAGGCGCTCGCGTCGCCGAACGCCACCGCGCGGGCGCCCATGTGGTTCGAGGAGGCCGGACGCTGCGCCCCGCGGCGGCCGGACCGCCGTTCCCGGCGGCCGCTCAGTCGCCCGCGGCGGTCCGCGGTCCCGTCCCTCCCGGCGGAACGCCCAGGCCATGCCTGGCTCCACCACCCCGCGGAACAGCCGTCGCACGCGTGAGGTGCACAGGGCCGTCACCAGCACCGCCGCCACGGCCGTGACGACCACCGCGCCGAGGGGCCGGTGGATCCACGCCGGGTGGTACCAGCCCCGGAACGTCGAGCCCTGGGCGACGAAGCCGTGCAGCAGGTAGCCGTACAGCGTGCCCGCGCCCAGGTGGTGACCGTGCGCACGCGCAGGGTGTCCTCGCTCATCCCGCCTCCCGCGCGCGATGCGCGGAACCCGGAGGGGCGACTACGCGCCTTGCCGGGGATGCGGCCGAGGAATGCCGGTGGGACGTTTTCGCCCCCTGACCACTGCGGGCCAGCGTGAACCGCCTCTCCTGCGGGTGTAGCGCGGATCACACGGGCGGGGTGGCGGTGCCGCCGGGCCGGGGGTGGAAGGCCCGGCCCGGCGGCACCGCCGCGTCGGGGGGTCAGCTCACGGAGCAGCCGGCCCCGTTGAGGGTGAACGCCGTCGGGCTGGGGTTGGCGCTCGCCCGGGTGGCCGTGAAGCCGACCGTGACCGAGCCGGACGCGGGGATCGCCGCGGTGTACGCGGCTGCCGCGACGCTCACCTGGGAGCCGTTCTGCGTCGCCGTGCCGCCCCACAGGTTGGTGATGCGCTGGCTGTCGGGGAAGGTCCAGCGCAGCGTCCAGCCGTTGATCGCCGACGTGCCCGTGTTGCGGACGGTGATCTCGCCCTGGAAGCCGCCGGGCCAGCTGCTCGTCACCTTGTAGCCGACGCCGCAGGCCGACGGTGAGCCGCCGGACGCGGTGGTGACGGTCACCGTGGCCGAGCGGGGTGAGCGGTTGCCGGCGGCGTCGCGGGCGTAGACCGCGAAGGTGTGGGCGGTGGCGGGGGCCAGGCCGGTGAGGGTGGCGGTCGTCCTGGTCGTGCTGGTGACGGCCGTCTCGGTGCCGCCGCCGACCCGCACGATGTCGTAGCCGGTCACGCCGTTCGCGTCGGTGGCGGCCGGCCAGGTCAGCGTGACGGACGAGGACGTGACGGCGGAGGCGGTCGGGGTGCCGGGGGCCGTCGGGGGAGTGCTGTCGCCGCCGCCGGAGGAGTAGATCGCGGCCTCCTTGGCGGTGGCGGCGATGCCGTTCGCTCCCTCGAAGAGCCGCCGGCCCCAGGAGGTGAGCTGGTTCGGGTCGAAGTTCGTGACCATGTCCAGGTACTCGACCCCGCCGCCGTTGCCGCTCCACGACCAGCCGAGGTAGCCGAGCCGCAGCTGCTGGGCGACCGCCAGGATGGTGTCCTCGTCGGGGTTGCCGTCCGAGTGGTCGTGCCCGAACTCGCCGACCACGATGGGAAGTCTGGCGGAGACGAAGCGGTTCAGGTAGTCCGTGATCTCGGCGGCGGTGTCGAAGACGCCGTACATGTGGATGGAGAAGATCGTGTTGGCGTCCGGGTCGGCTGCCAGGACGGATGCGGCGTTGTCGCGCATGGTGAACGCCCAGTCCTGGCCCCAGTTGGGCGCGTCGACCATGATCGTGTGGTCGAGGCCGGCGTTCCGCAGCTTCTGGATCGCCGCCTTGGTGTCGGCCGTCCACCCCGTGTAATTGGCGTTGCCGTACGGCTCGTTGCCGAGGTTGACGATGACGTGGTTCTCCTGACCGGTCAGCGCGCTCTGCACGCTGATCCAGTAGTCGGCGGCGTGGGAGAGCGTGACGGCACCGCTCTGCTCGCCGTAGCCGGTGGTGTCGTGCACCTCCAGCACGCAGATCAGCCGGTTCCGCTTGCACTGCGCGATGACGTTCGCCACGTCGGCGGTGTCGTTGCGGGTCCAGCGGTCACCGCTGGAGAGCACCACCCGGACGGTGTTGGCGCCCTTGGCCTTGATGTGGGCCAGGGAGCTGATGCGGTCCGGGTACCAGGTGTGCGCGTGGTTGACGCCCCGCATCACGAAGTCGTTCCCGGAGGCCTCCAGGAGCCTGCCGTTCTGGATGCGGAAGCCGGCGGGCGCGGCCTCGGCGGGTGGGGTGAAGGCGAGCAGCGAGAGAAGCAGGGCGATCAGCGTGCCGGTGACGGTGGCCAGGCGAGGGGTGAGGTGCGTGTGGGGTCTCATGGCGGCTCCGTGAGGGGGGTCGGATCGGTGGGGGCGAGTGCGGCTTGCGCTGCGCTGCCGGTGTGGGGCGAGGTGTCTGCGGTCGGCGGCTCCGGGCGTCGGGGGTCGGTGGGGGAGGTCCCGGTGCTGTCCGCTGCCGGGCCGGTCTCAGCCGGCCGCGGCGTCGGCCGTGCGGGTGACGGTCGCCGCCGGGGCGCCCGCCGTTGCCGGGGCCGCGGCGGGGAAGCCGAACGAGGCTCCTGCCCCGGGCGCCAGGCGCCGTTCCACCCGGCGTCCGTGACGGTGGCCCTGCCGTCGGCGTGCCTGGTGAGGGTGCCGTTCCAGACCTGGACGATGCGCGCCCCGCCCGCCGGGGCGACGGCCGCGGTCCACCCCAGGACGGGTGAGGCGGAGGTGTTCGTCACCGTCACCTCGCCCTGGCCGCCCTGCCAGGTGGAGACGGCCCGGAAGCGGGCGGTGCATGCGGCGGGGTCACCGGGGTCGTGCGGATCGCCGGGGTCCTGTGGCACGCCCGCGTCGAGAGCCGCCGTCAGGGCCGGGTACCAGCGCGCGGCGACCTTGTCGTCGCCGGAGGCGTCGGGATGGACGCCGTCGCGGGTGTCCTCGGCCGTGCTGAAGGCCGTCCACTGGTCGACGACGGTGACCGGCGAGCGGCCGGTGGTGGTCGCCCGCGCCCAGTCGTGAATCCGGGCGTTGAGGTCGACGACCCGCTGCGCACAGCCCGTGCGGCTGCTCGGGTCCATCACGACGAGCTGCGCGACGAGGATGCGCATGGCCGGGTTGGACGCCCGCATCTGCCCGACCAGCTCGGTGTACGCGGCGAGGACGCGGTCGGGGGCGATGCCGCTCCATACGTCGTTCCTCCCGACATGCATGACAACGATGTCCGGATCCGTGGAGGCCAGCCGTCCGGGCAGCAGGTCCTGGTCGGCCATGGTGGTCACCGGCGCGCCGCCGTGCCGCTCGTTGTCGCCGTCGTGGGCCTGGCCGCAGCCCTGCGGGGGGAGGGTGCCGACGAAGTCGGCACCGGTGCGGCCGCTGTTCACCAGCCGGTTCCACAGCACCACCCGCCAGCAGCCCGGCGAGCCGGTGAGCGAATCGCCGAGCGGCATGATGCGGACCGGATCCCCCGCCGCCGGGGGCGGGGCCACCACCAGGCCGAGGGGGAGGAGGAGTGCGGCCGGCAGGCCGAGGAGCGGGGGGAACCGCAGGTACGGGGCCGTGCGAGGGGGTCCGTGCATGGTGGTCCCTTTCCTTCCGGGGTGGGAGCGCTCCCATCACATCAAGCCATCGTTGTCATTGACGCGTCAAGAGGGGGGAGGGGGCGGGTCCTCGACCGGCCGCCCGGGGCGTGGCGAAGCTGATCTTGCCGGGGCGCGCCGGACCGGTCGGCCACGGACGGCCGGGAGCGGGCCCGCGCCCCGATCGCCGCGTCGGACGTGCTGGTGGAGAACTTCCGTCCCGGCACGAGGGAACGCCTCGGTCTCGGCCACGAGGAGCCGAAGGCCCGGCATCCCCGTGGACGCCCCCGGCGAACGGCGACCCGTACGCGCGATGTTCAGGAACGCGCGTAC
>NZ_JBHYQH010000071.1:2120-18335 GCF_042746715.1 Streptomyces sp. NPDC058741 | reverse complement strand
CGCGGGGGCAGAGGCACGCGTGGGGCCAGACACAAACGCGGGGGCGGAGGCACGCGCGGAGCCAGACGCACGCGCGGAGCCAGACGCACGCGCGGAGCCAGACGCACACCTGGGGCCAGACGCACACCTGGGCCAGACGCACACCTGGGGCCAGACGCACACCTGGGGCCAGACGCACACGTGGGGCCAGACACATGCCCGGGGCAGACGCATGCCCGGGGCAGACGCATGCGTGGAGCCAGACCGATGCCCGGGACAGACGCAAACGCGGGGTGAGCCCCGCACGCGCGGGGCCAGACACATGCCCGGGACAGACACATGCCCGGGCCAAACACATGCCCGGGACAGACGCATGCCCGGGACAGACCCATGCGTGGAGCCAGACCGATGCCCGGGACAGACGCAAACGCGGGGTGAGCCGGGCGGTCTCAGCGGTGCAGGGCCTCCGCCTCCTGCGGGACGTGGCTCGCCACGACCCGCTCGCGCCCCGTGACCGGCGCCCGGCGCCGGTCCACCGCGTGGGCCAGGGACGCCACGCCCAGGCCGAGGACGGCCAAAGCCGCGCCGGCGAGGGCCGGGGAGGTGGCTCCGAGGCCCGCGGCCAGGGCCAGGCCGCCGATCCAGGCGCCGCCGGCGTTGGCGAGGTTGAAGGCGGCCTGGTTGGCCGAGGAGGCCAGGGACGGGGCGGAGGAGGCCTTCTCCATGACCATCAGCTGCAGCGGGGAGCCGGTGGTGAAGGCCGCCGTGCCGAGCAGGACCACGGCCAGGGCGGCGGTCGGCTGGGTGCGCATCAGCAGCGGGAACAGGGCCAGGACCGCCACCAGGGAGGTCAGGCCGCCGAACAGCGTGCCCCGCAGGGAGTGGTCGGCCAGGCGGCCCCCCAGCAGGTTGCCCGCGGTCGCGCCGACGCCGAACAGGGCCAGCAGCAGGGTGACGCTGGCGTCGGCGTAGCCGGCGGCGTCCGTGAGCATCGGCGTGATGTAGCTGTAGGCAGCGAACAGGGCGCCGAAGCCCGCGACGGTCGTGCCGAGCGACAGCCAGACCGGGACGGAGCGCAGGGCGGCCATCTCGCCGCGCAGGCCCTGGGCGGCGGCGTGCTCGCGGTCGTGCGGGATCAGCAGGGCGAGCGCGGCGATCGCCGCCAGGCCGATGGCGCTGACGCCGAGGAAGGTGACCCGCCAGCCGAAGTGCTGGCCCATGAGGGTCGCGGCCGGCACGCCCGCGACGTTCGCGACCGTCAGGCCGAGGAACATCAGGGAGACCGAGCGCGCCTTGCGTTCGGGGGCGACCATGTTCGTGGCGACGACGGCGCCCACGCCGAAGAAGGCGCCGTGCGGCAGTCCGCTGAGGAAGCGGGCGGCCAGCAGCCAGCCGTGGTCGGGCGCGAGGGCCGACAGGGCGTTGCCGACGACGAAGAGTCCCATCAGGCCCATCAGGACCGTGCGGCGGGACATCCTGGCGGTGACCGCGGCCAGCAGCGGGGCGCCGACGACCACGCCCAGCGCGTACGCGGACACCAGGTGGCCGGCGCTGGGGATCGAGACGCCCAGGTCGTCCGCGACGTCGGGCAGCAGGCCCATCATCACGAACTCGGTGGTACCGATGCCGAAGGCGCCCACGGCGAGGGCGAGCAGGGCCAGGGGCATGAGGGAGCCTTTCGAGACTTGCCGGGTGATAAGCACATCGTATGTTCAAGTGCGGAACAAAGTCGTGCAGGGGTGGCATTCCCCGAAGGGCGGCCCTGCCTGCCGTCGACGGCCTGACCTGCGGGTTCAGGAACCGGTTGTGGTGACCCTCACACGGGCCGCGACGGGCAGGTGGTCGCTGCCGGTCCGCGGGAGGGTCCAGGAGCTCTGCGGCGTCAGTCCGCGCACCATGATCTGGTCGATGCGCGCCATCGGGAACGACGCCGGCCAGCTGAAGCCGAAGCCGCTGCCGGCCGCGCCCTGCGTGGAGCGCATCTGGGAGGTGACGGCGTTGAGCGCGCGGTCGTTCATGGTGCCGTTGAGGTCGCCGAGCAGGACGACGTTCTCCAGGGGTTCGTGGGCGATGGCCTCGCCCAGGTAGTCGGCGCTGCGGTCGCGCTGGCGGGCCGTGAAGCCGGCCTCCATCTTCACGCGCACGGACGGCAGATGGGCGACGTAGACGGCGACCTGCCCGGACGGTGCGGTCACGGTGGCGCGCATCGCGCGCGTCCAGCCCATGTCGAGGTCCACGTCCCGCACGTCGCTGAGCGGGTGCTTGCTCCACACGCCGACCGTGCCCTGCACCGAGTGGTAGCGGTACGTCGGGGCCAGCGCCTCCTCGTAGACCGGCACCGCCTCCTCCGTCAGCTCCTCCAGGGCCAGGACGTCCGCGCCGGAGGCGGCCACGTCCCGGGCGGTGCCGGTCGGGTCGGGGTTGTCGGCGTTGACGTTGTGCGTGACCACGGTGAGGTCGCCGCCGGCGGCGGTCTTGTCGCTGAGCTGGCCGCCGAAGAGGTTCAGCCAGACCACGGCCGGCGCCAGCAGCGCGATGAGCGCCGTCGCCGACCTGCGCACCACGGCGAGCACCAGCAGCACCGGGACGACCAGCCCCAGCCAGGGCAGGAACGTCTCGACGAGACTGCCCAGGTTGCCGATCGCGTTCGGGATCTGGGCGTGCAGCACCATCACGGCGGCGAGCAGCAGCGCGCACGGGGCGAGGACCAGGCCGCGCCGCCAGATCCGTGGGTCGCCCCGCCATCCGCCGGCCAGCCGGTCGAACAGGCGCCGAAGCCGGGTTGCGCGGTGCTCGGGCCCCGAGCCGCCGTCGTCCGTCTCCGTCATGTACGCCTGCTGCGCCATACCGTCGCCTCACTACCTGCCGTGCACACCATCGCCCCCCGTGTCGCTACCGACCCTAGGGGATGATCCGTTCCGTTCCCGCCGCTGCCCGGCGGCCGTACGGGGGCGAGGACGTGCGAGTCCGCGCGGGGAGTTCCGGACCCGGCCACGGAAAGCGCCCTCTGTGACGAAACGCGCACACTAGGGCCGGTCGGGGGCGGATCTGACGGACGGTGAGCCGTGCGGGCGCAGTCCTTCGAGCAGGGTGTCGACGACCTGTTCGGCCAGGCCCTCGGGCAGGTCGGCGTCCGGGTGCAGGACGGAGCGCAGCAGCATCGGGCCGACGAACAGGTCGTTCAGCAGCTCCACGTCGACGTCCGTGCGCAGTTCGCCGCCCTCCTGGCCCCGGCGCAGGACCGCGAGGCCCAGGCGGCGGCGGGGGGCGACGACGGTGGCCTGGTAGGCCGCCCAGAGCGTCGGGCTGCTCTTCATCTGGGCCTGGACGCTGTGCAGGATCGCCGAGGAGCGGTGGACCAGGCCGCGCAGCCGCATCTGCTCCAGCAGGACCACGAGGTCGTCGCGCAGGGAGCTGCCGGGCAGCGGCGGTTCGGGGGGTTCGGCGGCCCGGACGACGTCGACGAACAGCTCCTCCTTGCCGCTCCAGCGCCGGTAGATGGTGGCCTTGCCGACGCCGGCGGTGCGGGCGATGCGCTCGATGGACAGCTCCGCCAGCGGCACGCCCTCCTCCAGGAGCCGCATCACGGCCTCGATGATGGCGCGTTCGACGGCCTCGCTTCGGGGGCGGCCCCTCGGGGGGCCGTCGGGGCGGGGGTGCCGTTCGGCGGGGCTCACGTCGTTGCGTCCTTCCTGACCTGGGTGACGCCCATTCTCCCGCAGGCCTACGACCGGCTTTCGGCCAACTCCCTCTCCCCCTCGTCCTCCTGAGGCGCGCGCCGCCGGCCGGGCAGGAACAGCGCCACGACGGCAGCGCCGGCCAGGGCGACGCCCGCGCCCCACAGGGCGGTGACGTGCATCGCGTGCAGGAACGCGTCCTGGGCGGGGACGACCAGGGCCTTGCCCTGCGGGCCGAGCTTCGCGGCGACGCCGAGGGTGGCCTCGATGGACTCCCCGGCGGTGTGCCGGAGGGCCGGCGGCAGCGCGGTGAGCTCGTCCTCGACCTCCGTGCGGTACGCGGCGGACAGCACCGAGCCGAGGACGGCGATGCCCAGGGCGCCGCCGACCTGCCGGAAGGTGTTGCTGAGCGCGGAGGCGGAGCCGGCCTTCTCCCGGGGCAGGGCCTGCAGGATGAGGACGCTGACCGGCGTCATGATGTGCGCCATGGCCGCGCCCATCAGGAAGAAGACGACCTCCAGGATCCAGAGGGGGGTGTCGGCGTCCAGGGTGGCGAAGGCGGCCAGCGTCGCGGCGAGGACCAGCATGCCGGCGGTGGTGGTGGCCCGGTCGCCGAAGCGGTCGACGAGCAGCCGGACGCGCGGTGCGAAGATCAGCTGGGCGGCGGCCAGCGGCAGCAGCAGCAGACCGGTCTGCAGCGGCGAGTACCCGCGCACGCTCTGTGTGTAGAAGACGGAGAAGAACGTCACGCCCATCAGCGCGAAGAAGACCAGCGCGACGGCGGCGACGGCGGCCGAGAAGACCTTGTCGCGGAAGTACGTGACGTCGAGGGAGGGGTGGTCGCTGCGCTTCTCGAGCACGACGAAGGCGACGAGCACGGCGAGACCGGCCCCGATGGTCCCCAGCACGGTGGCGTCGGTGAAGTCGGCGAGCCGGCCGCCCTTGATGATGCCGTAGACGAGCAGCACCAGTCCGACGACCGACAGCACCACACCGACGGGGTCCACCCGGCCCGGATCCGGGTCGCGGGAGTCCGGGACGAGCCAGAGCATCAGCGCGAGCGCGAGCAGCACGATCGGCACGTTGACGAGGAAGACCGAGCCCCACCAGAAGTGGTCCAGCAGCACACCGCCGGTGATGGGCCCGATGGCGATGGCGAGGCCGACGCCGCCGGCCCAGACGCCGATGGCCTTGGGCTGCTCCTCGCGCTCGAAGACGTTCATGAGGACGGCGAGGGTGGCGGGCATCACGAACGCGGCGCCCACGCCCATCACGGCGCGGAAGGTGATCAGCTCGACCGGCGAGCCGGAGAACGCGGCGAGCGCCGAGCCGACGCCGAACACGGCGAGGCCGCCCAGCAGCACCTTCTTGCGGCCCAGCCGGTCGCCGAGCAGTCCGGCGGTGAACAGCAGACCGGCGAAGACCAGGGTGTAGGAATTGATCGCCCACTCCAGCTCACTCTGCGTGGCCCCCAGGCCGGTGGGGGCCGGGGTGGAGATCGTCTTGATGGCGACGTTCAGGATCGAGTTGTCCAGGACGACGATCAGCAGGCTCAGCATCAGCACGCCGAGGATCGCCCAGCGGCGCCGGTGCACCGCTTCCGGTGTGCGGCGGCCGGTGAGGGCGGCGCCGTCGGCAGGTGTCGTCATGCAGTAGAGCGTAGACCATTCCGATACGAGACCGTCTCGTATCGGAAATCTCTTGCCGAGCTTTTACACGGGCGCACGCGGGGAACCCTGGGGGAACCCGTTCGGAACTCACAGGGGCTCCCCTGGCCCTCGGTGGCACGAGGTGCCACCATGGACGTGGTCCGGGGACGCCGTCAGGGCGCCTCGAGATGACGTGATAGGAGCCGTGCCATGACGCAGCTTCCGGCTGCCCAGACCGCGCAGCACAAGCCCTCCGACGGCGGCAGGTCGCTGTACGGGGGCAAGGGCACCCGCCGCATCACCGTTCGGGACATCGCCGCCGCCAAGGAACGCGGCGAGAAGTGGCCCATGCTCACCGCCTACGACGCGATGACCGCGTCCGTCTTCGACGAGGCCGGTATCCCGGTGATGCTCGTCGGCGACTCGGCGGGCAACTGTCACCTCGGGTACGAGACGACCGTGCCCGTCACCCTCGACGAGATGGCCATGCTGTCGGCGGCGGTCGTACGCGGCACCTCGCGCGCCCTCATCGTCGGCGACCTGCCCTTCGGCTCCTACCAGGAGGGTCCGGTGCAGGCGCTGCGCTCGGCGACCCGGCTGGTGAAGGAGGCGGGTGTGCAGGCAGTGAAGCTGGAGGGCGGCGAGCGCTCGCACGAGCAGATCCGGCTGCTGGCCGAGTCCGGCATCCCGGTGATGGCCCACATCGGCCTGACCCCGCAGTCGGTCAACGCGATGGGCTACCGCGTGCAGGGCCGGGGCGAGGAGGCGGCCCAGCAGCTGCTGCGCGACGCGAAGGCCGTGCAGGACGCCGGGGCGTTCGCGGTGGTCCTGGAGCTGGTCCCGGCGGAGCTGGCGGCCGAGGTCACCCGGGTGCTGCACATCCCGACGGTGGGCATCGGGGCGGGCCCCGACACCGACGCGCAGGTGCTGGTGTGGACCGACATGCTGGGCCTGACCGGCGGGCGCGTGCCGAGGTTCGTCAAGCAGTACGCGAACCTGCGCGAGGTCATGGGCGAGGCGGTGCGGGCGTTCGCCGACGAGGTCGTCGGAGGCACGTTCCCGCAGGAGGAGCACTCCGTGCACTGAGCCACTGCCGCACCACCCCGGACGGCCCGCCGATCTTCCCCCGTCGGCGGGCCGTCCGCCTGCCCGGGTCACCGACAGGGGATGTCGGCGGGCTGTCGGTGATGTGTCGGTGCGGGCTGGGACCGTCTCTCCCATGACGCGAATCGACACACGAACCGGCGGCGCCGCGGTCACCGTGCGGGGGCTGGTGAAGCACTACGGGGAGACCAAAGCACTGGACGGGGTCGACCTGGAGGTGCGGGAGGGCACCGTGATGGGGGTGCTCGGGCCGAACGGGGCCGGGAAGACCACCCTGGTGCGGGTCCTGTCCACCCTGCTGCGTCCCGACTCGGGGCAGGCGACCGTGGCCGGGTACGACGCAGTACGGCAGCCGCGGCAGCTGCGGCGGGTGATCGGGCTCACCGGTCAGTACGCCTCCGTCGACGAGAAGCTCCCCGGCTGGGAGAACCTGTACATGATCGGGCGGCTGCTCGACCTGCCCCGCAAGGAGGCCCGCGCGCGTGCCGACGAGCTGCTGGAGCGGTTCTCGCTGACGGACGCCGCGAAACGGCCCGCGAGCACCTACTCCGGCGGGATGCGGCGGCGGCTCGACCTGGCCGCCTCGATGATCGGGCGGCCCGCCGTCCTCTTCCTCGACGAGCCGACCACCGGCCTGGACCCCCGCACCCGCAACGAGGTGTGGGACGAGGTGAAGACCATGGTCGGGGACGGCGTGACCGTGCTGCTGACCACGCAGTACATGGAGGAGGCCGAGCAGCTCGCCTCCGAGCTGACCGTGGTCGACAAGGGCCGGGTCGTCGCGGGCGGGAGCATCGAGGAGCTCAAGGCCAAGGTCGGCGGGAGGACGCTGAGGATCCGGCCGGCCGACGCGCCGCGGCTGCGGCCGCTCGCCGGGTACCTCGACGGCCTCGGCATCACCGGCCTCGCCACCACCACGGTGGACAGCGCCTCCGGCACCCTGCTCGTACCGATCCTGAGCGACGAGCAGCTGACCGCCGTCGTGGGGGCCGTCACGGACCACGGCGTCACGCTCACCTCGCTGACCACCGAACTGCCCAGCCTGGACGAGGTGTTCCTGTCCCTCACCGGCCACCGCGCCAGTGCCCCGCAGGACACCGTGCCCACCGAAGACCTTCAGGAGGCCGCCGTATGAGCGCCGTCACCGCCGACGAGGCCCGCGCGGACGCCCGCATCACGCTGCGGGGCCATCTGCGCCACACCGGCGCACTCGTCCGCCGCAACCTGCTGTGGATCCGCCAGGACCCCGAGTCGATGGCCGACGCGCTGCTGATGCCGGTCATCTTCACCCTGCTGTTCGTGTTCGTGTTCGGCGGCTCGATCGGGCAGGCGCTGGGCGGCGGGCAGGACCAGTACGTGCAGTACGTGATCCCCGGCATGATCGCGATGATGAGCATGACGCTGTCCCAGGGCGTCGGCACGGGCTTCAGCCAGGACTTCAACTCCGGTGTCATGGACCGCTTCCGGTCCCTGCCCATCGGGCGCGGCTCGGTGCTGTTCGCGAAGATCTCCGTGGAACTGCTGCGGATGCTGTTCGCGACGGCCGTGCTGATGATCGTCGCCGTCGCCGTCGGGTTCGAGATCACGAACTGGCCGGGACTGCTCGCGACCCTGGCGCTGTCCACCGCGTTCGCCTCGTCGATCATGTGGGTGTTCCTCACCCTGGGCGTGATCATGAAGAGCGCGCAGTCCGTGCAGGCGATGGGCTTCCTGGTGCTGTTCCCGCTGCAGTTCGGCTCGTCGATCTTCGCGCCGACGACGTCGATGCCGGGCTGGCTGCAGGCCTTCACCGACTACAACCCGCTGTCCACGCTCGCGGACGCCGCGCGCGGCCTGATGACGGGCGGGCCGGTCGCGCACGACCTGTGGGTGACGCTCGGCTGGTCGGTGGCGATCACCGCCGTGATGGCACCGGTCGCGATCCACAAGTTCCGCACGAAGAGCTGACCGGGCGGTCCGGTCCGCGTCAGATCAGGCCGGCGGCCTCCTCCACGGAGAGGCCGCCGCCTTCCGCGTACGCGCTCTCGTACGCCGCGTCGCCGAGCACCTCCCGGGCCCGGGCCTCCGCCCGCTCGCGGGCCAGGCGCTCCTGCCGCTGCGGGACATGGCCGGGCGGCAGCAGGGCGTCGGCGGCGCCCAGACAGCGGGCCGCGTCCATGGCGCGCCGCCCGCCGTCGAGGTGGGCCAGGGCCCCGGCGCAGACGGTCAGGTACACCGCCCGCATATGGGGGGCGATGGCCTCCGACACCGGGTCGCCGGCCTGCTCCAGCGCCTGGCGGGCGAGGTCCAGGCACTGCTCGTACCGTCCGTCCTCCGCCTCCAGCCAGGCCTCCGCGCCGAGGATGAACGCGTCGAAGACGATGAAGTGGGCGATCCGGAAGTCCTCGCGCAGCCGCCGCAGTTGCTCGCGCGCCTCGGCGACGCGGCCGGTCATGCCGAGCCAGCCTGACAGGAAGAGGCGGGCGGCGGGCATGGCCTCGCTGTGCGAGTCCTCGTGCTGGGCGATCACCTCGCGCAACAGCCGCTCACCGCGCTCCTCCTCCCCCGCCTCCAGCAGGGCGCTGCCGAGCCGGGCGCTGAGCACGGTCGCCTGGGCGCGGGCGCCGAGCTGTTCGGCGTGCTCGATGGCGGCCTCGTAGTCGGCGGCGGCCAGGGCGTAGCGGCCCTTGCGTTCGTGGGCCTCGGCGCGGGCGGAGAGCGCCTCGGCGGTGCCCCAGGAGTCGCCCAGGCGGCGGTAGATCTCCAGCGACTCGTCGGCGTCGCGGGCGGCGTCACCGGCCCAGTCGGTGCGGTTGGCCAGGAAGTTGGCCCGCATCTGCAGGCCCGAGGCCAGCTCCCAGTCGAAACCGGGGGTGCTGCGGCAGGTGCGGATGGAGGCGTCCATGATGACCCGCAGCCGGTCCGTGTCACCGGTCAGCATCACGGCGAAGAACCAGAGCAGTCCGGGCAGGCGGCAGTTCTGCGGGAGGCCGGGCTCGTAGGTCCGGGCGACGGCCCGCAGCTTCTGCTGGGCGCGCGGGGTCTGCCAGGCGTCCAGTTCGGTGTCCATGCAGGCGAGATGGGCCAGGTGGAGGCCGCGCCGGGCCTCCTGGAGGACCTCTCCGGTCATCGGGGGCGGGGCGTCGGTGAAGCGCTGCCACACCGGGGCGGCGGGCCGGACGGGCTCGGTGAAGGGGTCGGGGCCGAGGGCCATCACCTCGCGGCACCAGTTGCGGGCCTCGACGCGCAGGTCGCGCATCTGCCAGTACCAGACGAGGGACAGCACGAGGCACAGCGCCTCCTGCTCGTCGCGCAGGGCGACGGCGTGGCGCAGGGCGGTGCGCAGGTTCTCGTACTCGCGCTCCAGCCGGCGGATGGCGTCGAGCTGGCCGGGGCCGCGCAGCAACGGGTCGCTGCTGCGGGCGAGTTCGCGGTAGTAGGTCAGATGGGCGCGCTCGGCCCCGGCGCGCTGCCCGGCCTCGTCCAGCCGCTCGGCGGCGTACTCGGCGACCGTCTCCAGCAGCCGGTAGCGCATCCCCTCGCCGGCCGCCTCGCCGGGCGGGGCGGCCACGACCAGGGAGCGGTCGACGAGGGAGCCGAGCGCCTCCAGGGCGACCGGCCCGCACACGGCCTCGGCGGCGGCCAGGTCGCAGCCGCCGGCGAACACCGACAGACGCCGCAGGACGTCCCGTTCGTCCTCGTCTAGCAGGTCCCAGGACCAGTCGACGACGGCTCTGAGGGTCTGCTGGCGGGGCAGGACCGTGCGGCTGCCGGAGGTGAGGAGGCGGAAGCGGTCGTCCAGCCGGTCGGCGATCTGGCGGGGGGTGAGCATCCGCAGCCGGGCGGCGGCCAGCTCGATGGCCAGGGGCAGGCCGTCCAGGCGGCGGCAGATCTCGGCGCATGCCTCGGGGTCGTCCTCGACGCGGAAGCCGGGCCGGGCCACCGCACCCCGGTCGGCGAGCAGCCGCAGCGCGACCGGCTCGGGCAGCGGCTCCACCGTGCGCAGCAACTCCCCCGGCACGCCCAGGGGTTCGCGGCTGGTGGCGAGGACGGTCAGGCCCGGGCAGCGCGTCAGGAGCTCCTCGGCGAGCCGGGCGGCGGCCTCCGCGACGTGCTCGCAGTTGTCGAGGATCAGCAGCATGCCGGGGCGGGAGCAGTGCTCGGCGAGGCGTTCGACGGGGTTGTCGAGCCGGTCGGCGACGGCGGCCCGGATGCCCTCGGCGCCTGCTCCGTACAGCACGGTCTCCCGGGCGCCGACTGCGGTGAGGACGGCCTCGGGGACGGCGCCGGGGTCGTCGACCGGGGCGAGTTCGGCCAGCCAGACGCCGCCCGGCAGGGTGGGCCGGAGCGTCTCGGCGGCCTCCTGCGACAGGCGGGTCTTCCCGGCGCCCCCGGGCCCGAGCAGGGTGATCAGGCGGGCCGCCGCGAGGTCGCCTCTGAGGGTCTCGATGTCGGCCTCGCGGCCGATGAAGGAGGTGAGGCGGGCGCGGAGGTTGCCCGGGGCGGAGGCCGTCCGGGGCGCCGGATCGGCCCGCGAGCCGGGTGGACGGGGCGCGCCCGCGTCCGACGCCTTCAGCAACTCCCCGTGCAGGGAGCGCAGTTCGCCGCCGGGGTCGGCGCCGAGCCGGTCCGCGAGAAGCCGCCGGACCTCGTCGTAGGCGGCCAGGGCCTCGGCGGTGCGGCCCGCCTCGCGCAGGGCGCGCAGCCGGAGGGCCTGCAGGGGTTCGTCCAGGGGGTGGCTGTCGCACAGGGCGGTCAGTTCCGGCAGGGAGTGCTCGGCCCGGCCGAGGCCGAGGGCGGCGGTGTGGCGGGCCCGCAGGGCGTCCAGGCGCCGGGCGTCGCAACGGGCCGCCTCCTCCGTGCGGTCGGGCAGGTCGGCGAGGGCCGGACCGTGCCAGAGGGCGAGGGCGTCGTCGAGGACCACGGCGGCCTTGGCGGGGTCGCCGTCGGCCAGGGCGCGCAGCCCCTCGCCGGTCAGCCGTTCGAACCGGTGCAGGTCGACGTCGTCGGGCGCGGCGGCGAGGCGGTAGCCGCCCTCCACGGAGGTGACAGCTTCCGTCCCCAGGGCGCGCCGCAGCCGCCCGACGAGCGCCTGGAGCGCGCCGGGCGCGTCGGCGGGCGGCTGACCGCCCCACACCTCCTCGACGAGCAGTCCGGCGGGCACGGCCCGCCCCGCGCGCAGGGCCAGCACGGTCAGCAGGGCGCGAAGCCGCGCCCCGCCGACCGGGACGGCCGTGCCGTCGGGGCGGAGCGCCTGGGTGGTGCCGAGGATGCGGTAGCGCACGGGGTCCATTGTCTCCGGTGAGAGCGGGGCGGGTCACGGCGGTTGACGGCGCGGCGGGCTTTCGGGGGTGGGGTGGGGGGCGGCGTCCGGGAAGGGCGTACTGCGCATGCCTTCATGAAACACGCCCGCCGGGCCGGGGCCGGGGCCGGTTCCGCGCCGGGACGGCCGTCGTGCTCGGCCTCTCCAGCGGGGCCGCCGGTTCCGCCGCGGGCAGCCCCTCGGTCTCCGCGCCGGGTCCGGCCCCCTGATGGGGGGTGGCACGGGCCTCGCGGACGAGGTGGGAGAGCCGGGAGTCCCTGCCGGCACCTCCAGGACCACCAGCACGCCCCCCTCCCTCCACCTCCAGGACCACCAGCACCCCCCTCCCTCCACCT
The DNA here is from genome assembly GCF_042746715.1 of Streptomyces sp. NPDC058741. Classification (NCBI taxonomy): domain Bacteria; kingdom Bacillati; phylum Actinomycetota; class Actinomycetes; order Kitasatosporales; family Streptomycetaceae; genus Streptomyces; species Streptomyces sp. NPDC058741. The sequence continues at coordinate 6,289 of NZ_JBHYQH010000071.1, read as the reverse complement.
CCAGGACCACCAGCACCCCCCTCCCGCCACCTCCAGGACCACCAGCACGCCCCCCTCCCTCCACCTCAGCCCCCGGCCCACCGGACCGTCGTCGGCGAACCACCGGGGGCACCGGTCCACCGGCAGCCGGCGCCGCCCCTCGACCGGCTGCCGGTCGCGCGAGCCCGGGGCGCTCTCGGCGCAGGCCTGGGTCAGCACCCGCACGGACCGCACACGGCCGGCGGTCTCGGGCCACTCGGCCCCGTGCCGCTCGACGCGGAGCAGGCCGACGGCGCGGCTGTGCTCCCCCGGTGCGGGTCGCCGGTCCTGCTCGTCGCCGGGGTCCACGGCCAGGGCCACCGTGAGGCCCGCCCCCTCCCGCAGCAGGCGGACGCCGCCCACCTCCTCCACCGGCCCGGCGACGTCGGTGAGCAGGCCGTGCCGGTCGCAGCCGGGCATGTCGGGAGCCCCGAGCAGCAGAGGCCGGCCGACCTCGTCCCCCGGCTCGAACGGCGTGAGGCAACACTCCGTCTGCCAGTCTCGTAGAACACGTGCCGGATCCCCATGAGCCCCCCCGCAGGGAACCGGTGGCCCCGCGCGAGGCGTTTTCCCCTCGGGGCCGGTACCGTCGGGCCGTCCCACCGCGTGTTCGAGAGTGCAGGGAGTTTCATGACCACCGTCACCAGCCGCCCCAGCGAGCGGCGGATCAGTCCCGTGTTCATCGGGATCCTGGCCGTGACGGCGGTCACGGGATGGGCGACCTGGACCGGGTTCGCCGAGCAGCCCGGTGTCGCCGTGTTCCTCTTCGTGACGGCGGCGTGGATCGTCTCGCTGTGCCTGCACGAGTACGCGCACGCGCGCACCGCCCTGCACAGCGGGGACATCTCGGTCGGCGCGAAGGGCTATCTCACGCTGAACCCCCTGACGTACACGCACGCGCTGCTCAGCATCGTGCTGCCGGTGCTCTTCGTGATCATGGGCGGGATCGGACTGCCCGGCGGTGCGGTGTTCATCGAGCACGGGCGGATCCGGGGGCGCTGGAAGCACAGCCTGATCTCGGCGGCCGGCCCGCTGACGAACGTGCTGTTCGCCGTCGTGTGCACGGCCCCGTTCTGGCTCAACGCGCTGGAGGGCGTGCCGAGCGACTTCCGTTTCGCGCTGGCGTTCCTGGCGCTGCTCCAGGTGACGGCCGCCCTGCTGAACTTCCTGCCGGTGCCCGGCCTGGACGGATACGGGGTGATCGAGCCGTGGCTGTCCTACGGCGTCCGGCGGCAGGTGGAGCCGTTCGCGCCGTTCGGCCTGCTGTTCGTCTTCGCGCTGCTGTGGCTGCCGGCGGTGAACGGCGTCTTCTTCGACGTGGTCGACTCGCTGCTGAAGTCGCTCGGCATCAGCGACGTCGAGACCTACTGCGGTCAGGAGCTGTTCCGCTTCTGGCAGGGCTCCGACGAGTTCTGCGCGGCCGCGCCCTGACCTGCGCGGACGGCGTCGATGAAGGTGTCGCGGGACGTGGGCCCGCCGAACCGGAGACGGTCGTAGGCCGTGAAGGCCGGTTCCAGCAGGTCGAGTTCGTCGACCAGCGCGTGCAGCCGCTCGCACCACCGCGCCGAACCGGCGTCCGGCTCGCCGGCTGCGGCGCTGATCGCGGCCGTCAGGTGCTCCTTGCGCCGAATGGTGGCCGGGGTCACCGGGTGCAGGCACACGTACCGGCCACTGACGTACGCGTTCCACTCCTCCTCGCCGGTGACCGGGTCGGCCCAGTGAGCGGTGAACCACGCTTCGAGGCGTTCCACGCCGCCGGCTTCGTCGGCGAGGGCGAACAGGTCGGCCGGCACCATCTCGGCACGGTCGGAGCGCAGATACCCCGGGAGCGGCAGTCGCCGCCGCAGCATCAGCCGGCGGACCGCGTCGGTAGCGCGTCCGTGAGCGGCGGAGAGCTCCTCCAAGACCTCGAACCGCGCGCTGACGTACGCGTCGTCGGCGGCCGTCATCGGATGGTCGCCGTTGATCTCGCGGAATCGCTCGGCGAGACGCTGCTTCAGGTTCGCGTCCGACATCAGGGTTCGCCTCCGGCGTCCACCAGCGGGCGTCTCCCGCTCAGGACCCGGCGCGCTACCGACCGGACCGTTCGCCCCTCACCGAAGCGTGGCGGGAGCCGTCCCGCGCGCGGACCGCGTCAGCCCGTGACCGACCTCCGGGCCCTGGCGCGCTTCAGGTAGTACCAGGCCATGTTCGACGACAGCCCGGCGAGCAGCACCCACACGATCCCCAGCCAGCTGCCCTCCACGAAGGAGACCACGGCCGCGGCCACGGACAGGGCGCAGACGATCAGGGCGTAGAGGGCGAGGCGGGGCATCTTGTCGGCTCCTGTCGGGGGACACTGCGGGCACTGCCGGTGCCCCCAGTGTCCCCCATGCGGTCATACGTCCGTGACGCGGAGCCCGGCGTGCGCCTTGTAGCGCCGGTTCACGGAGATCAGGTTCGCCACCAGCGACTCCACCTGGTGGGCGTTGCGCAGCCGCCCGGCGAAGATGCCGCGCATGCCGGGAATGCGCCCGGCGAGGGCCTGCACGATCTCGACGTCGGCGCGGACCTCGCCGAGCACCATCACGTCGGTGTCGATCCGCTCGATCTCCGGGTCCTGCAGCAGCACGGCCGACAGGTGGTGGAAGGCGGCCGTGACCCGGGAGTCCGGCAGCAGGGCGGCGGCCTGCTGGGCGGCGCTGCCCTCCTGCGGCTTCAGCGCGTAGGCGCCCTTCTTGTCGAAGCCGAGCGGGTTGACGCAGTCGACGACGAGCTTGCCCGCCAGTTCCTCGCGCAGCGACTCCAGGGTCGCGGCGTGGCCCTCCCACGGCACGGCGACGATCACGAGGTCGCTGCGGCGCGCGGTCTCGGCGTTGTCGGCGCCCTCGACGCCGTGCCCGATCTCCTCGGCGGCGGCCCGGGCGCGGTCGGCCGCCCGCGAGCCGATGATCACCTTCTGGCCGGCCTCGGCGAGCCGGTAGGCGAGGCCCTTGCCCTGCGGCCCGGTCCCGCCGAGCACCCCGACGACGAGTCCGGAGACGTCGGGCAGATCCCAGGGGTCCTTGGCGGGGGCCTTCCGCGCGTTGTCGGTGGCAGCACTGTCGGTAGAGGTCATGGCCCCGACTCTACGGCCGGGCCCCCGGCCCTTCCGGCTCAGGTCGGCTCGGTGTGCGCCGCGGGGCCCCCGCGCCCGTTCGATGACGGAACGGGTGACCGGTCCGCCTCCCCGGCCCGGGCGAATGCGGGCCGAACTCCGCGTCGGGGGCGGCCCGTCGGGGCAGGATGCGCAGTCATGGATGCCGTACGGGTGGCGCTGCTGCGGGACGTGCTCGCCGGGACGGAGTGGCTGGGGGCGACACGGCGGTTCGCCGGGGCGCTGCGGGGCTCGGTGGTCTCGCACGGCGGCGGGTTGCTGCTCGTCGGCACGCCGGAGTACGAGCCGTGGCACCTCGCCGCGCACCTGGTGGACGAGGCGGCGTGGTCGGGGACGCCGGAGCTGTCACCGACGCTGGTCCGGCATGACGCGCGCCCCTCGGATCCGGCGCATCTGGCGGTCGGGCTGGGGCGGCTCGAGGCGGCCCGGCGGGGCGAGACGCTGCTGGTGGTGTCGCCCGGGAGTGCCGCCGCCCCCCTCCTCGAACGGGTGTCCGGTGCCCGGCGGGCCGGGGCGACGATCCTGACGCTCGGCCCCGACCGGGGCGAACTGCCGGCCGTGTCCCACGAGGCCCTGGCGGTGCCGGCCGGCTCGGAGCTGGACCTGGACACGGTGCAGCACCTGGTCAGCGCGGCGGCGGGCGAGAACGCGCTCCCGACCCCGCGGGGACGGCGCCGCTTCCGGGACCGGGTGGCGCGGCTGGCGGAGCACCTGACGGCTCCACCGCCGGCCCGCTGGTGACGCCCGGGCCGAGCGGGCCTCACGGGCCCAGCGGGCCGAGCGGGCCGGGCCGGAGTCGCGGACCCGCGGCCCGGAGACCCGGCCGGACCAAGCGAACCCAGCCAAAGACACGGACCCACGGCCCAGTGACCCAGCCGGACCAAGCGAACCCAGCCAAAGACACGGACCCACGGCCCAGAGACCCAGCCGGACCAAGCGAACCCAGCCAAAGACACGGACCCACGGCCCAGAGACCCAGCCGGACCAAGCGAACCCAGCCAAAGACACGGACCCA
>NZ_JBHYQH010000071.1:0-2020 GCF_042746715.1 Streptomyces sp. NPDC058741 | reverse complement strand
CGGCCCAGAGACCCAGCCGGACCAAGCGAACCCAGCCGGAGTCGTGAGCCGGCTCGGAGAACGGGTCGGGCCGGGCGGTCTCCCGGAGGTCCTGACAGCCGAGGGCGGCACGGGCCAGGCGGTAGTCGCCGGGGCGGGCGCCAGAAGAAGCGCTCGCTCCGCCTGCGGCACTCCCCTCTGCTCGACGCGGCCGGCCGACGCAGAGGCGCGGGGACCAGCTGGATCAGGGCGTACTCCGCCGGATCCTCGTTCCCGGTACCGGGCGGTGTCTTCGGGAAGGTGGACGGCTCCGCGCGGAACGCCGGGTCGGCAAGGACCGCAACCCACGCCGGTGCGCGGCTCGTTCTCGGCGCTCGGAGTCGTGAATCCCGGGGATGCCCGGCGCGCTCGCCGCGCCGCCCTGGAGTCCGCCCGGACGCCCGGGCGCCCCCGGCCGCCCTGCCGCCCTGCCGCCCTGCCGCCCTGCCGCCCTGCCGCCCGGGGCGGCGTCGTCGCCGCCCCGGGCGTTGATCAGGTCACTGCTCCTCGCGGCCGCCCGCCGGGGCGTCGTGCCACTTGGGGTCGTTCTCCCACTGGAGGTTGCGCTCGCGGGCGGTCTCCATCGCGTGCTCGGCCTCGGTGCGGCTCGCGTACGGGCCGAAGCGGTCCTTGCCGGGGCAGTCCGGCCCCTCCTCGACCTTCCTGTGCTCCAGGCAGTAGTACCACTCGCCCGGTTTGCCGACCGTGCGCTTCTTGAACAGGGCCATGACCAGCTCCTCTCGCCATCGACATGTTCCCCCACGGCCGCTGGTTAGACTCGCTGGCATGTCTGGCCAGTCGCTGCTCGTCCCCGGGGAGCTGTCCCCCTCCCGTCCCGTGCCCGGAAACATCCGTCGCCCCGAGTACGTCGGCAAGCCCGCGCCGACGCCGTACACCGGTCCGGAGGTGCAGACGCCCGAGACGATCGAGGCGATGCGGCGCGCCGGCAGGATCGCGGCGCGGGCGATGGCGGAGGCGGCGAAGCTGATCGCCCCCGGGGTGACCACGGACGAGCTCGACAGGGTCGCGCACGAGTACATGTGCGACCACGGCGCCTACCCCTCGACGCTCGGCTACCGCGGCTTCCCCAAGTCGCTGTGCACCAGCGTCAACGAGGTGATCTGCCACGGCATCCCGGACTCCACGGTCCTGCGCGACGGCGACATCGTGAACCTGGACGTCACGGCGTACATCGGCGGTGTCCACGGCGACAACAACGCCACCTACCTCGTGGGCGAGGTCGACGAGAAGTCGCGGCTGCTGGTGGAGCGCACCCGGGAGGCCCTCGACCGCGCGATCAGGGCGGTCAAGCCGGGCCGGCAGATCAACGTCATCGGCCGGGTCATCGAGTCGTACGCCAAGCGCTTCGGCTACGGCGTCGTGCGGGACTTCACGGGCCACGGCATCAACTCGTCGTTCCACTCCGGCCTGATCATCCCGCACTACGACAGCCCGCACGCGACGACGGTCATCCAGCCCGGCATGACGTTCACCATCGAGCCGATGCTGACGCTCGGGACGCACGAGTACGACATGTGGGACGACGGCTGGACCGTCGTGACGAAGGACCGCAAGCGGACGGCCCAGTTCGAGCACACCCTGGTGGTGACCGGCTCGGGTGCGGAGATCCTCACGCTGCCGTAGCGGCGCCGGCGGGCGCGGCGTTTCGCCCGCACCGCGCCGGGAAGCCGTACCCGCACGTCGGACGGCAGGGCGCAGGGCCGGGTGAAGCCCGAGGACAGCGTGCTCATGGAACCCTTCGCGATCCTGGGCGAGGAGTTCCCGCTGTCGGCGTGAGCCGCGCTCCCCGCACCGGGCGCGTCGGCACGAGCCGCGCTCCCCGCACCGGGCGAGCGGACGGCGAAACCGGTCCGGGCCAGCGGACGACGAAAGAGAGCCGGGCCGGCGGACAGCAAGAACGGGCCAGGCCGGCGGACGACGAAAGAGAGCCGGGCCAGCAGACGACGAAAGCGGGCCGGGGCCCCGCGCCCCGGGGGCGGGG
>NZ_JBHYQH010000070.1:0-20420 GCF_042746715.1 Streptomyces sp. NPDC058741 | reverse complement strand
GGATCCGAAGCCCTTCGTCTGGACGAAGACCGCGGACGAGCTCCTCGAACGCCTCGCCGGATATCTGAACCGAATTCCCGACTCAGGACACTAGGCGGCGTGCGGGAAGAGCAGGCCCTCGACGGTGACGACCTGCACGAGCCGCTGCTCGTGACGGCCGTGGCCCCGGTCGTCGTCGCGATGGATCACGGGGATCTCCTTCCAGGGCAGGGCGTGGAGTTGACGGGCCTGGCCGCGCTGGTTGTTCTTGATGGTCAGCAGGTAGTGAGCGCCGCGTTCGCGCAGGTAGGTGGCGTGGTCGCGTTGGGCGTGGAGGGCATCGGCGGTAACGACCGCTCCCGCGAGATCCGCGTCGTTGATCTGGTCGAGGAGTGGTGCGAACTCGGGGATTTCGTTGGTCTTCGCGCCGATCTCGCGGGAAGCGAGAGTGACACCGTCGCCGTGACGGACGGCGGACAGGACGAAGACCCGGCTGCCGTCCGGGCGTCTCGCGCCACGCAGGCACTTGCCGTCCACCGCGATCGCCCGCCGCCGCAGCCGTACCGGCTCGGTGCGGGCGGCCGCCCGGTGGGCCCGGCGCTGTTCGCGCTCGGTGCCGCCGTCGGGCATCACCGGCTCCGGCCGGCGGGGCTGTGCGGACAGCAGGGGCCGCAGGTATGCGTAGCCGGCCGCGCCGATCTCACCGGGATCGACCCTGCACAGGACGCTGCGCAGGGTCTTCTCGCTCGGCACCCGGTAGCGGCCAAGGAGCGGGTGGTAAGGCAGGCCGAAGGCGGCCAGTTCCTCCGGCGTCGCACGTCGGCACCACTCCGCCGCCGCGGTGATCGAGTCGTGGCCGGCGGGTATCATCGCGCAGACCACCAGGGCCAGCAGCGAGGAGAGCCGGTACCGCACTCCGCAAGCCCCTCTCGGATCGGTGACCGACTCGAACTCCGCGACCAGGCAGCGGACTTGCTCCTTGGCGGCACCCTCGCCGAGGGCTTCCAGGCGGAGCGCACGCGGCGCGGGGACAGCGACAGGGGATGATGGAGGAACGAACACGGCACCTTCGTGGATCTTGCAGCGTAGAGAACTACATGATCCACAGGTGCCGTATTCACCCCCTTCCGGGGCCCGGCCGTCGAGATCAATCACCCCAGGACAAGACGATCCGGACAAATGCCGGGGCCCTGCATTCGCCGGTGGTGCGTCTCGCACTTCGGTGGCGACGGGCTGCCTACTTGTCCGTCCCGCAGTCTTTAAGCGGCTCCGGGGCAGCCACTGGAGAGTTGCCCGCTCCTGGGATGCCACTCGCACCTGGGATGTACATGACCCCGAACAGCGCCTTGTTGATCGCCCCCTGGTAGTAGGGGGTCTCATCTTTTTCTTTGCCTGACGCCTCCTTGATCCGTAGCAGAGGGCCAGACGATAGACGGGTCCACCGCTGGCCGTAGACGTCAGCGAGGGATACCCCAACGATCCTGTAGTTGACTTCCATTCTGATACCCGCGGCATGCACAACTTCTGCTGGGATGGTCACCTTGGAGCACGGGGGCAGGTCCCCCAGCTCGAGCGTGAAGTTGTGCGCCTTTTCCTTGGAATCGGCTTCCGTGGCAATGCCGATGATGACCCGGGCGACCGGATCCAATGAGCGGTTCATTACGAAGCCAGTGGTTTTGCCCGGCTCTCCGCGTGGCGCGTTGGTGCCGTCGACCTGGGTCCAGGTCGAGACCTGTACAGCCTGCTGACGGAGTTCCCAGTCGGCGTCCTCGCGTGACTGGTCGAGCTGGGCCTGCGCAGTCCGAACGCTGTAGTAGCTGGTCCAGCCAGAGAAGGCCAGACCTCCGGAGGCTGCGAGTGCCGCGATCACAGTGCTGGCTAGTATCCAGTCGATGCGCCGCCGCGGCTGCTGAGTGGAGGAGTCGCCTGCTTGATTCTGATCCGATGCTCCGCCATCCGCTGGTTGCGGACCTTGCTGAGACTGTTGATCCTGAACCACTCAACCCCCTTGGCGATTACCCCAGTGTTTTCCCCGCCGAGCACCAGCCACCGGGGCCTTCACCAGGTGCCCCCTTCGCACTTGGCATGCGTGATGAGACACAGCTTCTAAGGCCCTGACCACTACAATCCGGCCCCTCACATTTACCCCCCAACTCCTCGGCGGTTCATCGCAGTACGGCTACGCCTCTGTCACAAAGTTCAGCGGAGCCGGAGACGCCGGGGTCGACGTCACCGCCGGCAGGCCGCGGCCCGGCCGGCTACGGCTACCTCCGCCCCCTGCTGTCCACGCAGCCCCCTCGGCCGGATCCGGTGACGCCCGACGGCGGAACCGAGCGCGAACAGCGCCGGGCCCACCGGGCGGCCGCCCGCGCCGAGCCGGTACGGCTGCGGCGGCGGCTTGTGCCGGGATGTCACCTTTAACGAGGACAAGTCCCAAGTCAGGACCCACAACGCGCCCGCCGTACTCGCTGCCCTCCGCGACCTGATCCGCACCGCGCTCAAGCTCGCCGGCTACGTCAACACCGCCGCCGGACGCCGAGCCCACACCGACCGCCCCCGCGTCCTCACCCTCTACCGCATCACATGATCAAACCGGACTATCCAGGCACTCGCCGGGGCCCTGGCCTTGGGCTTGATCTGGGCGGACCTTCTTGGGATCGGCGTAGCGGCCGTCCCTGACGCCCGTCTCCGCCTTCGCCCACCAGTCCGTCAGGTCGGCCTCGGTGAAACCGAGCCCGTCCTCCGTGAAGAAGGCCTTGCCCTTCTGACGCAGGTACAGGTCGTACGGGTACGTGACGCCGTACATGCCGCTGTCGCCGGCCCGGCCCGTCCTGTCACGGATCCTCCTCATCCCCGCGTCGAAGTCGTCCCAGGTCCAGCCCTGCTCGGGCTTCACACCCGCCCCGGGTGCGGACGGGCTTGTCGATGACCAGGGACATGGAGTTCGAACCGACCGGAACGCCCAGGAGCCTGCCGTCGACCTCGCCGGACTTCTCCGGCACCGCCCGGAATCCGTCCATCCGCAGGTGCCCGGCCTCGACCTGCTCGCTGAGATCCAGCAGCACGTTCTTCGCGTCGTATTTGCGCGGTAAGCCGATGGCATTCTGGAACACGTCCGGCGGATTCCCTCCGGAGGCCTGGATGTTGAACTTCTTCCAGGAGTCCGGATAAGGCTGGAAGTCCGTCTTCACCTTGATCTTCGGGTACTTCTTCTCGAAGCGCTCGATGGTCTTGTTGATTCTCTGGGCGCAGTCCTCCGCACCCTGCCACGCGTAACGGATCGTCACCGGCCGGTCCGGGGAGACCCCCTAGTCGCCACCGCACCCGGTGGTCGCCGCCAGCCGCAGCGTGGCTGTGGTGGCACCGGCCGCCTTCGGGATCCCCCGCCTCTCGACATTCCTGCCGTGCACCGGTTCGGACCTCCCCGCACCATCGTTCAGATGAATCGTTTCAAGCAAGAGCTTGCCGGCACAAGACACGGAGGGTGGGTGTGCGTCAATGATTCGGACAGGAACTTCTCAGGAGAACGGGCGACGCCCCTGGGACACGGCGCCTGACACTGATCCGGTCACACGGCGCACCCCAGCGCACCAGCACCAGCACCAGCACCAGCACCAGCACCAGCACGGAAAGGGGACGTGCCGGGGGTACCCGCCCGCAGCGGTTGCGCGTCAACGCCATCCAGCCGGTAAGCAACTCCATCGCGCCGCCCCGAGGACGGACACCCTCGGCGCGACCCCGACCACCACACGCGAAGAGGCGCAACGCGCACCCCCGCACAGGCCGCCGCAGGCACCGCCCCGACCACCGGCGAGCAAACGCAAACGGCCCACCCGCACAATCGCAGGTGGGCCGTAGTTCCGGGTGGGCGATACTGGGTTCGAACCAGTGACCTCTTCGGTGTGAACGAAGCGCTCTCCCACTGAGCTAATCGCCCGGACGCAGCAAGAACATTACCCCATGTCAGGGGGTGCCTGTGACCAGCGGCCGACGCCGGCACCCCCACCACCGCTCACACCCGGTTCACTGGTTCTCGATCTTCCACGGCATGGCGATGCCGAACTTCCACACGTAGACACCGACCAGTACGGCCACGATCACCAGCCCGACCGTCGTCAGGATGATGTTGCGCCGCCGCACTCTGGGATCGAGCGCCCGGTGCGCAGCCTCCGTGACCTTCCGCTTGGTCCAGCGGAGCACCAGCTGCGCCCACACGAACTCCGTCGCCCAGATGGCCATGCCACCGAAGATGACGACCCAGCCCGGCCCCGGCAGGGGCAGCATGATGATGCCCGCGACGACGACCGCGAGCCCGATGACGAAGACGCCGACCTGCCAGCTCACATGCAGGAGACGGCGCGCCCTGATGAATTGCGGAGCCCGCGAGCCGAGCCCCCGCTCCTGCTCGCCGCACACCTCTTCCGTCCCCGCCTCGTCGGACGCCACGGCCACCTCGCCCGGCTCGCTACTCCCCGTATTCATACGGCCAAACACTACCCGAGCGAAACGAGTCACCGGAATGGACGCACCGCGCGAACGATCTCTCGGCCGGAAGAGTTACGTAAAGGCACGCAAAACACTCAGAGGGGTTTACAACGGCACCGCAGGTGGCATGTCGATTTCGCCGACGTGCGAATCCCCGAGCGCACACTGAGCGAAAGGCCCTGGCGCTTATGAACACCACGGTCAGCTGCGAGCTGCACCTGCGCCTCGTTGTGTCGAGCGAGTCCTCCCTGCCTGTCCCCGCAGGCCTGCGGTACGACACGGCCGACCCCTACGCCGTGCACGCCACCTTCCACACCGGAGCCGAGGAAACCGTCGAGTGGGTGTTCGCCCGCGACCTCCTCGCCGAGGGACTTCACCGCCCTACGGGCACCGGCGACGTCCGCGTCTGGCCGTCGCGCAGTCATGGCCAGGGCGTCGTGTGCATCGCCCTGAGCTCTCCGGAGGGAGAGGCCCTGCTCGAGGCCCCCGCACGTGCCCTGGAGTCCTTCCTGAAGCGCACAGACGCCGCCGTGCCCCCCGGCACGGAGCACCGGCACTTCGATCTCGACCAGGAGCTCTCGCACATCCTGGCGGAAAGCTAGGTCGAGGGCCTCACAGGCCGCCCGGTGCCGTCGACTCGGGGAGACGGCTCGGGCCTGGACAATTCCATACGGAGCACACCGGCGCCGGCACCGCGGCTCACGCGGGGCGGCGCCGGTGTGCGTGACGCTCCGCACACCCGGGTGTCCGCTCGGGAACCATGCCGGGCCCGGCGGCGTTGACATGGACGTCGAAGCCATGTGCGGGCATGGGGGCGGCCCGGCGGAGGATCAGCCGTTACCATCGGCCAGCATCGGCGGGCGCCCGCCCGACCCCCAGGCCAGGGAGCGAATCGTGCTGATCACCCACGACACCCGGTGCGCCCTCGACACCGTGGTCGATCTGGTGAACACCGCACCGGAGGACGCCACGGCGGACGGGCTGCCGGACGTGGCGGCCCTCGCGGACTTCGTGCGGAACCACGAGATCAGTGACGTCGGAGTGCTCTCCGAGTTCGACCTCTCCGCGGTGCGCAAGATCCGCGGCCGGTTCGCCGCGGTCTTCGCCTCCCCCGACGCCCGGACCGCCGCGGGACTGATCAACGAACTGGTCGCCGCCGCCGGCACGACCCCCCGGCTCACGGACCACGACGGCTACGACTGGCACGTCCACTACTTCGCGCCCGGCGCCTCCGTCGCCGACCACCTGGCGGCCGACTGCGGCATGGCGCTGGCGTTCTTCGTGGTGGCCGGGGAGCAGGAGCGGCTGCGGCGCTGCGAGGCGCCCGACTGCCGGCGCGCTTTCGTCGACCTCTCCCGCAACCGCTCGCGGCGCTACTGCGACAGCCGCACCTGCGGCAACCGCCTGCACGTGGCCGCGTACCGGGCACGCCGCAAGGAGGCTGCGGGCTGATCCGCCGCACGGCTGGGGATCAGGTATGGGACACCGGTGCGGGGGAACGGGTCCCGGACACCGCTTCTGGAGAGCGGGACCCGGACACCGCTTCAAGAAGGCCGCGGCCCCGGCGGGTGGCGCCGGGTACCGCGGGTACGGCTCACAGCAGCAGCAGGTCGTGCAGCGAGGCCATGAGCAGCAGACACCCGATCACCGCAAGGAAGATCATCAGCGGTGGCTGGGAAAGGGCGAAGAGGCAACCCCGTGCCTCGTCCTGTGGGGGACGCGGCCCGTCCTGCGGCGGCGCGGGGTCGCTCTGTTCCGTCGTGTCCAGCATCTCGCGGCGATGATGACGCAGTCACCCCGCCGGACGCGATCCGGGGGCTCGTTCCGTACGGGAGTGCACCGATTCCATGTGGTCCGGTCCAGTTTGTGATCACTTCCGCACATTCGGGGGCTTTATGTGACTATTCAGCCCGGCGCGCCGCGGTCAGATGCCGTGCTTCTTCAGGATGGCCTCGATGTCGCTGAAGTCGTCGTCGCCCTTGGGCGCCGCCCCGGGCCGGCCCGCCGGGCGGGAGCCCTGCCCCAGGGAGGGCGCCGAGGCCGAGGGGGCCACCGCCCCGGACCCGTCCGCCGCCCGGGCGGCCTTGCGCTCCTTGCGGGTGCCGCCGCGGCGGCGCTCCACGACGCGCGTGGTCGCGAAGAGCACCCACGACAGGCCGAGCACGCCGAAGCCCGCCCAGGCCATGGGGCTGAGGGCGGTGTCGGCCAGCCAGTCGACGACACCGGTCATCACGAGGCCGACCGGCACGAGGGAGTAGGCGGCGATCCGCACCGCCGTGAGGAAACGCTTGCGGTACGCCGTCACGGCCGCGATGCCCAGGCCGGCCGCGGAGACGGCGGAGCAGACGGTCTCGGCAATCATCCGGTCCTCCAGGCGTACGCGGGTCTGACAGGGCACTTCGTCCCTTCCATCCTGCACCCACGGCGCCCCGGCGGGCCACGCTCCGGCCCCCTGCATCAGGGAGATCTCCGGGTCGCCTCCTTCGCAGGTGCCGGTCGCGGACCCCGCCTCCGGAGCAGGCGCGGTACACGTGCCGTCCGCGACAGGGGCATCCGGTTGGGGCGGCCGTCGCGGGGCTGGGAGACTGTGCGCATGAGCGACTCCTCCCCCGCCCCCGTCCTCGAGATCTGGTGCGACCTGCAGTGCACGGACTGCCGTACGGCACTGGACGACGTCCGTGCCCTGCGCGAACGCTACGGCCCGCGTCTGGAGCTGCGGCTGCGGCACTTCCCCCTGGAGAAGCACAAGCACGCCTTCGCCGCCGCCCAGGCCGCGGAGGAGGCGTGGGAGCAGGGCCAGGGCTGGGCGTACGCGGAGGCCCTGCTGGGCCGGGTCGAGGAGCTGGGCCGCGAGGGAGAGCCCTTCCTGGTCGAGCTGGCCCGGGAACTGGATCTGGACGCCGAGGAGTTCGACACGGCGCTGGTCGACGGCCGGCACATCCTGATCGTGGACGCCGACCAGGCCGAGGGCAAGGCGATCGGTGTGACCGGCACGCCGACGTACGTCATCGGCGGTGAGCGGCTCGACGGCGGCAAGAGCCAGGAGGGGCTGCGCGAGCGGATCGAGGAGATCGCGGACCGGCTGCTGGCCGGCCGGGAGCACTGAGCCCCGTCCCGCTCCCGGTTCCCCTCCGGGCCGTCACAGCAGTGGCTTGTACACGGCGTACTGCGTGGTCTCGTACCCCAGGGACGCGTAGAGCCGCTCGGCCGGGGTGTTGCCGGCGAAGACGTTGAGGCCGAGGGTGTTCCTGCCCTCGGCGATCGTCTGGGCCTCGGCGCGCAGCATGAGGGTGCGGCCGTGCCCCCGGCCCCGGTGGGCGGCGTGGGTCTCGACGTCGAAGACGAAGCCGGTGTTCTCCCGGACGGCCAGCCACAGCGTGCCCACCGGTGTCCCCCGGTGCTCGACGACGCTGACGAACATGCCGGGGGTGGCCAGGCCCTCCGGGAGCAAGGTGGCGTGATCCCGCTCGGACTTGGCCCGGGCCTCGGCCTCGGGGACACCCCGCTCGGTCCAGCTGCGCGCGTACTTCTCCTTGCCCCCGGCCAGCCAGGGGACGTACTCCGCCTCGGTCATGGGCCGGGCCCGGCTGCCCTCCGGCAGGTCCGGTGGGGTGTCGCCGAGTGCTTTCTCCATGCCGCGGTTGCGCACCACGTAGCCGAGCGCGGTGGCGAGCCGGAACGCCGCCTCGGCTCCGGCCGGGACCGCGGCCTCGATACGGCGGCACCCCCAGCCGCGCGCCACCTCCTCCGCGGCGAGCGCGGCCACGGTGCCCCGGCCCCGTCCGCGGTCCGGTTCCTCGATGCGCAGCGTCATGATCCGGGCCACCGCGTCGCCGAACACCGGATGCGTGCCGAGGTGTATCGCTCCCACGGGACGGCTGTTCACGCACACCTGGTAACGGCGCGAGCGCGTCCCGTCGGCGTTTCGCTGAAGCGGCTCGGTCGGCCGCAGGGTCGTGGTCATCACAGGTGTTCTACCCGCAACCGGGACCCTGCTCAGCCCATTAACCGGTGGTCCCGGGACGGACGGTCAGGGGTCGAGATCGTCCCCGGAGCGCTCCTCGAAGACGCGCATGGCCTTGGCGGTCACCGGGCCCGGCGCTCCGGGCAGCTCACGGCCGTCGACCCGGCGCACGGCCTGGACGTCCCGCAGGGTGGAGGTCAGGAATACCTCGTCGGCCCGCTCCAGGACCTCGAGGGGGAGGTCGGTCTCCCTGGCGCCGGTCCATTCGGCGGTCAGCGCGCGTGTGATACCGGCGAGGCAGCCGGAGGCGATCGGCGGGGTGTGGATCTCGCCGTCCAGGACGACGAAGACGTTCGATCCGGTGCCCTCGCACAGCTGCCCCACCGTGTTGGCGAACAGCGCCTCGGTGGCGCCCTGTTCGCGGGCACGGGCGAGGGCGACGACGTTCTCCGCGTAGGAGGTGGTCTTCAGTCCGGCCAGTGCGCCGCGCTCGTTGCGGGTCCAGGGGACCGTGATGACGGCGGTGGAGTCGGGGCGGCGGGTGGTCTCGCCGAGGGCGACGACGAGAGTCGGGCCGTGCTCGCCGCGGTCGGAACCGAGCGGGCCGTGGCCGCCGGTGTAGGTGATACGGAGGCGGCCGAGCGGCATCGGGTTGGCCTCGACGACGGCGGCGCAGGCGCGGCGCACCTCGTCGAGGTCCGGGTCGGGCAGGCCGAGGCCGCGCGCGGAGCGGGTGAGCCGGTCGAGGTGCCGGGTGAGGGCGAACGCCCGGCCGTGGACGGCCTTGACCGTCTCGAAGATGCCGTCGCCCACGGTCAGTCCGTGGTCGAGGACGGAGACGCGGGCGGACTCGATGTCCTGCAGCCCGCCGTCGAGCCAGATCTTCACGTCAGGTCCTCTCCACTCACCTCGTACGCTCCCGACGCTATCGCGAGCAGCCGGGATGCCTTGAGCTCGGTCTCGCGCCACTCCCCCTCGGGATCGGAACCCCAGGTGATGCCGGCGCCGGTGCCGAAGCGCAGCATGCCCTCGGCCCGGTCGATCCAGAAGGTGCGGATGCCGACGGCCAGCTCCGCGACGTCCCGGTCGGCGTCGACCCAGCCGATGCCCCCGCAGTACGGCCCCCGGGGTGCCGACTCCAGCGCCTCGATGATCCGCAGGGCACGGGACTTGGGGGCGCCGGTGACGGAGCCGGGAGGGAAGGCGGCGGCGAGCAGCTCGGCCCAGCCGGCCCCGTCCCGCAGTTCGCCGCGGACCGTCGAGACCAGGTGGACCAGCCCCGGGTGCTTCTCCACCACGCACAGGTCGGGCACCGTCACACTGCCCGTGGCGCACACCCGCCCGATGTCGTTGCGGACCAGGTCCACGATCATCACGTTCTCGGCGAAGTCCTTCTCCAGCAGGTCCGCCTCGGTGCGGCCGGTGCCCTTGATCGGCCCGGACTCGACCACGCGTCCGTCACGCCGCAGGAACAGTTCGGGGGACGCGGTGGCGATCTCCACGCCGTGCGCGGGCAGGCGGATCGTTCCTGCGTAGGGCGCCGGATTGCCCCGGGCCAGCAGCGCGGTGAGGGCGTCGACGTCGACGCCGGAGGGAACGGGCGCGGACAGCACCCGGCACAGGTTCGCCTGGTAGACCTCACCGGCCGCGATGTGCTCGCGGACGCGCCGCACGGCCGCCGTGTACGCGGCGCGGTCCAGCGAGGACGTCCAGTCACCCGCCGCCGGTCCGCGCCACGCACCGGGCCGGGGAGCGGGCACCTGCGCCGTCCGCACGTCCCGGAAGCGGGCGCAGGTCAGACGGCCCTCGAAGTCGGCGCAGACGGCCCAGAAGCCGCTGGAGTCCAGGGCCTCGGGGTCGTCGGTGACGTCGAGGAGCCCGGTGGCGGTGCGGTCGCCGAAGCGGGCGAGGGGAGGGAGGTCGAGCACGCGGTCGAGTCTATGGCGGGTGCCCGGCGGGTGACCGGGGGATGTCCTCTCGGCAGGCACTGCGACGTCCCTGAGCAGGTGAGGCGCAGCACGCTGCACAAACGCGTTTTTGTACTGGCCCCGGAATCCGCTAGAGTTCAACACGTCGCCGGGCCGCGAGAGCGGACCGAAACGACAGGCGGACGTAGCTCAGTTGGTAGAGCGCAACCTTGCCAAGGTTGAGGTCGCGAGTTCGAGCCTCGTCGTCCGCTCGAAGGAACAGGGGGCTCACCGGTCCCCTACACTCCTGGTGGAGTGGCCGAGAGGCGAGGCAACGGCCTGCAAAGCCGTCTACACGGGTTCAAATCCCGTCTCCACCTCCAAGGACGATTAGCTCAGCGGGAGAGCGCTTCCCTGACACGGAAGAGGTCACTGGTTCAATCCCAGTATCGTCCACTGGATCTTCTCGAAGATCCCGACCCGCGCGATTAGCTCAGCGGGAGAGCGCTTCCCTGACACGGAAGAGGTCACTGGTTCAATCCCAGTATCGCGCACGCACTGCCCATGATCCGCTCCACGGCGTGGTCGTGGTCCCGAGGACGATTAGCTCAGCGGGAGAGCGCTTCCCTGACACGGAAGAGGTCACTGGTTCAATCCCAGTATCGTCCACACCACGATGAAGCCCCCGGCCGTGCGCAACGGCCGGGGGCTTCGTCGTGCCGCTCGCCTCAGGACGAGAAGAGCATGCGCCCGAAGCTCTTGTGGCGGTGGTGGCCGTGATGACCGTGGCCGCCGTGCGGGGCGCCCCAGGCCGGGGCCGGCGGAGCCGGGTAGGCCTGCGGAGCGGGCGGGGGCGGCGGGGCGGCCTGTGACCACTGGGACTCCAGGCGGGTCAGCGCCTCCAGTTCTCCGTAGTCGAGAAAGATCCCGCGGCAGCCGCTGCACTGCTCGATCTGGACGCCGTTGCGGTTGTAGGTGTGCATCGGCGCACGGCACTTCGGACACTGCATGGTCGTTCAACTCCTCGCCGGTCGGTCCCGCTTCACGTCTCGCCAGGACAGACTCCGTCCGGCTGCGGTCGGTTGCACCCTACGTCGGGTGCTCCTGTGCCGGCCGGGGCGGGAGGGGTGCCATGCGGTCGCAGGCGTCCACGACCGCCTGTTCCGCCTCGTCCAGCGGGCTCCCGGCCGCGACCGCCTTGGTGACGGCCCGGGCGGCGGTCTGCACGGTCAGGGCGCGGGCGGGGACGTCCAGGGCGGGCCATGGGTCGCCGTCGGCGGGGACGGCCGGGCCTGCGGCCTCCCGGTAGGCGGCGAGGAAGCGGGCCCATTCGTCGGGCGGGAGCAGGCCGCAGGCGTACCAGGCGGCGGGGCGGGCGAGGTCCCAGGCCGGGACGCCGGTGCCGAGGTCGTCCACGTCGATGAGCAGCCAGGGGCCGTGCGGTGCCGGGTGGCGTACCAGCTGGCCGAGGTGCAGGTCGCCGTGGCACAGCGTGCTCGTGTCCGGCATCGGCGCCTCGGCTCGGGCCCAGGGCGGGAGGGTGTGCCAGGCGCGCAGGACGGGGGCGGCGCCGGGGTGCCGCCCGGCCTCGGCGAGCCGGGCGACGGACCGGGCCGCCCGGGCGGGGCCGCGCATGGCGGGCAGGGCGGGCGGGGCCGGGGTGCGGTGCAGCCGGGCGAGGAGGGTGGCGGCGGCCTCCCAGGGAGCGGCGTCGGGATCGTCCGGGTCCACGGGGGTTCCGTAGGGCCAGAACGTGACCGGGCGGTCGTGCAGCTCGGCCGGGGTGGGGGCGAGCGGGGCCAGGAGGATGCCGGGGTGGCGGGCGGCGACCGCCAGGCGGCTCGTGAGGTCAGTGAGGTCCGTGCCCGGGGGGTGGGCCTTGGCGACGGTGTCCGCGTGGCGGACGACGAGGCCGTCGGGGCGGTCGGCGAGTGTGGCCGCGCCGCAGGGGCAGGCCGTCGGCGTGCGCGCGTGGGCCGCCGCCCGGGCCGTGGCGGTGAGGGCGAGCGCGAGCGGGTCGGGGGCGGGCTTCACGGGGCTCCGTCGGTGTGGGTCTGGGTCGAGGGTACGGGGAGGTCGGCGGGGCGACGGCGGGCGTGTGCTGATCGGCGTCCCCGGGTGGGCGCGCGGCCGGGCCGGCGGACGGCCCCGGGCGCCGTGCACGGGCCGGCACCTCGTGGTGCGGCGGAGCGCCTCGGACACCGGCGGGAACGGCAATGCCGGCGCAGCTCCCCAGCTGCGCCGGCATGTGTGCCGTCCGCCGCACCCCCGTCCCCACGGGGTTTCATGGGTGGATGTCCCCGCCCGGACCGCTCTTCCGGGCCTGGGTCGCCGCTCAGCGCCCCAGCATCTCGCCCACGGACGACGCCTGTGTGGCCACTGTCTCCCACCCGTCGAAGACGAGGAGGAGCAGGACCGCCAGGGGAAGAGCCATCAGCGTCGCCACCACGGGGTGGCGACGGCCCTGACGGCGGGGGCGGAACGCGGCGGCGTACGCCTTGCGTCCCTCCTCGCGGACCAGCGTCCGCGGTGCCGTGTGGGCCATGGTCCCTCTCCTGGGCCGTGATCGGTTGTCGTCGGCAGCGGCGGGCGTCTGACCTCGGGGGACGAGTGCTGCCACCCGCCGCTTGACCTCAAATCTAGGCTCCCGGCCCTCACCGGGCGTCATGCCGTCGTACCGATTGCCGGGCCTCCCGGAGGATGAGCCGCCGCCCGCCGCGTACTCCCCTGGGTGGAGACGCGGAACCAGGGCTCAGGGTCTTCCCCGACGGGGCTCCCCGGTCATCCCGCTTTGTCGGGGCCCTCCTCCCGCGGAACCGGCTGCTCCACCAGCGCGAGCACCCGGTTCGCCATGAAGCGGGCCGTACGCACGACCGTTCCGCTTCGGGTGACTTCGCTCACTTCTACGACACCTCGACGCACCGCCGTCTCCACCCTGCGGCCCGCCCTGCTCGCCACCACCTCGTACGTGCGGGTCGTGTCCCCCGCGTCCACGACTATCTCCACCGGGTCACCCTTCAGAGGACCAATCCCCCTTCTGAGACCGGTGGTTGGGATCACCCCCGGCGCGAAGTCCGCCTCCTCGCGCTCTCCCTGACCACTCTTCAAGTCTCCGACCCACCACTGACAATCCATCCCCACGAGAGGGCGCGGCCTCTGCGCGCGGGCGGCCGTGGAAACGTAAGCTGTGGCTCGTCACAGGACCGGGCAGCGGGGATGAACATGGCGATGATGCGCCTGAGGCGCGAGGACCCGCGCGTCGTCGGCTCGTTCAGGCTTCACAGACGGCTCGGCGCGGGCGGCATGGGCGTGGTCTACCTGGGCTCCGACAAGAAGGGGCAGCGGGTCGCGCTGAAGGTCATCCGGCCCGACCTGGCCGAGGACCAGGAGTTCCGCTCGCGCTTCGCCCGTGAGGTCTCGGCGGCCCGGCGGATCCGCGGCGGCTGCACGGCCCGGCTCGTGGCCGCCGACCTGGACGCCGACCGCCCCTGGTTCGCCACCCAGTACGTACCGGGCCCCTCCCTGCACGACAAGGTCGCCGCCGAGGGTCCGCTCGGCGCGGCCGACGTCGCCGCTGTCGGCGCCGCCCTGTCGGAGGGCCTCGTCGCGGTGCACGAGGCCGGGGTCGTGCACCGGGACCTGAAGCCGTCCAACATCCTGCTGTCGCCCAAGGGGCCGCGGATCATCGACTTCGGCATCGCCTGGGCCACCGGCGCCTCGACGCTCACGCACGTCGGCACGGCCGTGGGTTCGCCGGGCTTCCTCGCGCCGGAGCAGGTGCGCGGCGCGGCCGTCACCCCGGCCACGGACGTGTTCTCGCTGGGCGCCACGCTGGCGTACGCCTCGATGGGCGACTCGCCCTTCGGGCACGGCAGTTCCGAGGTGATGCTGTACCGCGTCGTGCACGAGGAGCCGCAGTTGCACGGTGTACCGGACGCGCTCGCCCCGCTGGTCCGGGCATGTCTGGCGAAGGACCCCGAGGAGCGGCCCAGCACACTCCAGCTGTCGCTGCGCCTGAAGGAGATCGCGGCCCGGGAGTCGCAGGACCTGGCCGGTGTACGTCCGCCCGCGCAGCGCGGCGCCGAGGCCGACCGTCCCGTCGACACCTATCCCGAGCGCGGCCGGGGCAGGCAGGGCCAGCCGGGCACGGCCGGGGGGCGGCGGGGCCGGGGCACTCCCCCGCCGCGGCGTTCTCCCGGGCCCGGGGACGGTGTGCCGTCGCCGGACGCGCCGGCGTCCCAGGGCGGTTCCGGTGCGCGGGGCGGATCCCGCACACCCGGCGGGAGCAGGCCGGGCCGCGGCAGGACTCCGGTGCGCGGCTCCGGCACCTCGCGCGGCGGTTCCTCGTCCCGGTCCGGGGCACGGCCGACCCCCACGGGGCGCAACGGCACGCGGCCGGGCAGCGGCAGTCGTCCCGCCCCCCACAGCGGTGCCGGGCGTCCGGCTCACAGGAACACCGGGACGGGGCTGCGGCCCGCCAATCCTCGGCTGCTGCGGCAGCGGCTGTTCGTGTTCGTCGTGGTCACGCTGCTGGTCGCGGTCGGCATCGCCCTGGTGCAGGGCTGCCAGGGGCCGGCGCGGGGACTCGGCGAGGGCCCGGACGGCGCACGGCAGCAGCAGGTGACGCGGGAGCACGGGCCGTAGCGCGGGCACGTGCGGTGGCGGGACCGCCGGTCGTGGCCGCTCGGACCGCGGCCCGGCGGGGCGTCACAGCTCCGGCAGGATCCGTTCGAAGAACTCGCGGTCGCCCTCGAAGACCGGGTCCAGGGCCAGGAACTCCCGCGGGGTGACCCAGCGGGTCTCGGCGACCTCCCGCGGGTCGGGGACCACATCGCCCGTCTCCGCGCGGGCGGTCCACCAGTGCAGGCGGAAGCGCCCGTCGTCGGTCTCCGACTCCCAGACCTTCGCCTGCGGGACGACGGTCAGGCCGACCTCCTCGCGGACCTCCCGGACGACCGCCAGCTCCTGGCTCTCCCCCGGTTCGACCTTGCCGCTGAGCGGCTGCCAGTAGCCGGGGCGGGTGACGGCGGGCCCGCGCCGGATCGCGAGCAGGCGCTCCCCGCGCAGCAGGACGGCGACGACCGCCTGGCGCTGCTCCACGGACGGCCCCTACGTCCGGGGGCGGCCGGTGGCGACCGCGTAGAAGGCCACGGCCGCAGCCGCGCCCACGTTGAGCGAGTCGACGCCGTGGGCCATCGGGATGCGCACCCACTCGTCTGCGGCGACCAGGGCCTGGGTGGACAGGCCGTCGCCCTCGGCGCCCAGCATCAGGGCGACGCGGTCCATGGTGTGCGGGGCGGACTCGTCCAGGGACCGGGCCTTCTCGTCCGGGGTGAGGGCGAGGAGGGTGAAGCCGGCTTCGCGGACCGACTCCAGGCCCTTGGGCCAGGTGTCGAGACGGGCGTAGGGCACGGAGAAGACCGCGCCCATGGAGACCTTCACGCTGCGGCGGTACAGGGGGTCCGCGCAGTCCGGGGAGAGCAGGACGGCGTCCATGCCGAGCGCGGCCGACGAGCGGAAGATCGCGCCGATGTTGGTGTGGTCGTTGACGGACTCCATGACGACCACGCGGCGGGCGGTCCGCAGGAGGCCGGCCGCCGTGGGCAGGGGCTTGCGCTGCATGGAGGCGAGCGCGCCGCGGTGCACGTGGTAGCCGGTGACCCGCTCGGCGAGGTCGGGGCTGACCGCGTAGACGGGGGCGGGGAGTTCGTCGATGACGTCGCGCATGACGTCGACCCACTTGGCCGAGAGCAGCATGGACCGCATCTCGTAGCCCGCCTCCTTGGCCCGTCTGATGACCTTCTCGCCCTCGGCGATGAACAGGCCCTCGGCGGGCTCGCGCCTGCGGCGCAGCTCCACGTCGGTCAGCCCGGTGTAGTCGTGCAGGCGTGGGTCGTCGGGGTCGACGACGGTGATGAGATCGGCCACAGGGTGATACTGCCTTGTCCTGGGTGCGGTGCCAACGGCTCGGTACGGGTGCTGTTACCAGGGGTTACGCATGGTGGGCGGCGGCGTCGGGGCCGACGCTCACCACCTCCCCGACGACGATGACCGCCGGCGGCCTCACGTCCTCGCGCCGCACGGTCTCCCCGACCGTCGCCAGGGTCGCGTCGACACGGCGCTGCGCGGCCGTCGTGCCCTCCTGGACCAGGGCGACGGGCGTGTCCGGGGACTTGCCGTGGGCGATGAGGGCCTCGGCGACCTTGCCGATCGTGCCGACGCCCATGAGGATCACCAGCGTGCCCGTCAGCCTGGCGAGGGACGGCCAGTCGACCAGGGAGCGCTCGTCGTCGGGGGCGACGTGGCCGCTGACCACGGTGAACTCGTGGGCCACGCCCCGGTGGGTCACCGGGATGCCCGCGGCGGCCGGCACCGAGATGGAGCTGGAGATGCCCGGTACGACGGTGCAGGGTATGCCGGCCTCGGCCAGCGCCTGGACCTCCTCCATGCCGCGCCCGTAGACGAAGGGGTCGCCGCCCTTCAGCCGTACGACCGCCTTGCCCTGCTTCGCGTGTTCGATCAGGGCGTTGTTGATGGCCTCCTGGGCCATGAACCTGCCGTAGGGCAGCTTGGCGGCGTCGATGACCTCGACGTTCGGGGGGAGTTCCGCGAGCAGGCCGCGCGGGCCCAGGTGGTCGGTGATGACGACGTCGGCGCCGGCGAGCAGGCGCCGGCCGCGCACGGTGATCAGGTCCGGGTCACCGGGACCGCCGCCGACCAGCGCGACGCCGGGCGTCCGGGTGCGGTGGTGCGGGGCGACGAGCGTGCCGTCGCGCAGGCCCTCGACGACCGCGTCGCGGATGGCGGCGATGTGGCGGGGGTCGCGCTCGCGGGCGTCGGTGGTGAGGACGGCGACCGTGACGCCCTCGCTCTCGCTGTGGCCGCTGGCCGGGGTCCAGGCCGTGGCCTCGTCGGCGTCGTCGGAGCGGACGCACCAGATGCGGCGGCGTTCCGCCTCGGCCGAGGCGAGGGTGTTCGCCTCCAGGTCGCTGGTGGCTACGAGGGCGTACCAGGCGTCCTCCAGGTCGCCCTCCTCGTAGCGGCGCTGCCGCCAGTCGATCTCGCCGGCGTCCGCCATGGCCTGGACGGAGGGGGTGACCTCGGGGGACACGAGGAGGATGTCCGCGCCGGCCGCGATCAGGGCGGGCAGGCGGCGCTGGGCGACCTGGCCGCCGCCGAGAACGACCACGCGGCGGCCGGTGAGGCGGAGGCCTACGGGGTAGGCGGGGTGTTCGGCCATGGGGTGCGGCTCCTGTGGGGCGGTTTCGGCGGCGGCCCTGACGTGCGGATTTTAGGGGGCCGGGGGTCGGGGCGGCACAGGTGTCCGATGGCTGGGCGCCGTGGCCGGGTGCGGCGGCGGGCGCGCGGGGCGGAAGCGGCCCGGCCCGGCCTGCCGTGAGGCTCGTGCGGCTGCCGTGCGCGGGAAGGCCGCGCGGCTCGGGACTCACGGGCCGGGCCGGGGACCCGGGGCCTGCGAGCCGCCGCCGCGCGGCCACCCGGGACTACTTCTCGGTCACGCCGGCCGAGTCGAACGTCGCCACCTCGTGCATCGCCCGGGCCGTGCTCTGGACCAGGGGCAGGGCCAGGAGCGCGCCCGTGCCCTCGCCGAGGCGGAGGTCGAGGTCGACCAGGGGGCGCAGACCCAGCTTGTTGAGGGCCGCCACATGGCCCGGCTCGGCGCTGCGGTGACCCGCGATGCAGGCGGCCAGGACCTCCGGGGCGATCGCGCGGGCCGCCAGGGCGGCGGCGCCGGCGCTCACGCCGTCGAGGATCACCGGCGTGCGCAGCGACGCGCCGCCGAGCAGGAGGCCGACGAGCGCGGCGTGCTCGAAGCCGCCGATCGCGGCGAGCACGCCGATCGGGTCGGCCGGGTCCGGCTGGTGCAGCTCGAGGGCGCGGCGGACGACCTCGGTCTTGCGGGCGAGGGTCTCGTCGTTGATACCGGTCCCCCGGCCCGTCACCTCGGCCGCGTCCGCCCCCGTGAAGACGGCGATCAGAGCCGCGGACGCGGTCGTGTTGCCGATGCCCATCTCACCGGTGAGCAGGGCCTTGTTGCCGGCGGCGACGAGGTCGCGGGCGGTCTCGATGCCGACCTCGATGGCCTGCTTGGCCTCCTCGCGGGTCATCGCCGGGCCGGTGGTCATGTCGGACGTACCGGCCCTGATCTTGCGGGGCAGCAGGCCCGGCGTGGCCGGGAGGTCGGCGGCGACGCCCACGTCGACGATGCAGATCTCGGCGCCCACCTGGGTGGCGAAGGCGTTGCACACGGCTCCGCCGCCGAGGAAGTTGGCCACCATCTGGGCGGTGACCTCCTGGGGCCAGGGGGTCACCCCCTGGGCGTGGACGCCGTGGTCGCCCGCGAAGATCGCGACGGCCGCGGGCTCGGGGATGGGCGGCGGGCACTGGCGGGACAGGCCGGACAGCTGCGCGGAGATGATCTCCAGCATCCCCAGTGCTCCGGCTGGCTTGGTCATGCGCTTCTGGCGCTCCCACGCCTCGCCGAGCGCCTTGGCGTCCAGCGGGCGGATCTGCGCCACGGTCTCGGCGAGCAGGTCGTGCGGTTCCTCTCCGGGCAGTGCGCGTCGGCCGTACGTCTCCTCGTGCACGACCCACGACAGCGGGCGGCGCTTGGACCAGCCCGCCTGCAGCAGCTCGGGCTCGTCGGGAAACTCGTCGACGTAACCGACGCACAGATAGGCGATGACCTCGAGGTGCTCGGGCAGGCCGAGGGCGCGGACCATCTCGCGCTCGTCGAAGAAGCTGACCCAGCCGACGCCGAGTCCTTCGGCGCGGGCGGCGAGCCAGAGGTTCTCCACGGCCAGGGCCGCCGAGTAGGGGGCCATCTGGGGCTGGGTGTGACGGCCGAGGGTGTGGCGGCCGCCACGGGTCGGGTCGGCGGTGACGACGATGTTCACCGGGGTGTCGAGGATGGCCTCGATCTTCAGTTCCTTGAACTGCTTGGCCCGGCCCTTGGGGAGGGACTTCGCGTACGCGTCGCGCTGGCGCGTGGCCAGTTCGTGCATCGCGCGCCGCGTGTCGGCGGAGCGGATGACGACGAAGTCCCAGGGCTGCGAGTGCCCGACGGAGGGCGCGTGGTGCGCGGCCTCCAGGACACGGAGCAGCACCTCGTGCGGGATGGGGTCGCTGCGGAAGCCGTTGCGGATGTCCCGGCGTTCGCGGATGACCTTCAGGACGGCCTCGCGCTCGGCGGGGTCGTAGGCGGGGGCGGCGGGGCCGGTCGGCTGTCGCGCTTCCGACACTGCGGCCGCGCTCTCTGACTCGTGGCTTTCCTGATCCGTCAGATCTCCCTGTTCGGTGGCCCGGGTGTCCAGGTCGTCGGCGTTCTGCACGAGTTCGGCGTCGTCTGCGCCGTCGCCTTCGCGGGGGGCGGGGACGTGCGCGGCGGGTTCCGGCGCGCCGGGCCGGACGGGCGGGGACTGCTGGGGGCCCTGGACCGGTGCCTCTGCGGGGAGGGCGACGGTGACGTCCTCGGCGGGTGCGGGCGTGGCGTCAGCGGCGGTGGGCTGCTCGGACACGGTCGCTTCCGCGGGAGTGGGGGGCGTCGCCGACTCGGGGGCCGGGGCGGGGGGCGTGACTTCGGGGGCCTCGGGGGCCTCTGGGGCCACGGGCGCGAGGATCTCCGCCTGCCGGCCGGGGGCGGGCGAGTCGGCGCCGGTCGCCTCGACCGGGGTGGCGACGGGAGTGGGAACGGGTTCGGCGACCGGGACGCCGGGCTCGGCGACGAGCGGCTCGGCGGCCGGCACGGCCTGGGCGGCGGCTGCCTCGGCGGCCTCGGCGGCGGCAGGGTCGTCGAGGGCGGCAGGACCCGCCTCGGGGGTCGCCTCGCCGGGCAGCTGGGCCGGCGTCTCGGCGGCAGGCTCGCCGGGGGCCTCCGGGGCGGCGGAGCCGGCCTCGGGGGTCGCCTCGCCGGGCAGCTGGGCCGGCGTCTCGGCGGCAGGCTCGCCGGGGGCCTCCGGGGCGGCGGAGCCGGCCTCGGGGGTCGCCTCGCCGGGCAGCTGGGCCGGCGTCTCGGCGGCAGGCTCGCCGGGGGCCTCCGGGGCGGCGGAGCCGGCCTCGGGGGTCGC
>NZ_JBHYQH010000069.1:0-20923 GCF_042746715.1 Streptomyces sp. NPDC058741 | reverse complement strand
GAGAACCCCGTACCGTCCGCCGCGTCCGCGAACGCCTTGCACCGGCCGTCCGCCGCCAGCCCCTGCTGACGACTGAAGTCCACGAACAGACCGGGGGTCGACATCACCGTGACCCCGCCGGCCAGCGCCAGGTCGCACTCCCCCGCCCGCAGGGACCGCACCGCCAGGTGCAGGGCCACCAGCGACGACGAGCACGCCGTGTCGACGGTCACCGCGGGGCCTTCGAGGCCGAACGTGTAGGACAGCCGGCCGGAGAGGACACTGGCGGAGTTGCCGGTGCCGAGGTGGGCGCCGATGTCGTCGCCCGGTGCGAGCGGACGGGACGTGTAGTCCTGGTAGTTGGTGCCGGCGAAGACGCCCGTGCGGCTGCCGCGCAGGGTGTGCGGGTCGATGCCGGCCCGCTCGAACGTCTCCCAGGCCGTCTCCAGCAGCAGACGCTGCTGCGGATCCATCGCCACCGCCTCACGCGGCGAGATGCCGAAGACCCCGGGGTCGAAGTCGGCGAAGCCGGGGAGGAACCCGCCGGTGCGGGTGGAGGTGCGGCCCGCCCGGCCGGGTTCGGGGTCGTAGAGGGCGGCAACGTCCCAGTCGCGGTCCTCGGGGAAGGGGCCCATCGCGTCGGTGCCGTCGGCGAGGAGCCGCCAGAACCGCTCGGGGGTGTCGGCGTCACCGGGGAAGCGGCACGCCATGCCGACGATCACGACGGGGTCCTCGGCCGTGTCGCGTCGGGCCGCGGCGCCGGAGCCGCCGGACGGGGCCGGGGCCGGGGCCGCCGGGGCCAGCCGTTCGCTGAGGTGTTCGGCGAGCGCGGCGGGCGTCGGGTAGTCGTAGACCAGCGTGGCGGGCAGCCGCATCCCGGTCGCCTCGCCGAGGGTGTTGCGCAGTTCGACGGCGGTGAGGGAGTCGAAGCCGAGTTCGCGGAAGGCACGGGCGGGTTCGACGTCGTCGGGGCCGGGATGGTTCAGGACGTACGCGATGTGCGCGCGGACGAGTTCCAGCAGGGCGTGGCGCCGGTCCGCCTCCCCGAGGGCGGCGACGGCGGCGAGGACGTCGCCGTTCTCGTCACCTGAGCCGTTCGGGGTGGTGGGGGCGGGCCGGTGGGCGCGCAGCCGCTCGAAGTCGGGGAGCCCGGTGTAGAGGCGGCGCGGGCGTCCCTTGTCGACTTCGGCGCCGAAGACCTCCCAGTCGATGTCGGTGACGACGAGCGTGGTGTCGTCGTGGTCGAGGGCGTCCTGGAGGGCGGTGACGGCGACGGCGGGGTCCATGAGGCGGACGCCGTGACGCTGGAGTCGTTCGCCGACGGCTCCGGAGGCCATGCCTCCGTCGGCCCAGCCGGACCAGGCGATGGCCGTGGCGGTCAGGCCGCGGGAGCGGCGGTGCTCGGCGAGCGCGTCGAGGTAGGCGTTGCCAGGGGCGTAGTTGCCGTGTCCTGAGCTGCCGAAGACGCCCGAGGAGGAGGAGAAGAGGACGAACGCGGACAGGTCGAGGTCCGCGGTGGCGGCGTCGAGGTTGAGTGCGCCGCCCACCTTCACCCGCAGGACCTCGGCGAGACGGTCGGGCGTGAGGGAGCCGATGACGCCGTCGTCCAGGACCGCGGCGGTGTGGAAGACGGCGGTCAGGGGCCGGTCCTCGGGGATGCCGGCCAGCAGGGCGGCGAGGTCCGCCGGGTCCGCGATGTCGCAGGCGACGATGTCGGCCCGGGCGCCGGCGGCCGTCAGCTCGGCGAGCAGTTCGCCGGCGCCGTCGGCGTCCGGGCCCGAGCGGCTGACCAGCAGGAGGTGAGCGGTGCCGGTGCGGGCGAGCCAGCGGGCGACGTGCCGGCCCAGGGCGCCGGTACCGCCGGTCACCAGGACGGTGCCGGACGGGGTCCACCGGCGGCGGCCCGGCAGTCCGCCGACCGCGGCGCGCTCCAGGCGGCGGCCGAGGACGCCGGTGGCGCGGACGGCGACCTGGTCCTCGTGGTCGGTTCCGGCGAGGACGGCGGCGACCCGGTCTGCGGCGCGCGGGTCGAGCTGCTCGGGCAGGTCGATGAGGCCGCCCCAGCAGTCGGCCTGCTCCAGGGCGACGACGCGTCCGAAACCCCAGACGAAGGCCTGGGCGGGGTCGGCGGGGGCGGTGCCGGGGCCGGTGGCGACGGCGCCGCGGGTCAGGAACCACACCGGGAGGCGGGTGTTGAGGTCGTCCAGTGCCTGGACGAGGGCGACGGTGGCGGCGAACCCGGACGGCAGCTGGGGGTGTTCGGGGTGCGGTGCGCCGTCCAGGGCGAGCAGGGAGAGCAGGCCGCGGGCTCCGGTGGCCGCTTCGGCCAGGGCCGCCGCGACGGTGGCGCGGTCGGCGGGGCCGTCGACCACGACGGGGACGCACTCGGCGCCGGCCCGGGTCAGCGCGTCCCGTACGGCGGTGGCCTCGGGGCCGTCCTCGTGGCCGCGGGGCACGGCGAGAGCCCACCGGCCGGTGAGGGGGGCGCCGTTGCCGGTCCGGAGTGGCGACCAGGTGATGCGGTAGCGCCAGCGGTCGGCGGTGGCGCGGTCGGTGCTTCGGCGCCGGTAGCCGGCCAGGGCCGGGGCCAGGGTGGCGACGGTGTCCTCGTCGAGGGCGAGGGCCGTGGCGAGGGTGGTGAGGTCACCGGAGTCGACGGCCTGCCAGAAGGGTGCGTCGGCGGTGCCGGAGTCGGTGCCGCCGCGCTCACCGGCGGTGAACGCGGGCCAGTAGCTGCGGCGTTGGAAGGCGTAGACGGGCAGGTCGACGCGGTGGCCGGGCTCGTCGTGGACGGTGGTCCAGTCGACCGGCCCGCCGCGCACGGCGAGCGCGGCCACGGAGGCGAGGAACCGCCCGGGCCCGCCCTCGGAGCGGCGCAGGGTGCCGAGGACCGCGCC
Organism: Streptomyces sp. NPDC058741; assembly: GCF_042746715.1. Classification (NCBI taxonomy): domain Bacteria; kingdom Bacillati; phylum Actinomycetota; class Actinomycetes; order Kitasatosporales; family Streptomycetaceae; genus Streptomyces; species Streptomyces sp. NPDC058741. The sequence goes on along the minus strand of NZ_JBHYQH010000069.1, from coordinate 18,047 downwards.
GTCGGTGATGCCGAGGTCGTCGAGGATGTCGTCGACGGCCGAGGTGACGACGGGGTGCGGGCCCGCCTCGACGAAGACGCGGTGCCCGGCGTCGGCGAGGCCGCGCACGGTGGTCTCGAAGCGGACGGGGCGGCGGATGTTCTCGTACCAGTAGGCGGCGTCGAGGGTGGTGGTGTCCTCGACGCGGGCACCGGTGACGGTGGAGTGGAAGGGGATCTCGGCGGGGCGCGGGCGGACCGGCGCGAATCCGGCGAGCAGGGCGCCTCGGACCTCTTCGACCTGGGCGCTGTGGGAGGCGTAGTCGATGGGGACGCGGCGGGCGCGGACGCCGTCGCCGGTGAGGCGGGCGAGGAGGTCGGCGAGCGGTTCGGCGTCGCCGGAGACGGTGACGGAGCGCGGCCCGGTGACGGATCCGACGGCGAGGCGGCCCTCGTAGGGGGCGAGGAGCCGTTCCACGTCGGTGAGCGGCAGGGGCACGGCGACCATGCCGCCGCGGCCGGCGATGGCGGTCAGTGCGCGGGAGCGGGTGACGACGACGCGGGCAGCGTCCTCCAGGGTGAGGACGCCCGCGATGTGCGCGGCGGCGATCTCGCCCTGGCTATGCCCGACGACGGCGGCGGGACGGACCCCGCACGCCATCCACAGGCGGGCGAGGGCGACGCACACGACGAACAGGGCGGGCTGGACGACGTCGAGGCGCTCCAGCGGCGGGGCTCCGGGTGCGCCGCGCAGGACGTCGAGGACGCGGAAGTCGGTGAACGCCTCGACGACGGACGCGGCTTCGTCGAAGAAGGCGCGGAACCGGGCGTCGGCGGTGTGGAGTTCGACGGCCATGCCCTCCCACTGCGGGCCGTGGCCGGGAAAGAGGAACACCGGGTCGCCCTCGGTGTCGGCGACGCCGCGCACCACCGCCGGGTCGGGGGTGCCGTCGGCCAGCGCGGTCAGTCCGCGCAGCAGGACGTCGAGGTCCGGGGCGACGACGGCGGCGCGGTGTTCGAGGGCGGGGCGGGTGGCCGCGAGGGACCAGGCGAGGTCGGCTGGGCGCTTCTCGCCGTCCGGGGCGGCGCGCAGGTGGGCGGCGAGGCGTCCGGCCTGTGCGCGCAGGGCCGCGGCGGTGCGGCCGGAGACGGTGAAGGCGCGGGGGCGGGGGGTGTCGGCGGCGGATGGGGCGGTGTCGTCCTGTCCGGCCGGCGGGGCCTGTTCGAGGATGACGTGGGCGTTGGTGCCGCTGACACCGAAGGAGGAGACGCCCGCGCGGCGCGGACGGTCCCCGGTGCCGGGCCAGGGACGGGACTCGGTGAGCAGTTCGACGTGCCCGGCGGACCAGTCGACGTGGCGGCTGGGCCGGTCGACGTGGAGGGTGGCGGGCAGCCGGCCCTCGCGCAGGGCGAGCACGGTCTTGATGACGCCGGCGACTCCGGCTGCGGCCTGGGTGTGGCCGATGTTCGACTTCACGGAGCCGAGCAGCAGCGGCCGGTCGGCGGGCCGGTCCTGGCCGTAGGTGGCGAGGAGGGCCTGGGCCTCGATGGGGTCGCCGAGGGTGGTGCCGGTGCCGTGCGCCTCGACGGCGTCGACGTCGGCGGGGACGAGCCGCGCGGACTTCAGGGCCTGCCAGATGACCCGCTCCTGGGAGGGGCCGTTGGGTGCGGTCAGGCCGTTGGAGGCACCGTCCTGGTTGACCGCGGAGCCGCGCAGCAGGGCCAGGACGGGGTGGCCGTTGCGGCGGGCGTCGGAGAGCCGCTCGACGGCGAGGACGCCGGCGCCCTCGCCCCAGGCGGTGCCGTCGGCGGCGTCGGCGAAGGCGCGGCAGCGGCCGTCGGGCGACAGCCCGCGCTGGCGGCTGAACTCGAGGAAGACGGTGGGCGTCGACATGACGGTGACGCCGCCGGCGAGGGCGAGGTCGCACTCCCCGGCGCGCAGCGCCTGCGCCGCCAGGTGCAGGGTGACCAGTGAGGACGAGCAGGCGGTGTCGACGGAGACGGCCGGGCCCTCCAGACCGAGCGTGTAGGAGATACGGCCGGACAGGACGCTGGGCGCGTTGCCGACACCGTCGTCGCCCGCGTTGTCGGAGTGGCTGAGGAGGGTGGTGTAGTCCTGGAGGTTGGTGCCGGCGAACACGCCGGTGCGGCTGCCGCGCAGGGACAGCGGATCGATGCCGGCGCGTTCCAGGGCCTCCCAGCAGATCTCCAGCAGGATCCGCTGCTGCGGGTCGGTGCCCACGGCTTCGCGCGGTGAGATGCCGAAGAACCCGGCGTCGAAGTCGCCGACCCGGTCGATGAACCCGCCGGTGCGGGTGTAGCTGCGGCCGGGGGTGCCGGGCGTCGGGTCGTACAGGGCGTCGGTGTCCCAGCCGCGGTCGCGCGGCCACTCGGACATGGCGTCGGTGCCCGCGTCGAGCAGCCGCCACAGGTCGTCGGGGTCGGTGACGCCACCGGGGAACCTGCATCCCATCGCGACGATCGCGACGGGTTCGTTGTGCTGGGCCTCGGCCGCGGCCAGGCGCTGCCGCGTCTGGTGAAGGTCGGCCGTGACCTTCTTCAGGTAGCCGAGGAGCTTGTCCTCATCGCTCATGTGTTCTCACCCGTTCTCAGGTCCCGTGGCCGTGCCGTCAGGAGATGCCGAGGTCGTTCTCGATGAAGTCGAAGATCTCGTCCGCCCCGGCGGACCGGATCCGGTCGCTCACGTCGTCGCCGCCGGCGGCGGGGGCGGGGGCGACGGCCGTGGTGGTGCCGAACCGTCCGAGGAGCGACTGGAGCCGGGCGCCGATGCGGTCGCGGCGGGCGTCGTCCTCGGGCAGCCCGTCGAGGGCCGCCTCCAGGGAGTCGAGCCCGGCGAGGACCGCGGCGGCGCCGTCGGTGTCCTCGGTGAGCCGGTCGCGCAGATATCCGGCGAGGGCGGTGGCGCTCGGCTGGTCGAACAGCAGCGTGGCCGGGAGGGCGAGTCCGGTGGCGGCGCCGATGCGGTTACGCAGTTCGACGGCCATGAGGGAGTCGAACCCGAGCGCGTTGAACGCGGTCGTGGCGCCGACCCGGTCGGTGCCGGTGTGGCCGAGGACGGCGGCGGCCTCGGCGCGGACGAGGGCGGTCAGGGTGCGTTCGCGTTCGGCGGCGGACTGTCCGGCGAGCCGGTCGCGCAGCGCGTCCCGGGCGCCCGCGGCGGCCTCGGGGTGCCGGCCGGGCAGGTCGCGCACCTCGGGGAGGCCGGCGAGCAGCGGGCTGGGCCGGGAGGTGGTGAAGCCCGGCGCGAAGCGGGCCCAGTCGACGTCGGCGAGGACGAGTGCCGCGTCGGTGCGCGCGGTGGCCATGCCGAGGGCGTCGGCGGCCTTGCCGGGGTCGAGGGGGGTGATTCCGCCGCGCCGCATCCGGGCCTCGGTCCCGGCGTCGGCGGTGGCCATGCCGCCGCCGGCCCAGGGCCCCCAGGCCAGTGAGGTGGCGGGCAGCCCGGCGGCCCTGCGGGACTCGGCCAGGGCGTCCAGGAAAGCGTTGGCTGCCGCGTAGTTGGCCTGGCCGATGGTGCCGAGGGTGCCGGAGACGGACGAGTACAGGACGAACGCGGTGAGGTCGCGGTCACGGGTCAGCTCGTCGAGGTTGCGGGCGGCGGCGAGCTTGGGCCGCAGGACGCGGTCCAGTGCCGCGGCGTCCATGCCGTCCAGGAGCCGGTCGTCGAGGACGCCCGCGGTGTGCACGACCGCGTCGACGGGGTGTTCGGCGAGCAGCGCGGCGAGGGCGTCCCGGTCGGCGGTGTCGCAGGCGGCCAGGACGAGTTCGGTGCGGGTGCCGGCGAGGGCCTCCTTGAGGCGGGCGGCGCCCTCGGAGGCGGCGCCCGAACGGCTGACGGCCACGATGCGGGTGGCGCCGCGGCCGGCGAGCCAGGCGGCGGTGCGCAGGCCCAGCGCGCCGGTGGCGCCGGTGAGCAGGACGGTGCCGGACCAGTTCGGGCCGGCCGTCGCCGGTGCGCCGGACGGGGCGTGTTCGAGGCGGCGCAGGAAGGTGCCCGCGGGCCGGACGGCGATCTGGTCCTCGCCCGCGGTGCCGGTGAGGGCGGCGGCCAGGCGCCGGGCCACGTCGGGGGCGAGGGGGGTGCCGGTTCCGGCGGGCAGGTCCACCAGTCCGCCCCACAGCTGGGGGTGTTCGAGGGCCGCGGTGCGGCCGAGGCCCCAGACGGCGGCCTGTTCGGGCACGGTGGGCGCCTCGGTGCCGAGGGCGCCGACCGCGCCCGCGGTGAGCGCCCACAGGCGGACGGGGTCCGGTCCCGAGGCTCCGTCGGTGAGCGCCTGGAGGAGGGCCGTGGTCGCGGCCAGTCCGGCGGGGACGGCCGGGTGCGCGGGCAGCGGGTCGGTGTCCACGGCGAGCAGGGACAGCACTCCCGTCCAGGCGGGGTCGTCCTCCCGGCGCAGGCCGTCGAGGGCGGCGGCGAGGCCGGCGCGGTCCGCGGTGGCGCAGTCGACGGGCAGGACGCGGACGTGCGCACCGTGCGCGGCGAGCGTGTCGGTGACGGAGCACGCCCAGGGGCCGCCGACGAGCCGGCCGGGGACGGCGAGGAGCCAGGTTCCGGTGAGCGCGGCCGGTCCGCCCTCGGCGGCCGGTCGCCACACCACGCGGTGTTCCCAGCCGCGGATCTCCTCCTGCCTGCGGTCCTCGCCGCGCCAGGCGGCGAGGGCGGGCAGGACGGCGCTGAGCGGGGCGTCGGGGTCGACGGCGAGCCGCTCGGCGAGCGCGGCGGGGTCGGCGGACTCGACCAGGTCCCAGAAGGCGGAGTCCTCGCCCGCCCCGGCGGGGGCCGCCGACGGCTCCAGCCAGAAGCGCTCCCGCTGGAAGGCGTACGTCGGCAGGGGCACGGTCCGCGCCCCCGTGTCGGCGGGTGCGACGGGGACGCCGGCGCGGCCGTGGACGTGCAGGGCCGCGGCGGCGAGCAGGGCGGAGCGCTCCTCTGCGGTGCCGCGGCGCAGCAGCGGCACGGCGGTGAGTGCCGCGGGGTCGGCGGCGCCCTCCTGGACGAGGGTGGTGAGGGTGGCGTCGGGGCCGAGTTCGAGGCAGTGGGTGACGGCGGCGTCCTCCAGGGCGCGGATCCCGTCGGCGAAGCGGACGGCGTGGCGCACGTGGCGCACCCAGTAGTCGGCGGTGACGAGGTCGTCGCCGTCGGCGAGGGCGCCGGTGAGGTTGGAGAGGACCGGGACCGCCGGGGCGTGGAAGCGGACGCGGGAGGCCACGGCGCGGAAGTCGTCGAGCATGGGGTCCATCAGCGGCGAGTGGAAGGCGTGGCTGACGCGCAGGCGCCGGGTCTTGCGGCCCCGTCGGGCGAACTCGGCGGCGACGGCGTCGACGTCGCTCGCCTCGCCGGAGACGACCACGGACGCGGGCCCGTTGACGGCGGCGATCGCGATGCGCCCGGCCCGGCCGTCGAGGAGGGGCAGCACCTCCTCCTCGGTGGCCTGCAGGGCGGTCATGGCGCCGCCCTCGGGCAGGTTCTGCATGAGCCGGCCGCGGGCGGCGACGAGGGCGCAGGCGTCGGCGAGGTCGAGGACCCCGGCGGCGTGCGCGGCGGTCAGCTCGCCGATGGAGTGGCCGCCGAGCACGTCGGCGCGGATCCCCCACGAGGTGGCGAGCGCGTGGGCCGCGGTGCCGAACGCGAACAGGGCGGCCTGGGTGTGGGCGGTGCGGTCCAGCAGGGCGGCAGCGGGGCTGTCCCCGGCGGCGAAGACCACCTCGCGCAGCGGCGGTCCGTCGAGGTGCCGGTCGAGTTCGGCGCAGACGGCGTCGAAGGTCTCGGCGAAGACGGGCTGCGCGGCGTGCAGGTCGCGGCCCATGCCGGGGTGCTGGGCGCCCTGGCCGCTGAACAGGACGGCGAGCGTGCCGCCGTCGGCGGTGCCGGTGGCGACGTGCGGGGCGGTGCCGCCGGCGGCCACGGCGGCGAGTCCGGTGAGGAGTTCGTCCCGGTCGGCGGCGACGACGGCGGCCCGGTGCGCCAGCGGGTGCCGGGTGGTGGCGAGGCTGTGCGCGAGGTCGCGGGCGTCCTCGTCGTGCTGGAGGAGGTGGGTGCGCAGCCGGGCGGCCTGGGCACGCAGGGCCTCGGGGGTGTGCCCGTGGACGGGGTGGACGCGCGGCACGGCGGCGGGTGCCGGCCGGTGCGGGGCGGGAGCGGCGGCGGGCGGTTCCTCGAGGACGACGTGGGCGTTGCTGCCGCTGATGCCGAAGGAGGAGACGCCGGCGCGGCGCGGGCGGCCGTCCCGGGCGGGCCAGGGGCGGGCCTCGGTGAGCAGCTCGACGGTGCCGCCGGACCAGTCGATGTGCGGGGAGGGTTCGTCGACGTGCAGCGTGCGCGGCAGTTCGCCGTGGCGCATCGCCATGATCATCTTGATGACGCCGGCCGCTCCGGCGGCGGCCTGGGTGTGCCCGAAGTTCGACTTGGCGGACCCCAGCAACAGGGGCTGGCCCTCGGGCCGTTCGCGGCCGTAGGTGGCGAGCAGGGCCTGCGCCTCGATGGGGTCGCCGAGAGTGGTGCCGGTGCCGTGCGCCTCGACGGCGTCGACGTCCCGCGGGGCGAGTCCGGCGGAGGCGAGGGCCTGCCGGATGACGCGTTCCTGGGAGGGGCCGTTGGGCGCGGTCAGGCCGTTGGAGGCGCCGTCCTGATTGGTGGCGGAGCCGCGGACGACGGCGAGGACGGGGTGTCCGTTGCGGCGGGCGTCGGAGAGGCGTTCCAGCAGGAGCATGCCGACGCCCTCGGAGAAGCTGGTGCCGTCGGCGGACGCGGCGAACGCCTTGCACCGGCCGTCGGCGGCCAGGCCGTTCTGCGCGGTGAACTCGGTGTACGTGCCGGGGGTGGCCATCACGGTGACGCCACCGGCCAGGGCCATCGAGCACTCGCCCTGCCGCAGCGCGTGGACGGCGAGGTGCAGGGCGACCAGCGCGGAGGAGCAGGCCGTGTCGACGGTCATGGTCGGCCCCTCGAGGCCGAAGGTGTAGGCGACGCGGCCGGAGATGACGCTGCCGGAGACGCCGAGGCCGATGTAGCCCTCCATGCCCTCGGGGATGTCGGCCAGTCCGGACGCGTAGCCGGAGCCCATGGCGCCGACGTAGACGCCGGTGCTGCTGCCGCGCAGGGAGAGCGGGTCGATCCCGGCGCGTTCGAAGGTCTCCCAGGAGGTCTCCAGCAGGAGCCGCTGCTGGGGGTCCATCGCGAGGGCCTCGCGGGGCGCGATGCCGAACAGGGACGCGTCGAAGTGGGTGGCGCCGTACAGGAATCCGGCCTCCAGGCCGGGCAGCCGGTCCAGGTCCCAGCCGCGGTCGGTGGGGAAGGCGCCGATGGCGTCGCCGCCCTCGGAGACGAACCGCCACAGGTCCTCCGGAGAGGTGACGCCGCCGGGGTACTGGCAGGCCATGCCCACCACGACGACCGGGTCGTCCTCGCCGGAGGCGGTCGGGGCGGCGGCGAACTGTTCGGTGGATCCCGTGAGTTCGCGCGCGAGGTGCCGGGCGAGGGCGCTGGGCCGGGGGTGGTCGAAGACGAGCGTGGCGGGCAGCCGCAGCCCGGTCTCGGCGTTCAGGCGATTGCGCAGGTCGACGGAGGTCAGGGAGTCGAACCCGAGTTCCTTGAAGGACTGTTCGCCGTCGACGGCACCGGCCGAGCCGTGGCCGAGGGCGACGGCGGCGTGCCGGCGCACCACCTCCAGCAGCAGCCGCTCCCGGTCGGGCGCGGAGAGTCCGGCCAGGCGGCGGGCGAGGTCGGAGGCGCCGGTGGCGGCGGCACGGGCGGCACGGCGGGCGGGTGCGGGGACGAGGCCGTGCAGCAGGGCGGGCAGGCGTCCGGCGGTGGCCGCGGAGCGCAGTGCGGCGGGGTCGGTGCGCAGCGGCGCGAGCAGCGGCTCGTCCGTGCCGAGGGCCTCGTCGAGCAGGCGCAGCGCCCGGGCCGGGTCGAGGGCGGGCAGGCCGGAGGCCGCGATGCGGTGCCGGTCGTCCTCGCCGAGTCCGCCGGTCATGCCGGCGTCGTGGTCCCACAGGGTCCAGGCGAGGGAGGTGGCGGGCAGTTCCGTGGCACGGCGATGGTGGGCGAGGGCGTCGAGGACGGTGTTGGCGGCGGCGTAGTTTCCCTGTCCGGCGCCGCCGAGCAGGCCGGAGGCGGAGGAGAACAGCACGAACGCGGTGAGGCCGGCGTCGCGGGTCGCGGTGTGCAGGGCGAGCGCGGCGTCCGCCTTGGCGCGCAGCACGGCGGTGAGCCGCTCGGGGGTGAGGGAGCCGACAGTGCCGTCGTCGAGGACGCCCGCGGTGTGCACGACGGCGCGCAGCGGCCGGCTCGCGGGCACCGTGGCGAGGACGGTGGCGAGGGCGCCGGGGTCGGCGGCGTCGCACGCCTCGACGCGAACGGTGGCGCCGTGGGCGGTGAGTTCGGCCGCGAGGGCTTCGGCGCCGGGGGCGTCGGGGCCGCGGCGGGAGAGCAGCAGCAGCGAGCGCACCCCGTGTTCGGTGACCAGGTGGCGGGCGACCAGCGCGCCGAGGGCGCCGGTGCCGCCGGTGATCAGGACGGTGCCGTCGGCGTCCCAGGCGGGCGCGCGGCCTGCGGCGGACGCCCGGACCAGCTGCGGTGTCAGCAGCCGCCCCTCGCGCAGCACGAGTTGGGGCGCGCCGGAGCCGACGGCGGCGGCGAGCGCGGCGCGTGAGGCGTCGGTGTCGTCCACGTCGGCGAGGACCAGACGGCCGGGGTTCTCGGTCTGCGCGGTGCGCACCAGGCCCCACACGGCGGCGGCGGGCAGGTCGGTGACGTCCTCGCCGTCGGCGGCGACGGCGCCGCGGGTGACGACGACGAGCGGTGCGTCCCCGGTGCGCGGGTCGCTCAGCAGGGCCTGCAGGTCGGTGAGGGCGCGGGCCGCCACGTCGGCGGGCCGCTCCCCGGGGCGCGAGGCGTACGGCAGGACGGCGGCGGAGCAGGGCGGGTCACCGGCGCCGAGCGCGGGCCACGCGGGGACCAGGCCTGCCTCCGGGTCCTGCCCGGCCAGTCGCCAGCCGCCGGTGTCCGGCGCGCCGGGGAGTTCGGCGCCGGTCCAGCGCACCGCGTACAGGGCGCCGTCGGCGGGGCGTGCGGCGTGCGGCGCTCCGCCGGTGACGGGGCGGCTGACCAGGGAGCCGACCGTGGCGACGGGCTGTCCCGTGCCGTCGGCGAGGGTGAGGCGCACGGCGCCGGAGGGACCGCGGTCGAGGCGGACCCGCAGTTCGGTGGCGCCGACGGCGTGCAGGGCCACGCCGCTGAACGCGAACGGCAGTCCCACGCCGCCGGCTTCGCCGTCCCCGTCCGTGCCGTCACCGGCGAGCTGGGCGTGCAGGGCGGCGTCGAGCAGGGCGGGGTGCAGCCCGTAGCGGGCGGCGTCGCGGTGCTGGTCCTCGGGGAGCGCGATCTCCGCGTACCAGGTGCCGCCGGAGCGCCAGACGGCGCGCAGCCCCTGGAAGACGGGTCCGTACTGGTAGCCCCGGGTGGCGAGCGCCGGGTAGAAGCCGTCGAGGCCGACCGGTGAGGCGTCCGCCGGCGGCCAGCTGGTGAGGCCGCTCCCGGGCTCCGCGGGTGCCGGGGCGAGGGTGGCGGTGGCGTGCCGGGTCCACGGGCTGTCGTCGTCGGCGTCGGGCCGGGCGTGCACGGTGACCGGGCGGCGGCCCGTGGGGTCGGGTGCGCCGAGGACGATCTGCAGCTGGACGCCGGTGTCGTCCGGCAGGACGAGCGGTGCCTCCAGGGTCAGGTCCTCGAGGAGGGCGCACCCCACCTCGTCACCGGCGCGCAGCACGAGTTCGACGAACGCGGTGCCGGGCAGCAGGACGGCGCCGGACACGGTGTGGTCCGCGAGCCACGGCTGGCCGCGCGTGGACAGGCGGCCGGTGAGCAGCACCCGGTCGTCGTCGGCGACGCGGACGACGGCGCCGAGCAGCGGGTGCCCGGTGCCGGTCAGGCCCGCGCCGGTGACGTCGGCGGTGTGGTGGGCGGGGCTCAGCCAGTAGCGGTCCCGGGTGAAGGCGTAGGTGGGCAGGGCGACGCGCGGGCCGGCGGGGTCGCGGCCCAGGAGGGCGTCGAGGTCGACGGGCACGCCGTGGGCGTACGCGGCGGCGACGCCGGCCAGCAGGGTGGCGGCCTCGGGGCGGTCCCTGCGCTGCAGCGGCACACACACCCGGCCGGTGGTGTCGTCGGGCAGGCAGGTGCGGGCCGCCGCGGTGAGGGCGGCGTCGGGGCCGAGTTCCAGGTACCGGGTGACGCCGTGGGCGGCGAGCCAGTCGACGCCGTCCGCGAAGCGGACCCGGTGGCGCAGGTGGTTCACCCAGTAGTCGGCGGAGGCCAGTTCGTCCGCGGTGGCGGGGCGGCCGGTGAGGTTGGAGACGACGGTCAGCCGCGGCGGGTGCGCGGTGACGGTCTCGGCGACCGCGCGGAAGTCGTCCAGGACGGCGTCCATGCGCGCCGAGTGGAAGGCGTGCGAGACGCGCAGCCTGCGGGTGGTCCGGCCGCGGGCGCCGAGTTCGGCGGCGACGGCCTCGACGGCGGCCGTGTCACCGGAGATCACCGTGGCGCGCGGTCCGTTGACCGCGGCGACGGACACGGCGTCGCCGTGCGCGGCCAGCAGCGCGGTCACCTCGTCCTCGGCGGCCTCCACGGCGGCCATGGCGCCGCCCGTGGGGAGGGCCTGCATGAGCCGGCCGCGGGCGGCGACCAGGCGGCAGGCGTCGGGCAGCGACCAGACGCCCGCGACGTGGGCGGCGGACAGTTCGCCCAGGGAGTGGCCGAGGACGTACTTGGGGGTGATGCCCCAGGACTCCAGGAGGCGGAAGAGGGCGACCTCGAACGCGAACAGGGCGGGCTGGGCGAGGCCCGTCGCGTGCAGGGCCTCGTCGTCCGGGGCGCCGTTCAGCACGGCGTCCTCGAGGGACAGGCCGAGTTCGGGTTCGAGGTGGGTGCGGATCTCGTCGAAGGCGCGGGCGAAGGCGGGGAACGCGTCGTACAGGTCGCGGCCCATGCCGGGGCGCTGGGAACCCTGTCCGGAGAAGAGGAACGCGGTGGCGCCGCGCAGGGTGCGGCCGGTGACGACGGCCGGGTGCTCCTCGCCCGCGGCGAGCGCGTCGAGGGCGTCGCGGGCCGTGGCGGTGTCCCCGGCGAGGACGACGGCCCGGTGCTCGAAGGCCTGCCGGGTGGTGGCGAGGGCGCGCGCGGTGACGTGCGGGTCGTCCCCGGGGTGCGCGTCGGCGTGGTCGCGGAGGCGGGCGGCCTGCCCGCGCAGGGCGTCGGCGCCGCGCGCGGACAGCGGCCAGGGAGCGAGCGGCAGCCGTACGGGGGCGGGAGCCTCGTCCGTGTCGGCGGGCTCGTCGGGGGCGGCTTCGAGGATGGTGTGCGCGTTGGTGCCGCTGATGCCGAACGAGGAGACGGCGGCGCGGCGCGGGCGGCCCTCGGTGTCGGGCCAGTCGGCGGGTTCGGTGAGCAGCCGGACGTGGCCGGCCTCCCAGTCGACGTGCCGGGACGGCGCGTCCACGTGGAGGGTGCGCGGCAGGCGGCCGTTGCGCAGGGCCATGACGGTCTTGATGACGCCGGCGACTCCGGCGGCCGCCTGGGTGTGGCCGAGGTTGGACTTGAGGGAGCCGAGCAGCAGCGGCCGGCCGGCGGGCCGGTCCTGGCCGTAGGTGGCGAGGAGGGCCTGGGCCTCGATGGGGTCGCCGAGGGTGGTGCCGGTGCCGTGCGCCTCGACGGCGTCGACGCCGTCGGCGGTGATCCCGGCGTTGGCGAGGGCCTGTTCGATGACCCGCTGCTGGGCGGGTCCGTTGGGCGCGGTCAGGCCGTTGGAGGCGCCGTCGGAGTTGACGGCGCTGCCTCGGATCACGGCGAGGACGGGGTGTCCGTTGCGGCGGGCGTCGGAGAGCCGTTCCACCAGGAGCAGGCCGACTCCCTCGGACCAGCCGGTGCCGTCGGCGGAGTCGGCGAACGCCTTGCACCGGCCGTCGGGCGCCAGTCCGCGCTGCCGGCTGAACTCGAACAGCAGTCCCGGCGTGGCCATCACCGCGACGCCGCCCGCCATCGCGAGGTCGCACTCCCCCGCGCGCAGCGCCTGCACCGCCCAGTGCAGGGCGACCAGTGAGGAGGAGCAGGCGGTGTCGACGGTGACGGTGGGGCCCTCCAGTCCGAGGACGTAGGAGATGCGGCCGGAGGCGACGGAGGTCGCGTTCCCGGCGAGCATCAGGCCGTGCACGTCCTCGGGCACCTCGACCGGCCCCTGTCCGTAGCCGGAGGTGGCGGCGCCGACGAAGACGCCGGTGGCGCTGCCGCGCAGGGTCTCCGGGCGGATCCCGGCACGCTCCAGCAGCTCCCAGGACGCCTCCAGCAGGATCCGCTGCTGCGGGTCGGTGGCCAGCGCCTCGCGGGGGCTCATGCCGAAGAACGCGGGGTCGAAGGAGGCGGCGTCGCCGAGGAAGCCGCCCTCGCGCGTGGAGAACGTGCCGGGCCGGTCGGGGTCGGGGTCGTAGCGGTCGGCGATGTCCCAGCCACGGTCCTCGGGCAGCGGTCCGATGGCGTCGCCGCCCTCGTCGACCAGCCGCCACAGGTCCTCGGGGGAGCGGATGTCCCCGGGGAACCGGCAGCTCATCGCGACGATGGCGACGGGCTCGCGGCCGCGGTCCTCGACCTCGCGGAGCCTGCGGCGTGTCTGCCTCAGTTCGCCCGTGACCCGCTTGAGGTATTCCACGTACTTGTCGTCGTCAGCCACGTGTGTCACTTCCTTGAACCGGGCGGGCCGGGGCGTCGGGTGCGTGCGGGGGGACCGGCGGTGTGCTCATGCGTCGCCCAGCTCGCGGTCGATCAGGTCGAAGAGGTCGCCCGCGGTCTCGACGCCGGCCAGTTCGTCGTCGTCGGCGGGGGTGTCGGCCGGGGTGACGGGCTCGCCCTGCCAGCGGGCGAGCAGGTCGCGCAGCCGGGCGGTGACCTTCTCGCGGTCCTCGCCGGCCACGCCGGAGTCGTCGAGTGCGCTCTCCAGGCGGTCCATCTCGCCGAGCAGTGCCTGTGCGGTGCCGGGCGGCTCGGGCAGGGACAGCCGGTCCAGCAGGTGCCGGACCTGGGCGAGGACGGTCGGGTGGTCGAAGACCAGGGTGGCGGGCAGCCGCAGTCCGGTGGCGGACGCGAGCCGGTTGCGCAGCTCGACCGCGGTCAGCGAGTCGAAGCCGAGCTCCTTGAAGGTCTGTTCGGGGTCGATCTCGGCGGCCGAGCCGTGCCCGAGGACGGCCGCGGCCTGTTCGGCGACCACCTCCAGGAGCAGCTGCTCGCGGTCCGCCGCGGACAGCGGGGCGAGCCGTTCGGCCAGCGGCCGCGGTGCCTGCGCGGCGGGCGCCGCCGTCGCGGCGGTGGCCGCGCGGCGCCGGGCCGGGGTGCGTACCAGGCCGCGCAGCAGCACCGGCAGGACGTCGTGGTGCTCGCGCAGTGCGGCCGGGTCGAGGTCCATGGGCAGCAGCGCGGCCCGGTCGGAGTCGGCGGCCGCGTCCAGCAGGCGCATGCCGTGGGCGGCGTCCAGCGGCACCATGCCGGTGCGGGCGTGGCGTTCGCGGTCGGCGTCGCCGAGCTCCCCGGTCATCCCGGCCTCCGGCAGCCAGGTGCCCCATGCGAGGGACACGGCGGGCAGCCCCTGGGCGCGCCGGTGGTGGGCGAAGGCGTCCAGGAAGGCGTTGGCCGCCGAGTAGTTGGCCTGACCCGCGCCGCCGAAGGTGCCGGCGACGGAGGAGAAGACCACGAAGCGGGCCAGGTCCAGGTCACGGGTCAGTTCGTGCAGGGCGACCACCGCGTCGGCCTTGGGTCGCAGCGCCCGGTCGAGCCGGTGCGGTGTCATGGAGGACAGGACGCCGTCGTCGAGGACGCCGGCGGTGTGCACCACGGCGGTCAGCGGCCGGTCTGCGGGGATGCCCGCGAGGAGCGCGGCGAGCGCGGTGCGGTCGGCGACGTCGCAGGCCGCGATGGTCACCTCGGCTCCCAGGGCGGCGAGTTCGGCGCGCAGTTCGGCGGCGCCGGGTGCGTCGGGTCCGCGCCGTCCGGCGACGACCAGGTGCCGGACGCCGTGCTCGGCGACGAGGTGGCGGGCGGTGATCCGGCCGAGTCCGCCGAGCCCGCCGGTGAGCAGGACGGTGCCCTCGGGGTCGGGCGCGGCAGGCAGGGTGAGGACGACCTTGCCGATGTGCCGGGCCTGGCTGAGGAAGCGGAACGCGTCCGGTGCCCGCCGCACGTCCCACACCGCCATCGGCAGCGGCTTGAGGACGCCGCGTGAGAAGAGGCCGACGAGGTCGGCGAGGATCTCGCCGATCCGGTCGGGTCCGGCCTCGACCAGATCGAAGGCGCGGTAGGCGACTCCGGGGTGGTCGGCGGCGACCTGTGCGGGATCGCGTACGTCGGTCTTGCCCATCTCCAGGAACCGGCCGCCGCGCGGCAGCAGCCGCAGCGAGGCGTCCACGAACTCCCGGGCCAGGGAGTCGAGGACGACGTCGACGCCGCGGCCGCCGGTGGCGGTGCGCAGCCGCTCCTCGAAGCCGAGGTCGCGGGAGGAGGCGAGGTGCGCGTCGTCCAGTCCCGCGGCGCGCAGGGCGTCCCACTTGGCGGGGGACGCGGTGCCGTACACCTCGGCTCCGAGGTGGCGGGCGAGCTGGACGGCGGCGGAGCCGACGCCACCGGCCGCGGCGTGCACCAGCACGCTCTCGCCGGACGTGAGCCCGCCGAGGTCGACCAGCGCGTAGTACGCGGTGAGGTAGGCGATGGGGACGGTGGCGGCCTCGGCGAAGCTCCAGCCCTTCGGGATCGGCGCGACCATGCGGGCGTCGGCGACCGCGACGGGCCCGAAGGCCCCGGCGAACATGCCCATCACCCGGTCGCCGGGCGTGAGTCCGGTGACCGAGTCGCCCACCTCGGTGACGACGCCCGCGCCCTCCAGACCGATCGCGGTGGCGTCGCCGGGGTACATGCCGAGGGCGGTGAGGACGTCACGGAAGTTGACGCCCGCCGCGCGCATCGACAGGCGCACCTCGTTCGGGGCCAGCGGGGCCGTGACCTCCGGGCAGGGGGCGAGCCGCAGGCTCTCCAGGGTGCCCTTGCGCTCGACGCCGAGCCGCCAGGCAGCGGTGTCTGCGGGTGGTGCGAGGGCCCGGTCGGCGGCGAGCGGCACGATGCGCGGTGTGCTCACCCTGCCGTCGTGGGCGGCGAGTTCGAAGGCCGTGTCGTCGAGCGCGGCGGGCAGTGCCGCCAGGGAGGCGGCGGTGCCGTCGGTGTCGGCGAGGACGAGACGGCCCGGGTTCTCGGTGCGGGCCGCCCGCACCAGGCCCCACACGGCGGCCTGTGCCGGGTCGGCGGGCCGGGGCGCGGCGGGGACGGCGCACCGGGTCACGACGGCGAGCCGGGCGTGCAGGAAGGCGGGATCCTCGAGCCAGCGCCGTACGACGTCCAGCGCGCGGGCGGTGGTGGTGCGGGCCGCGTCGGCCAGTGCGCCCGCGGACGTCTCAGGGCCGGAGGGCACGGCGGCGACCGGTACGGCGTACACGACCGTGCCGGGAATCCCGCCGGCCGCCGCGAGGGCGTCCAGGTCCGGCACGGCGTGTGCGGTGTGTCCGGCGGCGTTCAGTGCGGCGGCCAGGTCGTCCGCCTCGCCCGCGCCGACGACGGTCCACGCGGACGCGGCCGGGGCGGCCGGGGCGGCCGACGGCTGCCAGTCCAGTTCGTGCAGGCCCTGCCGGACGGGGGCGCCGACGGTGGAACCCGCGAGGTCACCGGTCAGCTCGCGCAGGGTGAGCGAGCCGACGGAGGCGACGGGGCGGCCTTCCGGGTCGGCGAGCGCGAGACCGATGGCCTCCGGGCCCTCCTGGACCATGCGCAGCCGCAGCGCGGAGGCGCCCACGGCGTCCACGCGCACGTCGTTCCAGGAGAACGGCAGGCGCCCGGCGTCCTCCATCGGCACGAACATCACGGCGTGCAGGGCGGCGTCCAGCAGGGCGGGGTGCAGGTCGAAGGCGTCGGCCGCGGGGTCCGCGCCGGCGGGCAGGGCGACCTCGGCGAACACCTCTTCGCCGCGCGTCCACACCCGGGTCAGGCCCTGGAAGAGGGGGCCGTAGAGGTGGCCGCGGTCGGCGAACGCCTCGTAGAAGCCGTCGAGCGGCACCTCCTCGCCGTCCTCGGGCGGCCAGACGGTGAAGTCGTAGGGCGTGGCGGCCGGTTCGGCGGCCGGTGTGAGCAGACCGCTGACGTGCAGGGTCCAGGGTGTGCCCGGTTCGGCGTCGTCGGGCCGGCCGTGCACGGTCAGCGGGCGTGCGCCGGTGGCATCCGGTGCCTCGACGCGGACCTGTACCCGCACGCCGCCCCGTTCGGGCAGGGTGAGCGGCGCCAGGATGGTCAGCTCGGCGACCTTCTCGCAGCCGGTGCGGGCACCGGCGTGCAGGGCCAGGTCCAGGAAGCCGGTGGCGGGGAACAGGGCGGTGCTGGTGAGCGCGTGCTCCTTGAGCCAGGGACTGGAGCTGAGCGCGAGGCGGCCGGTGAACACCTGGGTGGCTCCGTCGGCGAGTTCCACGGCCGCGCCGAGCAGCGGATGGCTGCTCGCGCCGAGTCCCGCGGTGGTGACGTCACCGAGCAGGACGGGCGGTCCGGGCCAGAAGCGGCGGCGCTGGAAGGGGTAGGTGGGCAGCTGCGCGACGCGGGCGCCGGTGCCGTCGAAGAGGCGGGGCCAGTCGACGCCCGCACCGTGCGTGAAGGCCTGGGCGAGGGCGTCGAGGAGCGTCTCCCGCTCGTCGCGGTCCTTGCGCAGCGCCGCGACGAAGAGGGTGTGGCCGACGTCCGGCAGGCAGCTCTGGGCCATCGCCGTGAGGGTGCCGTCGGGCCCCACCTCGACGAACCGGTCCGCGCCGAGCTCGGCGAGCCGCCCGACGCCGTCGGCGAAGCGCACCGCCTCCCGCACGTGGCGCACCCAGTACTCCGGGTCCTGGAGTTCACCCGGGGCGGCCACACGGCCGGTGACGTCGGAGACGACGGCCATCCGCTGCGGCGCGTAGGAGATGCCCGCGGCGACCTCGCGGAAGGCGTCGAGCATCGGCTCCATGAGCGGCGAGTGGAAGGCGTGGCTGACCCGCAGGCGGGTGGTGCGGCGTCCCGCGGCGGCGAGCCGTGCCGCGATGCCGGCGACGACGTCCTCGGAACCGGAGACCACCACGGAGCGCGGGCCGTTGACGGCGGCGACACCCGCCTGCGGCTCTCCCTCCAGCAGCGGCAGCACTTCTTCCTCGGCGGCCTCCACGGCGATCATGGCTCCACCGGGGGGAAGTTCCTGCATGAGCCGGCCGCGGGCGGCGACCAGGGCGCAGGCGTCCGGGAGGGACATCACTCCGGCGACGTGGGCGGCGGCGATCTCGCCGACGGAGTGCCCGGCGACGAAGTCCGGGCGCACGCCCCAGGATGCGAGCAGACGGTGGAGGGCGACCTCGACGGCGAACAGCGCGGGCTGGGTCCACTCCGTGCGGTTCAGCCGCTCGGCGTCGTCACCGAGGACGAGGGCACGCAGGTCGTCGCCGAAGTGGGCGCAGACATCGTCGAAGGCGTCCGCGTACACGGGGAACGCCTCGTACAGCCCGCGTCCCATGCCGGGGCGCTGGGCGCCCTGTCCGGAGAACAGGAACGCGGTCTTCCCCTCACCGCGGTGCGTGCCGGTGACCGTGTGCGGTCCGCTCTCGCCGGAGGCGAGCAGCCGCAGCCCGTCGGTGAGCGCCGCCCGGTCCGGGCCGAGGACGACGGCACGGTGCTCGAAGACGGCACGGGTCGCGGTGAGCGAGAGGCCGACGTCGCCGGTGGTGAGGTCAGGGAACCGCTGTACGTGGTCGAGGAGTTGGGCCGCCTGGGCGCGCAGGGCGTCGCGGCTGCGGGCGGACAGGACCCACGGCACCGGTCCCGTCCACGCGGCCGGCTCGGACCCCGGCCCGGGCTCGGGCTCGGGCTCGGGCTCGGGCTCGGGCTCGTCCGGTACGGCTTCCAGCACGACGTGGGCGTTGGTGCCGCTGATACCGAAGGACGACACACCCGCACGCCGCGGA
>NZ_JBHYQH010000068.1:20568-21213 GCF_042746715.1 Streptomyces sp. NPDC058741 | reverse complement strand
GGCTACTACCTGGTCGGCCGCGACGACGGCAAGCACGTGACGAAGAGCGGCAGTTACGCGCTGCGCTTCGACTCGGCCCGGGCCCTGATGCGGCTCATCGCCGACCTGGTCCCGGCGGGCGACCGGCGCGACCAGCTCATGATCCGGCCCTTCCTGGTGACGCTGCTGCCGCAGTTCGGCCCGAAGTACCTGACGGACAGTGAGGAGATCCGCCGGCACAAGCTGGAGCTGGCCGGGCCGCTGATGGACGCCTACTGGACGCGGGGCGTCGCCCGGCGCCTCAAGGTCCACGAGCGGCTCCGGCTGCACCTGGTCGCCGAACGGCGCCCGGAACCGCTCCTCGACGTGGTGAGGTTCGTCAAGGACAAGAAGCAGGCGGCGGCCCTCCTGGAGAGGAAGGGCCGCCGGGTCTACCTGGCCTACCCGCACTTCCGCGACCGTGCGGGGGGCATCCCCGACACGGTCTACCTCGCCGGGCCGGGCGAGGCCCGCGCGTTCCCGGGCTACCGGGAGGGCGGCGTCGACACGTTCGTGCGGCGCGCGGCGCGCAAGGCCCGGCGGATGCTGACGTTCCGTGAGACGCGGGCGGCATGACAGCGGGGTGGCCCCGGCGCGGGCCGCCGACCCCCCCCCCCGCCGCACGGA
>NZ_JBHYQH010000068.1:0-20558 GCF_042746715.1 Streptomyces sp. NPDC058741 | reverse complement strand
TGCGGTTGGGGGGGGGGGGGGCGCGCCGGGGGTGGTTTTTGTGTTGTTGGGTCCGGGGGGGGGCGGCTCGCGGGGGGGGGCGGGGGGGGGGGCCCGCCCACCCCGAGGTCGTCCCGTCGTGCCGTGGCGTCAGCGTGGTGCGGCCGGGACCGCCGGCTCGGAGCGCGGGCTCGGCACGGCGGGGAGCTCCGCGCGCAGCCGCTCCGCCACCCGGACCCGGTGCTCCCGGGCCGACTCGCACAGGTCCCGCAGGGCCGCGTCGAAGCGCTCCTGGGACGACGGCCCGGCCGGGCCCAGCAGGCGCAGCTTCAGCTCGGCCCGGGCCTCGGCGAAGTCGTCCTTCTCAGGGTGCCGGACCGTCTCCAGCAGCCCCGGCACACCGGCCGCGTCCGGCGTCAGCACGGTCGCCGCGGCCACCGTCGGGAACGCCGCGCGGAAGAGGTCCTCGGGCAGCCCGCTGGTGTTGGCCACCGCGTACGGCTTCTCGCTGGCCAGGAAGTCGCTGATCACACTGGACACGTCACTGATGAGCAGGTCGGCCACGTTGAAGCAGGAGTACAGCGTGGGCCGGGCGTCCGTGATGACCTGGTGCTCGCCCTCCGGCAGCGAGGCCCAGTACGCCGCCTCCCACGCGGCCGTCGCCCGGGCCACGGCCTCCGCGCGGCCCGGTTCCGGCGCCGACTGCACGAGCATCTTCTCCGCGATGTCGGCCCCGGACCGGAAGGCGGACGTGGTGAGGCGGTCCAGCTCGGCGGTCAGCGCCGTCAGTTCGCCGCCGGCCGGGGACCGCGTCCCCGCCCGCTCCCGGTTCGCCGCCCGGATCATCTCCCGGACGCGCAGGTCGGCCGCCCCGGCACGCGGGTCCACCGAGCCCGTCAGCGGATGCGGCTTGTACAGCAGCCGCACGCCCGGGTCGGCGAGCAGCGCCCGCACCAGGTTCTCGCCGGCCGCGACCACCGAGGTGTTGCCCGGGTTGCCGTCCCAGCCCTCCCAGGTCGGCGCGTACAGGACGGTCGTGTACGCCCCCTGCGGCGGGCCCGCGCTGGGCAGCACGCCGTCCAGCTGCGGCCGGCCCGTCTCCACCACGTCCTTGTCCTCGACACCGACCTCGGCCAGCGCGTACCGCTCGCGGGCGGCGGGTCCGGCCACCCACACCTCGTCGTACGCCTTCGCGTACGGGTTGCACGAGGACAGCTTGTCGCTCTCGCCGTGGTTGACGAAGGTGTGCTTGATCGTGGGGATGCGCAGCACCTGGGAGGTCTTGCCGGAGTTCGACGGGTGGATCAGGACCTCGAGCGTGGACTGCTCCAGGCGCATCAGCGTGGCCACCTTCGGCAGGCAGACGATCGGGATGTCCGTCGCGGCGATCTTCTGCACCATGAACCGCTCACGCAGCACGATCACGGGCCGGCCCTCGGTCTTCGCCAGCGGTTCCAGCCACATGTTCGCCTGGTACGCCGAGGAGACACCGCCGGAGAAGTACAGCCCGACCGTCGGCCGGTACTCCGCCAGCCACGCGTCGAACCACTCCAGCACCCGCTGCTCGCCGGCCGGACGGCGGCCCGGCAGCAGCCGCAGCAGCAGCGCGCCGAGGCCGGTCACGGCGAGGACGAGGGAGAGGGCGACGCCGACGGCCCCGTACACGTGCCGGTCGGTCGAGGCGCTGGCCAGCAGCCCGGCCGTCGCCGGCAGGCCGAACACCAGCAGCCGGGGGCCGGGGCGGCGCAGCAGCACGTGCGGGGCGGGGGAGAGCCGCAGCGCCGAGGCGTCGATGTTCCGGGTCACCACCGGCAGGGTGCGGGTGCGGCGCACCAGTATGGACGCCGCCTGGATCGCGCAGTGCAGCGCGTAGAACGCCAGCAGCCCGGCCACCAGCGGGACGTACACCGTCTCCCGGTCCTGCTCGGCGAGCCGCAGCAGACCCACCACCAGCAGCAGGTCCCGCGTGACGTGCCGCACGGTGATGTCCGCGTGGGACTTGGCGAACAGGGTCAGTACGCCGCGCTGCCACCGGTACAGGACGACCTCGGTGGCCAGCGAGAGGGCGGTCGCGGCGATCAGCAGCGGGACGTGCGGCAGCAGAGCCGCGACCGCCTGGGCGGCGAACGCGGCGGCCAGCGCGACGGTGACCAGCCCCTTGTACAGGGCCGGCGGGCGGGGGAGAGGTAGGGGCACTGCGGTCTCACTCCAGGAGCGTCGGTTCGGCGCAGTTCGGCCGTCCGGGTTAACGCGCGGCGACCTCCGGACGACACGCGCATGTCCGGACCATGGCAGACGACTGCCGTCCCGCCGTGCCGTCGGACCATAGCGGAAGATCGAATTCCTGTCGCGGGGCGGGGCCGAATCGAGGCCGCTCTCTGCCGAATCGTGATCTGCCCGGCGCCGTCCGCAGCGTGGACCGGCTCCGCGCCGCACCCGCTCGTCCCGTAGATTTCCTGGTGAGGGACCGGAACGACTGAGGGGACGGGCGGGGACGTGGCAGGGGCAAGGCAGGCCGTGGGCGAGGCCCGCAGGATCGTCGTCAAGGTCGGGTCCTCCTCGCTGACCACCGCCTCGGGCGGCCTGGACGCCGACCGCGTGGACGCGCTGGTCGACGTGCTCGCCAAGGTGCGCGGAGGAGGGGAGCGCGAGGTCGTCCTGGTCTCCTCGGGCGCCATCGCCGCCGGTCTCGCCCCGCTGGGCCTGCGCCGCCGCCCCAAGGACCTGGCCCGCCAGCAGGCCGCCGCCAGCGTCGGCCAGGGCCTGCTGGTCGCCCGCTACACCGCCTCCTTCGCCCGCTACGGCGTACGCGTGGGCCAGGTGCTGCTCACCTCCGACGACATGAGCCGCCGCGCCCACCACCGCAACGCCTCGCGCACCCTCGACAAGCTGCTCGCGATGGGCGCCGTCCCGGTCGTCAACGAGAACGACACCGTCGCCACCGACGAGATCCGCTTCGGAGACAACGACCGCCTCGCCGCCCTCGTCGCCCACCTCGTCCACGCCGACCTGCTGGTCCTGCTCTCCGACGTGGACGGCGTCTACGACGGCGACCCGGGCAGGCCCGGCACCTCCCGCATCGCCGAGGTACACGATCCCTCCGACCTCGACCACGTCGAGATCGGCAGCGCGGGCAAGGCCGGCGTCGGCACCGGCGGCATGGTCACCAAGGTCGAGGCCGCCCGGATCGCGGCCGCCGCCGGCGTCCCCGTCGTGCTCACCAGCGCCGTGCACGCCGCCGACGCCCTGAACGGCCAGGACACCGGCACCTTCTTCCACCCCACCGGCAGGCGCTCCGCCGACCGGCTGCTGTGGCTGCAGCACGCCTCCACCCCGCAGGGCGCGCTCACCCTGGACGACGGCGCCGTGGAGGCCGTCGTCGGACGCCGCAAGTCACTGCTGCCCGCCGGTATCGCCGCCGTCGAGGGAGGCTTCAGCGCCGGCGACCCGGTGGAGCTGCGCGACGGCACGGGACGCGCGGTGGCCCGCGGGCTCGTCAACTTCGACGCCAAGGAGATCCCCCGGCTGATCGGCCGCTCCACCCGGGAACTGGCCCGCGAACTCGGACCCGCGTACGAACGCGAGGTCGTACACAGGGACGACCTGGTGGTTCTGCACCCGTAATACGCCGAAACGTCCGCCCCTGGTGGTGGACGTTCCGCAAAACGGCCCCGCGATCCCTTGCGGCCTGCTCAACTTTGTCCCAGGGAACTGTTCCGCAGCAGCGCCACCGAGCGAAGGAGGCCGTCGTGAGACGAGTGCGCCCTGGGGCCACGGCGTCCCGTGGTGGTACCGGCTCCCGCGCGGCAGGCGAGGAGCGCGCCCTGACGAGCGTGGCGGCCGGGGACGGCTTCGAGGGCGGGGAACCCGCCGACACCCCGCGCCTGTGGCACGTCACCCTCAGCGTCTCCGGCGAACAGGCCCCGCTGACCGAGGTCCGCCGCGCCCTGGAGCAGCTCGCCCACGACCACCCCTTCCTCCTGACCAGCCGCTACGCGGTCGACCACGCGGAGATCCGCTACTGGGAGGAGGCCCGCGACCTGCACGACGCGGCGGCGGTCGCCCTGCGCCTGTGGGGCGAGCACCGGCAGACCGCCGGACTTCCGCCCTGGGAGATCGTCGGCCTGGAGGTCATCGACCGCGCGACCTACCACCAGCGCGTCGCCGAGGGCTACGGGCCGCCCCCCGCCTCGCCCGTCGGGGTCCACCCGTTCTGAAACCGTCCACGATGAGTCCCGGGCCGTGTCTCGGGGTGTGGAACACGCGATGAACGGATCCCCCC
This sequence comes from Streptomyces sp. NPDC058741, assembly GCF_042746715.1. Taxonomy (NCBI): domain Bacteria; kingdom Bacillati; phylum Actinomycetota; class Actinomycetes; order Kitasatosporales; family Streptomycetaceae; genus Streptomyces; species Streptomyces sp. NPDC058741. The sequence goes on along the minus strand of NZ_JBHYQH010000068.1, from coordinate 16,297 downwards.
GGCGCACTACGCTTCTATCATGACCACGCTCTCCCCGTACGACTCGATGTCCCCGGTCACCGAGGCCGCCTACCGCGCCAAGGCCGCAGCCGCGAGCCTCGCGCCGCTGCCGCGGGCCGACAAGGACGACGCGCTGCTCGCCATCGCGGACGCGCTGGAGGTCCGTACGGGCGAGATCGTCGAGGCCAACGCCCAGGACGTGGCCAAGGCCCGCGAGGCCGGCATCAGCGAGGGCATGATCGACCGGCTCACGCTCACCCCCGAGCGGGTCCGCGCCATCGCCGGCGACGTGCGCGACGTCGCCGGCCTGCCCGACCCGGTCGGCGAGGTCGTCCGCGGCTCCACGCTGCCCAACGGCATCGACCTGCGCCAGGTCCGCGTGCCGCTCGGCGTCGTCGGGATCATCTACGAGGGCCGGCCGAACGTGACCGTCGACGCCGCCGCACTCTGCCTGAAGTCGGGCAACGCCGTCCTGCTGCGCGGCTCCTCCTCCGCCTACCGGTCCAACACCGCCCTCGTGCGCGTCCTGCGCGACGCCGTGGGCGGGGCCGGGCTGCCCGCCGACGCCATCCAGCTGGTGCCCGGCGAGAGCCGCGACAGCGTGCGCGAGCTGATGCGCGCCCGGGGCCTGGTCGACGTCCTCATCCCGCGCGGCGGCGCCTCCCTGATCAACACGGTCGTCCAGGAGTCCGTCGTCCCGGTCATCGAGACCGGCACCGGCAACTGCCACGTCTACGTCGACGCGCAGGCCGACCTCGACATGGCCGTGGAGATCCTGATCAACTCCAAGGCCCAGCGGGTCGGCGTCTGCAACGCCGCCGAGACCCTCCTGGTCCACCAGGACATCGCCGCGGCCTTCCTGCCGCGGGCCCTGGACGCCCTCGCCGAGGCCGGGGTCACCGTGCACGCCGACGAGCGCGTGCAGGCCTACGCCAAGGACTCCAGGGCCACCGTCGTCGAGGCGACAGCCGAGGACTGGGAGACCGAGTACCTGTCCCACGACATCGCCGCCGCGGTCGTGGACTCGCTGGACAAGGCCGTCGAGCACATCCGGCTGTGGACCTCCGGCCACACCGAGGCCATCGTGACGACCTCCCAGCAGGCCGCCCGCCGCTTCACCCAGCTGGTGGACTCCACCACCGTCGCCGTGAACGCCTCCACCCGCTTCACCGACGGCGGCCAGTTCGGCTTCGGCGCCGAGATCGGAATCTCCACGCAGAAGCTGCACGCCCGCGGCCCGATGGGCCTGCCCGAGCTGACCAGCACGAAGTACATCGTGACCGGCGACGGGCACGTCCGCCGCTGAACGGCCCCGGGGGCGACCCCCGAACGGCGCAGGGGGTATGCGCGACGGCGCACGAGTGTGCGGCGGAGGCGGATCGCCAGGCAGCGCGCCGTGCGCGACCCTCGTGGCCGCCGTCTCGACCGCTGGATGAATTTCCATACCGTCTGCCCAAAATGACCCCCCCGGTCTACTCTGGATCCGTGCCGGAGGACGTGGGGGGCACGCCGTTCTCGGACGGCCCGGAGCCCGACGACGACCACGACCGCGGGGTGTCGGACGAAGAGTTCGCCTCCGTGGTCTTCGACGAGGCCTTCGTCCGCGCGGCGCCGGTCCACGAGCCGAGCGCCGTCGAGCGCCTCCTGGCCGCCGCCCAGGCCAGAGCCGAGGCCTCCGAGGCGGAGGCCCGCCGCGCGCACGCCCGGGGCGAGCGCTTCGACGACGGACTCGGCCCCGATGTCCACCGCGATCCCGGCCGTGACCCCGACCTGGACGACCTGGACGACCCCTACCTCCTCCGGGAGCACTACGGCGACACCGGGTCCTACTCCAGACAGGTGCGCTGGCACCGCCCCGTCGCCTGGGTGCTCGCCCTCGCGATAGGCATCGGCATGGTCGCGCTGGCCTTCACGGCGGTCTACCGGGGCGCGTCCTCCCACCGCGAGGGTCCCGTGCCGCCGCCCGCCTCGACCGAGCTGGAAAAAGGCGGTGGCGCGGTACCCTCCGCCTCCGCCGACCACTCCCGGCCGGCCATGTCGGTGATCCCCCGCACCCCCTGACCGGAACCCGCCCGTCCTGGTGAGAACCTGTCAGAACTTGTGGAGCAGTGGGGCGTTTACCCGAGCTCCGGGCGACCTACCCTGAAGATATGGGCGGACCAGGAGACACACCTGAGGGGACACCCGAGGGCGCTCCCGGAGGTGGAGAGGACGAGTACCGATCCGTCGTCTTCGACGAGTCGTTCGTCCGTGCTGCCCGGCTGCAGGAGCTCTCCGCGCAGGAGCGCATCGGCGACCACGCGCCCGCCGTTCGCCGACGCCCGCCCCTGCGCCGCGGCCTGTCCCGGCAGGCACTGGTCCTCGTCCTGCTGATCGCCCTCGCCTTCGGCACCGCGATCTACATGGGCGTGCGGCATCCCTATCAGGCCCCGGCCGCCAAGGACGCCGTCGAGCCCCTGCGCACGACCGTCATCCCGCTGGTCCCCCCGGGCAAGGTGCCCGGCACGGCCGACACCGCGTCCCTGTACGAACACAGCCCCGCCGCGCAGTTCAAGAAGGGCGCGGAGGGCGTGCCGCTGCCCGCCTCCCGGCGCACCGCGCACTTCTCGGACAGCCAGGTCGTGGCCGCCCTGACCACCGCCAAGGACTACATCGTCCGGTCCGCCATCGATCCGGACGTCATCACCGGCGGTGGCGTCCGCCCCGTGCGGGTGCTGCTGGATCCCGACCAGCTGGACCAGTTCGACCAGAGCTTCGCCCGCCCCACCCCGGACGGCCGCCACGCGCCCACCGGCTGGCTCGTCCGCTTCGACCCCGGCCGGGCCGAGCTGGCCGACCGCGAGGTGCGCGTCCAGGGCACCCTGCAGGCCGCCGAGGCGGACCCCTCGACGCTGGAGGTCACCGCGGACCACACGTTCGTGTACGCGCTGCGGCCCGCCGGGGCCGGTGACGAGGCCGAGGCGTCCCTGTTCACCGTCCGGCGCGAGCTGCACTTCCGCTTCGACCGCGACGACCTGCGCCTGCACCAGGCCCAGCTCGTCGTCTCCTACGTCCAGGCCGGCCCGCTCTCCTGCGCCGAGGACTCCACGAACCACCTCCGGCCCCTCCTCGCCGGCCAGACCGCCAAGGAGGGCGGCCCGGCGGGCACCGACCCGTACGCGACGGGCAGCGCCACGGCCCTGTGCGGCTCCCTGGCGACGAGCGCGATGCCGCGGGTGTGACACCCGGGCCCCCGACGCTGCCGGGACGACCCCGAGGCGGCCCCCGGACCCCGTCCCGTCCCAGACGTCGTCGCGCGGCGCCCCCGGCCTCCGTCTCAGACGTCGTCGCGCGGCGGCCGGCCCTCTCGGGGACCGTCGCCCGGCTCTCCGGTCGCCTCCTCCGGCCCCTGCGGGCCGCCGGACGGCCTCTGACCCGAGCCCGTGAAGCCGCCGAAACCGCGCCGGACCCGGTCGCCCAGGTCGCCGGCTCCGCCCGCCAGGTCGGTGACCAGCTTCATCAGCGGGTCCTTGGAGTTCCTGACCTGGGTCGTGTAGTGGTTCGCCGACTCCCGCCAGGAGTCGCGGACCGAGGTGTCCTTGTCCTCGTCGCGCCGCGCGTAGTGGCCGTCCATGATCCGCTGGTGGTCGCGCGACTCGGCCCACCTCCTCAGCTCCGCCGCCCGCACGGTGGTGAAGGGGTGGGAGCGGGGCATCACGTTGAGGATCTTCAGCACCGAGTCGCGCAGATCACCCGCGGCCTCGTACTCCTCGGCCTGGGCGAGGAAGGCGTCCACGTTCATCTCGTGCAGGTGGTTGCCGCCGGCGATCTTCATCAGGCCCCGCATGGACGCCTGCGGGTCCTGCCCGACCAGGAGCCCCGCCCGGTCCGCCGACAGCTCCGACTTGCGGAACCACTCCCGCAGCCCCGTCACGATCGCCATGATCGCGAAGTTGCCCAGCGGGATCCAGGCGACCCGGACGGCCAGGCTGGTCAGGAACAGCAGGATCGTCCGGTACACCGCGTGGCCCGACAGCGCGTGCCCCACCTCGTGACCGACGACCGCCCGCATCTCCTCCTCGTCGAGCAGCTCGACCAGGCCCGTCGTCACCACGATGATCGGTTCGTCCAGGCCGATGCACATCGCGTTGGGCTGCGGGTCCTGGTTCACGTACATCGGCGGGACCTTCTCCAGGTCCAGGATGGAGCAGGCGTCCCGCAGCATCACGTTCAGATGCGGGAACTGCTGGTCCGAGACCCGTACCGACTCGGACAGGAACAGCAGCCGCAGACTGCGCTCCGGCAGCAGGCCGCTGAGCGCCTTGAACACCGTGTCGAAACCGCTCAGCCTGCGCAGCGCCACCAGGGCGGAACGGTCGGCCGGGTGCTCGTAGGCGCGCGAGGAGATCCCGGGGAAGCGCCTGCGCTGCCTGCTCGGCACGTGCTCGTGCCCGTCGGACATGTCTTCCCCCATGTGCGTCATATGGCCTGTGGGGCCCCTTGTGCGGCCCTTCGCGTCGCCGGGGCTGATCTCAGCCTAGGCGGAGTTACGGTGGTCGGGCAGTCCAGCGAAGGGAACCACCGCCATGGAGCAGCACACCGCCGCCTGGCTCGTCCGGGCCGCGAGCGCCGCCGACCCGCAAGGGGGGCCGGGGTTTCTCCGGATCGTTCTCATCGTGATGATCGTGGGGACCGTGCTGACCGCGTGGTTCCTGCTGCGTGGCTACGGACGGAAGGACGACTGAACCACCGCCGGGGTTCCCGCCGGACTCCCGGGACCGGGGCCGGCCGCCGCCGCGCACGCTGCCGGGGACGCGAACAGGCGGAGTCGGGGTGATCGCCCTCAGGGCACCCGCTTACGATGAGCCGACGTCTTTAACCCGCCCACACGCGATAGGTCCTGCCGAAGATGAGCTTCCACAGCACCGCTGCCCAGTTGGTCACCCTCGCCGCAGAGGGCGAGGAGCACGGCGGAAACCACGAGAGCCTGAGCCCCTACCTCACCGGTGGCGGGGCCCTGTTCGTCCTGCTGCTCCTGCTGTGGATCACCACGCGCTTCAACCGCGACCGCTGAGCCCGGCAGGGCGCCCCGCGCGGGCCGCCCCGGGGACCACGGGGGCGGCCGGAGCCCTCGGGGCGGGGCCGGTAGGGTCTGCACGCATGGGAGAGCAGGACATGCCTACCGGTCCGGTGGACGAGACGCCGCACGACCCGGCGCGGGACTCGGCGGGCGCCACCGAACGACACGCGGAGCCCCGCCGTGCCGCCGCAGCGGCCCGTCTGATCGACGGCCCCGGCAAGGACCCGTCGCAGCCGGGCCGGCGCCGCCTCGGCGTCATGGGCGGCACGTTCGACCCGATCCACCACGGGCACCTGGTGGCCGCCAGCGAGGTCGCCGCGGCGTTCCAGCTCGACGAGGTGGTCTTCGTCCCCACCGGCCAGCCCTGGCAGAAGAGCCACCGCAGCGTCTCCCCGGCCGAGGACCGCTACCTGATGACGGTCATCGCGACGGCCGAGAACCCGCAGTTCTCCGTGAGCCGCATCGACATCGACCGGGGCGGCCCCACCTACACCGTGGACACCCTGCGCGACCTGCGGGCGCTCAACCCCGACACGGACCTGTTCTTCATCACCGGCGCCGACGCCCTCGCCCAGATCCTCACCTGGCGCGACAGCGTGGAACTGTTCTCCCTCGCGCACTTCATCGGGGTCACCCGGCCAGGCCACCACCTGAACGACCCCGGACTCCCGGAGGGGGGCGTCTCGCTCGTGGAAGTTCCCGCACTCGCCATCTCCTCCACGGACTGCCGTGCGAGAGTCGCCAAGGGCGATCCCATCTGGTACCTGGTGCCGGACGGCGTCGTGCGCTATGTCGACAAGCGCGAGCTGTACCGCGGCGAGTGAGCCGAGAGGGGCACCGGTGAACGACCGATACGAAGCGGGGGCCGCGGGCCACGGCGCCGACCCGTACGAGCTCGTCGGCTACGACGAGTACGGCCGGCCTGTCTACCGGCAGGTCCAGGCCCGGCAGCAGACCTACGACCCGTATGCCCAGCAGCACCCGCAGGCCTACGGCTACGACCCGTACACCGCGGGCGGCCAACAGCCCCCTCCCGCCTACGACTACGGCGCCGGGCAGCAACAGCACTACGGGCAGGGCCACGACCACGACGCCTACGGGGCCGGCGCCGGGCAGCAGCAGACCGGCCCCCAGGACCCGTACGGCGGGCCGTCCCGCGCCGCGGCGCACACCGCCCGGCAGGCTCCCGAGCAGACCCCCCACATCCCGCAGCAGGCCGGCCCCGCCGACCGGGACGAGGCCCCGGCGGAGCCCCGGGAGGACTACCGCACCGAGCAGTTCGCCTTCGTCGAGGAACCGGACGGCGACTCCGAGGACGTCATCGACTGGCTGAAGTTCACCGAGAACCGCACCGAGCGCCGTGAGGAGGCCCGGCGCCGCGCCCGCAGCCGGATCGTGGCCCTGGCCGTCGTGCTCGCGCTCGTCGCGGTCGGCGGCTTCGGCTACCTCTGGTACGCGGGCAAGCTGCCGGGGCTGTCCTCCGACGGCTCCGAGGAGGGCACCGCGACGGCGGCGGGCGCCCAGAAGCGGGACGTCATCGTCGTGCACCTGCACGACACCAAGGGCGGCGGTACCTCCACGGCCCTCCTCGTCGACAACACCACCACCGAGGAGGGCGCCACCGTCCTGCTGCCCAACGCGCTCGCCCTGACCGGCGACGACGGCACCACGACGACCCTCGCCGAGTCCGTCGACGACGACGGCCCCGACGCCACCCGCGAGGCCCTCGACTCGGTCCTGGGCACCGACATCGAGGGCACCTGGCGTCTGGACACCCCCTACCTGCAGAACCTCGTCGACCTCGTCGGCACCGTCGACGTCGACACCGACACCGACGTCCCCGACCCGCAGGCCGAGAAGAAGGGCCAGGCCCCCCTGGTCAAGCAGGGTGAGGACCAGTCCCTCAGCGGCAAGGCCGCCGTCGCCTACGCCACCTACCGCGCCTCCGGCGAGGCCCAGAACGCCCAGCTCGAGCGCTTCGGGCAGGTCATGCAGGCCGTCCTGCGCAAGATGTCCTCCGACCCCCAGGCCGCCACCACCACGATCGAGACCCTGGCGCAGATCCTCGACCCGCCCCTGACCGACAAGGACCTCGGCTCCTTCCTCGCCGGGCTCTCCGACCACGCCAAGGGCGGCGACTACGCCACGGACCTGCTGCCCGTCCGGGCCGACGGCACGCTCAGCGCCCAGGCCGGCGCCGACGTGGTGAAGAAGGTCCTCGGCGGCACCGCCAAGAGCCCCGACAAGGACGCCGCCGTCAGTGTCTCCGTCCAGAACGCCACCGGCGTCGAGGACCGCACCGAGAAGGCCCGCGTCGTGCTCCTCAACGGCGGCTTCACCTTCCTCGAGGGCGGCACGGCGGGCGCCCGCGCCACGTCGAAGGTCGTCTACGCCGACGCAGGCGACAAGGCGGACGCCGCCGAGGTCGCCAGGACCCTGGGCCTGCCCGAGACCTCGGTGACCCGGGGCAGCAGCCCGGCCGGCGCCGACGTCTCCGTGGTCCTCGGCCAGGACTACGAGCCGTCGTCCGACTAGGCACGAGAGGCGCGTTCCCCACGTGATCCCCGCGATCACGTGGGGAACGCCCTGCGGTCCGTGAGACCCTTGGTGGCAACTGACCGCCGATCGAAAGCCTTGCAGTGACCGTGACCGACCGCTCCCAGGAGCTCATCAACACCGCCGCCCAGGCGGCCGCCGACAAGCTGGCGCACGACATCGTCGCCTACGACGTCAGTGACGTGCTGTCCATCACGGACGCCTTCCTGCTCGCCTCGGCTCCCAACGACCGCCAGGTGAAGGCGATCGTCGACGAGATCGAGGAGCGCCTCCAGAAGGACCTCGGCGCCAAGCCGGTGCGCCGCGAGGGCGACCGCGAGGCCCGCTGGGTCCTGCTCGACTACGTCGACATCGTCGTGCACGTCCAGCACAGCGAGGAGCGCGTCTTCTACGCCCTGGAGCGGCTGTGGAAGGACTGCCCCGAGCTGGAGCTGCCCGAGGACGCCCGGGCCACCCGCGGCAAGGCCGAGGAGCACGCCAAGCTGCGGGCGGCCGAGGAGGCGGCCGAACTGGACGGTGACCGGCGGTGAGCCCCCTCAGTGAGGCCGGCGGTGCTGGCCGGGGCCACCGCGTCATCCTGTGGCGGCACGGCCAGACCTCGTGGAACGTGGAGCGCCGCTTCCAGGGCACCACGGACGTCGAGCTCACCGAGACCGGCGTCGCCCAGGCCCGCCGCGCCGCCCGCCTGCTCGCCTCGCTGAAGCCGGACGCGATCGTCGCCTCCGACCTGCGGCGGGCCGCGAACACCGCCGCGGAGCTCGCCACGCTCACGGGCCTTCAGGTGACGCACGACGAGGGGCTGCGCGAGACCTACGCGGGCGTCTGGCAGGGCCTGACGCACGAGGAGATCATCGCCCGGCACGGCGAGGAGTACGCCGCCTGGAAGCGTGGTGAGCCCGTGCGCCGCGGCGGGGGCGAACTGGAGACCGAGGTCGCCGAGCGCGCCGCCCCCGTGGTCCTCCGGCACACCGAGAAGCTCCCCGAGGACGGCACGCTCGTCGTGGTCAGCCATGGCGGCACCATCCGCACCACCATCGGCCGCCTCCTCGGCCTGGAGCCCCACACCTGGGAGAGCCTCGGCGGACTCTCCAACTGCTGCTGGTCCGTCCTCGGCGAAGGCGCCCGGGGCTGGCGCCTGCTGGAGCACAACGCCGGCACGCTGCCGGAACCGGTGCTCGGCGACGACGACTGACCCCGGATTTCACTTTCCGGCAGGTCGCAGGCTAAGGTTCTTCTTGTTCGCCCGGCCCGCCGGGAAACGAAACGTCATGCGGCTCCGCCGGGTGACGAGGGGCTATAGCTCAGTTGGTAGAGCGCCTGCATGGCATGCAGGAGGTCAGGAGTTCAATTCTCCTTAGCTCCACACCTCATGATCCCGTTCCCGTCAGGGAGCGGGATTTTTCATGATCCGCTTTGAGTCACTCCGGCCCCGCCGGGCGTATACCTCTACGGCCCCCGCCGGGGGGCCGTGTCCGGACTGGTACTGAGGCGTCGCTGACCGTATTGGTCCGGCCGTGGCAGAATCAAACGGCCGGAAGGGGGCGCGGCCCGACGGGAGGAGTAGCGATGCCTGCGAGCATCCTCGAGGAGGTCGACCATCTCCTCGGTGCGGGACTGGCACGGGACATGTCCACCCGCCTCAGCTGCCCTTCCTGCGGATCCGCGCACGTGGCCCAGATGCTCGGCGACAACGGCGGGATCTCCTACGTGTGCACGGCCTGCGGCCACAGCTGGAGCTGATCGATGGGTGCACACAGGCGGAAGTGCGACTGGTGCGGCAGCGGGAATCCGATCGTCCGCGACATGGAGCCGATCAATCCCGACTACCAGTACTGGTGCGAGGAGTGCGCGCGGGCGCTGATCATAAAAGGCGACCCCATCGAGACGTACCGCGAGCTGGAGGGCGAGCCGATCTACGGCCGGCTCCTGGAGGAACACTGCACGCTCAAGCGGTTCTACTCGTTCGTCACGGCCTGAGGCGCGGCCCGCGAAACGGCCATATCGGGCACGGTGAAACCGATTTGGTGTTGGGCCCGCAGGACCAGTAATGTTGGCGTCGCCGCCAGGGAAACCCGGGCGGACGCCGCGAGGGGCTATAGCTCAGTTGGTAGAGCGCCTGCATGGCATGCAGGAGGTCAGGAGTTCAATTCTCCTTAGCTCCACAGAAGACGAAGAAGGCGGGCCATCCGATCGGATGGCCCGCCTTCTCGTTGTGCCTCGTCGCGTCTGGTGGTGCCCGGGGCACAGGGATACGGCGGGCTCCCCCGGAGGGAAGCCCGCCGTACGTCCGCTCAGCGGCCCAGAGCGCGGCGTCCGCGGCCCTGGGAGAGCACTGGGAGGTTGCGGGACGGCGCGCCTCCCGAGCGCGTGTCCTCCTCGACGCGCAGGGCCAGCGCCGGGCAGCGGCGCACCGCGCGTAGAGCCTTGGCCTCGGCGTACCGCGGCACCTGCGCCTGCGCCACGGTCGGGAAGCCGTCGGCGCCCAGCTGGAACACCTCGGGGAGGACGTCGGCGCACAGGCCGTGCCCCCGGCACAGCGTCCAGTCGACGTAGATCTTCTGGCGGCTCGGGCCGTTCCCCTGGGACTCGCCGCCCGGGATGCCCGTGGGGGCCCTGCCGCCCTCGAAGAGCGGCAGAACGCCCTCCACGCGCCGTCCGCAGCCGTTGCCGAGGACATGGGCGGCCAGGTCGTCCGTGAACGCCTTGATGGTCGACTCCAGGAACATCGCGGAGCCGTCCGGGTGCGAGCAGGCGCCGCGCCGCTTCACGTTCTTGGCGACCTGCTTGAGGGCCTCCAGGGCGGCCGGTCCGCCGCCGTTGAGGATGTCCTCCAGGCCGCGCGCGGCGGCGGGCAGGCCGAGGTAGCAGGGGCCGCACTGGCCCGCGCTCTCCTCGGCCAGCCACTGGGCGACCCGCAGCGACTCGCCCAGCGGGCAGGTGTCCTGGCTGATCGGCAGGATGGCGCCGGCGCCCAGCGAACCGCCCACCGCGTCCAGGGAGTTGCGGGAGACGATCGCCTCGTTGACGGTGGCCGCGTCGATCCACTTGCCGTGGTAGCCGCCGGTGAGCACGCCCTGCGGCACCGGCGGAGCGCCGGCGAGCTGCAGGACGTAGCGCAGCGGCACGCCCGTCGGGACCTCGACCACCATGGGGCGGGCGACCGCCCCGGAGACGGTGAGCATGACGGTGCCCGGCTCGTCGTAGAGGCCGGTGTTGCCGTAGCGCTCCGGGCCGATGCGGGCGGCGATGGCCAGCTGGGCGAAGGTCTCGGCGTTGGACAGCAGCGTGGGCGCGCCGCCGACGCCGTTCTGCGAGGCGCTGACCTTGCGGCCCGGAGGGATGGCCGGGCCGCCGTCGATGGAGCGGACCAGCGACGCGGCGGCGCCGGTGACCATGCGGACCGGGTTGCGCTGCACACGCGCGCGCAGGGCCGAGCGGCGGCCGTTGCTGAGGCCGCGTTCGGAGAGCGCCGCCTCCATGGAGCGCTGTGTGGACTCACGGGTGACCCCCACCACGAGCGTGCGGGCACCCAGGGCCTCGGCGCACAGCAGCGCGCCGTCCAGGATGAGGTGCGGGGCGCGGTTGATCAGCACCGTGTCCTTGCGGCAGGCCGGTTCGTCCTCGCTTCCGTTCACGACGACGACCGGCCGGACGCCGCGCTTGATCGCCGCCTCGGCGACCGAGCGCAGCTTCTTGTGGAAGGGGAAGCCCGCGCCGCCGCGGCCCCTCAGGTTGATGCGTTCGGCGAGCTGCGCGAGCTGCTCGCCGCCCATCGGCTCGAGCGGCCCGTGCACCTTCAGGTGCATGGACAGGTCGAGCCGGTCGACAAGGTCGAAGCCCGACGTGAGCTGGGGAAGGCCGACCACGCGGACTTCGGGTACGTCGGGCAGGGCCTCGTTCACTTAAAGCCTCCGGAAGGCGTGTTCCAAGGTTCGCCCGATCCCGGTGTGTCGAAGTCGTAGGACGCACCGGGCAGTGTTTCAGTGGCGGGACCGCTGTTGTACGTGTCGTCCGGGTAGTACGTGCCGGGGGCGGCGTTCGTCTCACCCGTGTCGTACACATCACTCGATCCGTGGCCGAAGGCGCCTGGAGTGCCGTAGGCCGGGATGTTTTGTCCGGTGTCCTGTAGGGGGGTGTAGGGCGGGATGTCGAAGCCCGTGTCCTGCAAGGGGTCGTAGGCCGACGGCGGGGCCTCGCCGACCGGCGGCGGGGAGGGGATCGGCCAGCTGCCCGAGGTGCTGGAGGGGCCGTCCACGGTCGGCATGGCCTGGGTGGGCTGCATGTCCAGCGGCAGCTCCATGCGGTCGGTCGGCCCCGGCGCGAAGGCCCGCCGGCCCTGGGGAGGGGCCGAGACGGCTCGGTAGGCCGCCGCGAAGCCGTTGGCGGGTTCCCTGGCCGCGGGGTGTTCGGCCGTCTCGTACAGCGGGCCCGACGGGGAGACGGCCGCCTTGGGGGAGGCGCCGCGGGCCTGGAAGCCGGGGAGCGTGGCGCCCGCGCGGGACCGGCTCTCCTCCAGGTCCCTGCGGGCCTGGGGCTCCCCGAGGATCTCGGTGAGTTTGTCGGCGACCCTGCGCTTGGCCTGGCGCGGAGCGGAGCGCAGGGCGAGGGCGCCCGCCACGCCGGCCAGCGACAGGCAGTACAGGACGACGGCGAACGGCTTGGCCGCTCGACCCGCGTAGAGGCCGTGCACCAGGGCGGCGCACCAGGCCGGGTAGGCCAGCATGTGCATGGCGCGCCAGCGGGCCGCGACGGGCGCGGGGGAGGCGAAGCGGTTGCGCAGCGCGCCGGTGATGCCCACGAAGATCATGAGCAGGCCCGCCAGGGTGCCCAGGCCGATCAGGAAGGACCTGCCCCCGACCAGCTCCTCGTCGGTGAGGAACAACCCGAAGGGGATCACCGCGGCGATCCACGAGGTGTGGGACAGCGCCAGCTTGACCCCGATGTGCACCAGCAGGAAGGCGATCGAGGCGACGGCCGTGGTCCGGTGCACGGCCTGCGCCAGGATGCGCCTGCGGGCGTCGAGCAGGATCCGGTCCTGGGCGATCAGGCCCCACATCACCGAGCACGTCAGGCACACGAGGGACAGCACGCCGGCACCGAAATTGAGGAACTCGGCGAACGAGTCGTCCACCGTGGAGTCGTAGGGGTTCACGACCGGCCTCCCCACGTCCCGGTGGCCGGGGGCGGTGAGCTGATACTGCGTTGAGGGTTCATGGGGGCAACTCCGAGCGGTTCGGGAAAGCAGCGGTCCCGTGCCGCACTCTAAGCGGAGCCATACCGACGGGTAGGAGGTTTGAGTTATTGCGTTGTTATCAAAGGACAATGTGTTCGTTGTGATGTCCCTTAGCGGCTGTTACGCGAAGTAACTTTTGAGTGATGTTCGGCTTCTCGGGACGGGCGCGGCCTCAGGGGCCCGACCGCAAGCGCGTCGCGGCGCGCGGGGGGCCTGCGGTACCCTGACGCCATGCGTGCCGTACGCCTTCTGCTTAGCGGGCCGCGCTGATCAGTCCCGGCCACCGGACGAGTCGAGTGGCCGGAATCGGCGCGGCGTCCCCTCCTGTGCGAGGGGATTTTTCGTTTCTCGACGACACAGCCGCAGGCAGAGACGATCGATGGAGCTTTGAGGATCATGAGCGAGACGAACCCCGCGGCCACTTCCGAGGTGGCCGCGCCGCACCGCTACACGGCCGCGATGGCTGCCGAGATCGAAGCACGCTGGCAGGACTTCTGGGACGCCGACGGCACCTACGCCGCACCCAACCCCAAGGGTGACCTGGCGGGCGACGGGGAGACCGTCGCCCGGCCCAAGAAGTTCATCATGGACATGTTCCCCTACCCCTCGGGTGCGGGCCTGCACGTCGGCCACCCGCTGGGCTACATCGCCACGGACGTCTTCGCCCGCTTCCAGCGGATGACCGGCCACAACGTCCTGCACACCCTGGGCTTCGACGCCTTCGGCCTGCCCGCCGAGCAGTACGCGGTGCAGACCGGCACGCACCCGCGCGTGTCCACCGAGGCCAACATGGAGAACATGAAGTCCCAGCTGCGCCGGCTGGGCCTGGGCCACGACAAGCGCCGCTCGTTCGCCACGATCGACCCGGACTACTACAAGTGGACCCAGTGGATCTTCCTGCAGATCTTCAACTCCTGGTACGACCAGGACACCGGACGGGCCCGCCCGATCTCGGAGCTGGTCGCCGGGTTCGAGTCCGGTGAGCGGCCGGTCCCGGGCCACGCGCGCGCGTGGGGCGAACTGAGCGCCGCCGAGAAGGCGGAGGTCCTGGGCGGGTTCCGGCTGGCCTACGCCTCCGACGCGCCGGTCAACTGGTGCCCCGGACTGGGCACCGTGCTGGCCAACGAGGAGGTCACCGCCGAGGGGCGCTCCGAGCGCGGCAACTTCCCGGTCTTCAAGGCCGAGCTGCGCCAGTGGAACATGCGCATCACGGCCTACGCCGACCGGCTGCTGGACGACCTGGAGGAGCTGGACTGGCCCGAGGCCATCAAGCTGCAGCAGCGCAACTGGATCGGCCGCTCCGAGGGGGCCCGCGTCGACTTCCCCATCGACGGCGAGCGCATCACCGTCTTCACCACCCGCCCGGACACCCTGTTCGGCGCGACCTACATGGTGCTGGCGCCCGAGCACCCGCTGGTCGAGAAGTTCACCCCGGCCGCCTGGCCCGAGGGCACCCACGAGGTGTGGACCGGCGGTCACGCCACCCCGGCCGAGGCCGTCGCCGCCTACCGCGCGCAGGCCGCCGCCAAGTCCGACGTCGAGCGGCAGGCCGAGGCCAAGGACAAGACCGGCGTCTTCATCGGCGCCCACGCCACCAACCCCGTCAACGGCGAGCAGGTCCCGGTCTTCATCGCCGACTACGTCCTGATGGGCTACGGCACCGGCGCGATCATGGCCGTCCCGGCCGGTGACCAGCGCGACTTCGAGTTCGCGCGCGCCTTCGAGCTGCCGATCCACTGCATCGTGGAGCCGACCGACGGCCGCGGCACGGACACCTCGACCTGGGAGAACGCCTTCTCGTCGTACGACGCGAAGATCATCAACTCCTCGAACGACGAGGTCAGCCTGGACGGCCTGGGCGTCGCCGAGGCCAAGGCGCGCATCACCGAGTGGCTGGAGCGTTCCGGCGTCGGCGAGGGCACCGTCAACTTCCGCCTGCGCGACTGGCTGTTCAGCCGCCAGCGCTACTGGGGCGAGCCCTTCCCGATCGTCTACGACGAGGACGGCATCGCCCACCCGCTGCCCGAGTCGATGCTGCCGCTGGAGCTGCCCGAGGTCGAGGACTACTCGCCGCGCACCTTCGACCCGGACGACGCCGACACCCAGCCGGAGACCCCGCTGTCCCGCAACGAGGACTGGGTCAGCGTCACGCTGGACCTGGGCGACGGCCCGAAGAAGTACCGGCGTGAGACCAACACCATGCCCAACTGGGCCGGTTCCTGCTGGTACGAGCTGCGCTACCTGGACCCGCACAACAGCGAGAAGCTGGTCGACCCGGAGATCGAGCAGTACTGGATGGGCCCCCGCGAGGGCATGCCGCACGGCGGTGTGGACCTGTACGTCGGCGGCGCCGAGCACGCCGTGCTGCACCTGCTGTACGCCCGCTTCTGGTCCAAGGTCCTGTACGACCTGGGGCACGTCTCCTCCGCGGAGCCGTTCCACAAGCTGTTCAACCAGGGCATGATCCAGGCCTACGTCTACCGCGACAGCCGCGGCATCGCGGTGCCGGCGGCCGAGGTGGAGGAGCGTGACGGCGCGTACCGGTACCAGGGTGAGAAGGTCTCCCGGCTGCTGGGCAAGATGGGCAAGTCCCTGAAGAACGCCGTCACCCCGGACGAGATCTGCGCCGAGTACGGCGCCGACACCCTGCGCCTGTACGAGATGGCGATGGGCCCGCTGGACGTCTCCCGGCCGTGGGACACGCGCGCGGTGGTCGGCCAGTTCCGGCTGCTGCAGCGGCTGTGGCGCAACATCGTCGACGAGGCGACGGGCGAGGTCACCGTCTCCGACGACGAGCCTGACGTGGAGACGCTGCGCGCCCTGCACAAGGCGATCGACGGGGTGCGCGGCGACCTGGAGGGCATGCGGTTCAACACCGCCATCGCCAAGGTCACCGAGCTGAACAACCACCTGACCAAGGCGTATGGCGGCGGCGGGACCGCAGGCCCCGCCGCCGAGGGTGGTGGCGGGCGAGGAGCCGTGCCGCGCTCGGTGGCCGAGCCGCTGGTGCTGATGGTCGCGCCGCTGGCGCCCCACATCGCCGAGGAGCTGTGGCGCAGGCTGGGCCACACCGACTCGGTGGTCCACCGGGACTTCCCGGTGGCCGACCCGCGGTACGTCGTCGACGAGACCGTGACCTGCGTCGTCCAGGTGAAGGGCAAGGTCAAGGCGCGCCTGGAGGTCTCGCCGTCGATCTCCGACGACGAGCTGGAGAAGGCCGCCCTGGCGGACGAGAAGGTCGTCGCCGCGCTGGGCGGGGCAGGGATCCGCAAGGTGATCGTGCGGGCGCCGAAGCTGGTGAACATCGTCCCGGCGTAGCCGCGCGGGCGCTCGGACCGCTCCCGGGGGCATCCCCTAGTGTCCTGAGTCGGGAATTCGGTTCAGATATCCGGCGAGGCGTTCGAGGAGCTCGTCCGCGGTCTTCGTCCAGACGAAGGGCTTCGGATCCT
>NZ_JBHYQH010000067.1:0-22249 GCF_042746715.1 Streptomyces sp. NPDC058741 | reverse complement strand
CTCGGGGCGAGCCATCAGCTCTGCCCGGTCGGCTGCTGCCCGGCCCGTGCCCCCCGGCCCGCCGCGGCGGGCGCCGACAGCCCCTACGCGTGAGGGAGCCGGTGACCGACGCCGGCGAGCGCCCCGGCCGCGGCACCGCTACTCCCGGTGGCGAAGAGGTCGACCGGGTCGATCTCCAGGACCGGGTCGTCGGTGTCACCTCACGGGCCGCCGCCGTGCGCAACGGATGGCTGCACCGTGTCGCCGGTGTCGTGTGCCGGGACGCGGGCGGCAGGATCCTCGTCGTGAGGCGCTCGCTGCGCCGGCAGCGCTTCCCTGGGAGGCTCGAAGCCCTGGTCGCCGGTGCGGTGAAGGCGGGAGAGAGCTACCGGGCGGCCGCCGTCCGCGAAGTCCGCGAGGAGCTGGGAGTGGTGGTCGAACCACGACCGGTGAGCCGTTTCCTCAACCTGGAGAGTCCCACCCCGCACTGGATGGGACTCTTCGAGTGCCGGATCCCGGCCGTCCGGCTCGTCGCGGACCCGGCGGAGATCGAGGAGTACGCCTGGCACACCCTCGCGGCGGTACGGGACCTGCGCGGCGCCGGGCTGCTCACCCCGGAGAGCGATGCGGTCCTGAGCCGGATCCGGCACTGACGGCGTCGCCCGGGCCCGGACCCGTCCGGCGGAACCCGCCCGGCTCCGCGTCGCTCACCCGCCGGGGACCCAGGGAAGGGCGTCCTTGTACGAGTTCACGGGCTTGGCGACCTTCTCCACCGAACGGCCGTCGAGCGCGACGGGCGCGGAGTCCGTACCGAGGGTTCCACCGGGATGCCAGGTGCCCGTGACGGCGACCCAGGTGTCGGCGGCGGGGGCCGGGGTGCCGTGGACGCGTACCTTCACGGACCGCGCGTCCGCCGCACAGCAGGAGATCATGATCCTGGTCAGGAACCAGCTGCCCTTCTCCCCGGCGGACGTGACGAAGCCGGTCATCCGGACGGTACGGCCCCGTATGGCTCCCGTGCGGTCCTGCTGCACACGGCTGGTGAAGTCGGTCAGGGTGATCGGAAGCGGCGACGTCGCGGGCAGCGGCTCGAAGCTGTCGCGCAGGGGGACGGTCTTCGCCGGCTCGCGGGAGGCGGTGTAGGCGCCGAGGGCGGGCGGGGCGTAGAGGAGGAGGCTCAGCGCGGGGAGGAACAGCAGCCAGGCGGGACGGGGCACGTGGGAGTGGTGGTGCCCATGGCCGTGCCCGTGCTCATGGCCGTCGTCGCCGTGGTCGGTCCGCGCGTCATGGCCGCGCCGTCGCAGGTAGGAGACCATGTCGGCCCCCGCCAGCAGGATCAGCACAGCGCCGGAGGCGATCAGCAGCGGCCGCATGCCCTCCTTGACGTAGCGCAGGTACAGGTCGGTGAAGAGGGCGACGCGCAGCAGGCCGAGGCCGCTGAGGAGCAGCAGGGCCGTCTGCAGAAGGCGTCTCACAGCAGTGCGCCTCCGATCAGGACGCTGGACAGGACGGCCACGACCACCGTGACGGCGGAGAACCGGATGGCGAACGCCCGGCCGAACGTGCCCGCCTGCAGGGCGATGAGCTTGAGGTCGACCACGGGACCGACCACCATGAACGTCAGCCGCGCGACGGGCGAGAACCCGCTCAGCGAGGCCGCCACGAACGCGTCCGCCTCGGAACACACCGCCAGCACGATCGCCAGCCCGGCCAGGAACAGCACCGACAGCCAGGGCGAGCCGGAGAAGGTGTCCAGTACGGAACGGGGCACGGCCACATTGAACGTGGCCGCGGCCATGGCACCCACCACCAGGAAGCCGCCCGCGTGCAGGAAGTCGTGCTGGAAGCCGGCCCGGAACTCCTGCCACCGGTTGCCGCCCGCCTGGTGCCCGCTGTGCCGCACGCTGGGCCTGAGCCACTCCTCCCGCCCCAGCCAGAGCCACAACCAGCCCATCACCAACGCCGTGGCCAGGGAGGCCAGCAGCCGGGCGGCGACCATCCCGGGCTGCCCCGGGAACGCCACCGCGGTGGCGGTGAGCACCACCGGGTTGATCGCAGGCGCCGACAACAGGAACGCGAACGCCGCCGCCGGCGTGACGCCGCGGGCGATCAGGCTGTTCGCCACCGGCACCGACGCGCACTCGCAGCCCGGCAGCACGACTCCCGCCACACCTGCCACCGGTACGGCGAGGGCCCGCCGCCGCGGCAGCGCTCGGCTGAACAGCCGCGCCGGCACGAACGCGTTGATGGCCCCGGACAAGGCCGTGCCCAGCAGGAGGAAGGGCAGTGCCTGCACGGTCACCGCGAGACAGACGGTCCGCCACGTCTGCATCGCCGGTGTCTCCATCCACCGGCCCCCGAAGTAGAGCAGCGCCCCGGGCACTACGGCCGCCCCCAGCAACAGCAGCGGCCAGGGCAGAGGCACACCGCGAGGTGCCTCGTCCCGCCCGCCTGTGTCCGTGTCCGCGGCCTGGGTCCGCTCGACGCGTTCTTCCGCTCTCTGCAATGCCGGCTCCACGTCTTGGATGTCCGGGTCAACATAGCGGGCGAGGGGAAGGACCCGTGCCCGCACCCACCCCGACGGCCGGCCGAGGACAGGCGGAGCGCCGCACTCCGGAAACCTGATCTTCACGGAAAACCAACAAGTTGGCTGAGTTGTGCGCAGCGTGCACGACTTCCGCGAACGATAGGGGGGTGTGTGCCTCGGACGGAAGGCGTGACCCTGCCATGGCGCCGGAACGAAGGTCGCGTCACGCCCAAGGGGTGGGGAGAAGTGGGCTGGGGGATTCCGCCATGTCATCGTAGATGCGGGGCATTTGAGGGCGCATGACCTTGCCCAAGCCCGTGAAGAAGGCACTGATCGTCGTACTGACCTACGCCTGCGTCGTCCTGATCCTGCGCTACCGAAGAGACGGCATGGACTGGAGTCCGGCCCTGCTGATCGGCCTGCTGGTCACCCCTCTCGCTCTCCTGATGTCGTGGGGCCGGAGACGGTTCATGGGCAAGGCGGCCAGAGCAGGTGAACGGGCACGGGCTCGCCGTCGAGGCGAAGCGGCCGGGTGACACCCGGCCCGACGCCACACCAGCGGACCCCGACCGAGGTGATGGAGAAGACGGAGCAGGAGGGTGGCGCCCTGACCTGCATCGGGGTGAGCGGGCAGCTGCAAGGGCTGCGCCGGGACACCGAGTCGTCCGCACCGGCGGCCCTGCGCGACGCGTACGGCGGGTTCGCTCTCTGCGCGCTTCGTGGACTTGGCCGCCGCCCAGTGTGTCGCCCGCGTGGTGGCGGCTGATCAGTCACGGGTCACGACGGGTGCGCCTTCGCTCCGGGCACCGCGCAGGCCGCCGTCCCTCCGGGCAGCCGCCCGCGGTTCTCGGCCACGAGACGGTAGACCCCCTGGGCGACCCAGCGCACGGGAGGCAGGGTGAGGACCGCTCCTGTCACGGACCATGGGCCGCCCGCGCTCAGCATCATCTTCGCCACGGCCTGCGCGCCGCCGTACACCCGTCCGGTGGGTGTCACCCACAGGGCCTCGTACCGGGCCCGCTCCGCGGTGACGCCGAGTGACAAGAGATCCGCGTGCTGCCATGCCACGACCTCGCACCTGGGCCGCACCAGCCGCTGTGCGAAGCCCACCGACGTGGTGCAGAAGCCGCACTCCCCGTCGAAGATCAGTACTGGTCGCGTCCGCATCCCCCCATCGTGCCGCACCCGTGGGCCGGACGGGCAGCCGGTGGTCTGGCAGGTGGGTAGGGGACCGGCCGTGACCTACCCCTTGGCCCGGCCCCGCTGCGGGGCGCTCCTCGGGTGGCGCCGCAGTCGGTCCACGGTGTTGAGGAACGCCGGAGGGTGGAACTGATCTTCCGTGGGCAACACTTGATCCCAGGACGTCTTCCGGGACTGAGGCCGGGGGACGGGAGGGGCGGTGACGACGGGTGAGTGAGCAGGGTGGCCGCGACTGGACGCGCATGACGCCGGACGACTTCGACCGCGAGGCACCGCCGCGCCCGGAGGTGGACGGACGGATCCCGGCCGAGGCGGACGAGTGCGGTACCGCGCCCCTCTTCGGCGATCAGCAACCGACTCCCGCCAGGACGGCCCCGCCCGCTCGGCACTCGGCTCGACGCGGTGTCCAGACCCGGCTGTTCTGACCGCCCGAGCGCGCTGGCGGCTCCAGGGGGCGAAGGGGTGGGGTGTTCCGGTGGAGGGTCACTGTGAGCGGACGGCGGTGCGGGCGCGAGCAAGGGCTTCGTTCTCCAACGCGAGCCGGTCCGCACCTCCTCCTCGTACCGGGTGGCGGAGCCGCTTGCCGTACCGCTCGCCGAGGCGTTGAACTGTTCGTGACAGACCGGCCCGTCGCATCGGATCTTGCACAGGGACGTGCTGGAAGCGGACCGTGTGGCGTTCGAGGAGGATCGCGTGGCCGACGGGAGCGGTGTGGGCACCCCACGCTGGTACGGGTGAGGTTCCCGGCGGAGCCGTCCGGACCCGCCTGGTTCCCGGCCGTCCGCACCCGGCAGGAGCCCACCGCGCTGCCCACCTGCGGAAGCGACGTGCGACCGGGCGGCTGAAGCCGGGTGCCTGCGGCCCGCACGGCCAGGGATTCTTTCGGATCCGCCGGGTAGACGGACCTTCTCCGGAAGATGTACAGCTCAGCGCCGTCAGAAACTCGCTCGGCCGGATGCCGGCATCCGCCGTAGGTCCACCTCTCCACGGGCTAGACATGCGTTCGGCCCTCGAGGGACGGGCTCTCACGTCGTGAGCCGAGTCTGGGTCGCAGCGGCGGACAGGGCTGACGGAGCCACGCAGAGACAGCAGACACAGAGGACAAGGGGTAGTCGCGATGACCGTGGCGACACAGCAGGGTGGCGGTGGCGGCTCCAGCGGCCTCTACGACGTTCTGGAGCTCATCCTCGACCGAGGGCTCGTGATCGACGCGTTCGTGCGTGTCTCCCTGGTCGGCATCGAGATCCTGAAGATCGACATACGGATCGTGGTGGCCAGCGTGGACACCTACCTGCGTTTCGCCGAGGCGTGCAACCGCCTCGACCTGGAGGCGGGACCGCGCAAGCCGGCCGGGCTCACGGAACTGGCGGGCAAGGTCACCGAGTCCGGCGCCCGCGGCAAGACCAAGGGAGCCTTGTCCGGTGCGGCGGAGACGATCGCCGACGCCTTCCAGCAGGCCCGTGACGAAGGCCGGGAACGCCAGTCGGCACGGCGCCGGGCGGAGTGACGGACGGGCGCGGTCCCTGCGCGCGTCTGAGCGGGCGGCCGCGGACACCGAGGGCCGGGTGGGGCTCAGGTCGGCTCTGGTCTGCGACGGGGCAACCCCTTGGGCCACGGCGGCCGGGGTGAGCCGGCCGAGCCCCCACGGGGCGCGGGCGCTCCCGGGCGGGAGCCCGGGCCACTCCGCCCGTGATGCCCCTACGCCGCGGCCACTGCGAACGGACGCTCATGCTTCATTCGTGGCTGGCGGAGCGCCGGCCGGCGCGGCGCCGCAGATGGAGCGGCAGCACGTACCAGCACAGGCCGAACCACAGCATGACTGCGCCGGCGAGCACTTCCGCGAGAACGCCGGGAACGACGAAACGCAGGATGAGCAGCAGCGTGCAGCCGATGGTCAGCGCGAGCAGGACCATGCCGCACACCATCAGGCGTCCGGCCGCCTTCACCATGTCGTCCTTCATGCGCTGTCCGGACAGGAAGCGGTGGATGGAGACGGGCGCTATGAGGGCTCCCGTGGCCGAGGCGCCCAGGACCACGGTGGTGACGTAGATGACGCGGTCCACCGTGCCCAACTCCCGGAACAGCGGGGTGAAGGCCACGCTCAGCAGGAAGCCGAAGAGGATCTGCACGCCGGTCTGGGTGACCCGCGTCTCCTGCAGGATCTCGTTCCAGCGGCGGTTGACCCGCTCGTGCGCGGACTCCGGCTCGTCGGCACCGGACCCCGGGCCGTGTCTGTCGTGGTGTGCGCCGCAAGCGCCGACGTCCTTCGCCGAGTCGCTCGACCCTTCCGTCATCGTCATGACACCCTCCCCAGTTCTCAGGCCGACCGTTTGCCCCGTCTCAACGGTCTTCATGCAGGTCATGGGCAGGTCATGGACAGGGGAGGGCTTGGTCGGCTTCCGGGCCGGCGTCGCCGCGACCGACGGCGACGCCGATCCTGCCGACACCTCGGCGGGCGAGGATTCGGATATCGAGTGCGCACCCGTGCACGGCTGGTGATCTGGCCAACCGCTGAACCGCCGAGCCGACCGGCCGTGCGCGAGGCCTCGACCAGGGGGAACCTCATCATGGTCCGCGAGCACGCCCTGGACGTCATCGTGTGACCGGCGCAGTGGAGGCCGTCCGAGGGGCCTGCAGGATGCGGTCGGCGTCGAGCCCCTCGGAGAGTGGTGCGCGGCTGCGCATGGGGTGCATCCGCAGACAGCCCTCCGACGGAAGCAGTGGATGCAGGGGACAGTGCCCTCGTTCCGAACCCCGAGCGGGACGAGGGCCCAGCCCCGGCACAGACGTCCTTCGCTGCGGTCACGTACCCCCGCTGCTCGCGCCCCGGTCCTCCGTCCGGCGCCGTGGTTTCATTTCTCCCGCCTTCCCGCCCCACCTGCGTCGGACGGCTCCGCTGCTCGGCGCACTCGTCCGCACGGCGATCCATGAGACTCCGAGTGCGGTGCGGGCCGTGCTGCCCTCCCGTCTCGCGGCAGGCCCTCGGCGACCTCTGAACTGCGTCCGGTCGGCTCAGGCCGACGCGCCCGAGGACGTGTGCCCCTGGTGACCTGCCCGGTCACCGTCGTGGCGGGGGAGGGAGGGGGACGCGCCGTCCCCACCGGACTGGATCGGTCATCCGGTGCGCCGCGCCGGCGACGGTCGTCTCCTGCTGGTGCCGGCTGCGCATGCTCTCCCACCTCACCGTCCCGCCGTCACGGCGGATGTTCTGGTGCGAGCGGGGCGAGGCTGGACTTGATACGCCGGTGAGAGCCGGACCGAGGCGTTCCGCCGTATCCGTGTCCGTGTCCGTATTCGTGTCCGTGCGCCGCTCTGGGGCGGAGCCTTACGCGCTCAGCCGCTCGGGTGTGCCCTGGTGGGCGCCGGCCGGTTCGACGCCGTGGGCGGTCCGGCTGATCTCGGCCCACACCGCATCGAGGGAGAGGTCGAGGACATCGGCGATCGCCGCGATGGTCGGAAAGGCGGGGGTGGCCACGCGGCCCGACTCGATCTTCCTGAGCGTCTCCGGCGAGACACCCGCGTCGAGCGCGATCTCGAGCATCGAGCGTTCTCCCCTGGCCCGACGCAGGAGGGCGCCGAGGCGCTGTCCGCGGGCGACCTCTGCGGGAGTGAGCGGCAGTCTGACCATGACCCCCATTCTAGTACCGGTATAGTATGGCCGGTATAGTTATTGGTCCCGTAAGGAAAGCGGCGCATGATCGAGATCCTGAACCCCACCCTGCTGGCCCGAGCGAAGGACACAGGCGCCCTGGTCGCGGACATCCTGCAGACACTGAAGGGCCGAAGCGCGGTCGGCACGAATCTCCTGGACATCGACCGGTGGGCCAAGGCGATGATCATCGAGGCCGGAGCCGTGTCCTGTTACGTCGACTACGCGCCGTCCTTCGGGCGCGGTCCGTTCGGCCACTACATCTGCACGGCCGTCAACGACGCCGTCCTCCACGGACGCCCCCGCGACTACACGCTCGCCGACGGTGACCTGCTGACACTCGACCTGGCCGTCTCCAAGGGCGGAGTGGCCGCCGACGCCGCCATCAGTTTCATCGTGGGCGACACGCAGCCTCCGGAGAGCATCGCGCTGATCAGCGCCACGGAACAGGCACTGGCCGCGGGGATCGCCGCCGCCGGACCCGGAGCGCGCATCGGCGACATCTCCCACGCCATCGGCACGGTCCTCAGCCGGGCCGGATACGCGGTCAACACCGAGTTCGGAGGACATGGCATCGGGTCGACGATGCATCAGGACCCGCACGTCGCGAACACCGGACGGCCCGGCCGGGGATACAAACTGCGTCCCGGGCTGCTGCTGGCACTGGAGCCGTGGGTCATGGCGGACACCGCCGAGCTCGTCACCGACGCCGACGGGTGGACGCTCCGCAGCGCGACCGGCTGCCGGACGGCCCACAGCGAACACACGATCGCCATCACCGAGGACGGAGCCGACATCCTCACGCTGCCGAAACCGCCCCAGCCGTGAGAACGGATCATCCTTTGCGCGTCCGACTCGGGCTTGGCAAGTCTCAGCGGACCATGATCAGTGGCTGGAAGTAGCCGGGGAGTGCGCCTTCGCCCACCAGGACGCCGTCCGCTTCCACACAGGCGTGTGCGGCGAAGGGCGGTTGGGCGCGTAGGCCGCCGCATCAGGTGGGCCATCGGCCCGTGCGGTCGGCACGGCAACACGGTGGCCAGGGACCGTGGTACCGGCCACCGCTGAGCGGCCACTGCCGAGCGGCGGCCTGCGAGATGCCGGGAGGCTTGGTCGGGGCAGCCGGCGACCATGCCGAGCACGGCAGCACGTCGGGCTCTTTCACGGGGAGGGCTCCCGTACGGCTGCAATGCATCTCGAACCAGGAGGTCGCATCGCCGGGCTCTTAGGGTCCGGCGCGTTGTCGGCGTAGTGGCGGCCAGGGGGGCCGTTACCGCTGCTCCTGGTTGCGATCACACTGCTTCTCACGTTCCTCTCCCGCCTTGTGGTCTTCCGCTCCGTGGTCGCGGCCGGCCGAAGCGTCGCGGTGCGCCGGTGACGCATGCGAACGACCCTTGGGAAGAATCGCTACGACACCTGCAGCGAGCTCACGGTGGGCTGCTCCACGCGACTCGGAAGAGACACAGCGCTGCACCCCTCCGGTCCCGAGAAGGCCGAGGTGCGTCACAGTGTCACAGGCCTGTGCGGAAACCGCTCCTGCTCGGTGTGAGAAGGCGGAAGCATCGCTGTCGTGCGACATGATCCTCCGGACATCCGACCTCCAGGGGGACCTCTCATGGCTTACGCAACCCGTTCACGCCGCACCGCCGCCGCACTGGCCGCTCTCTCGCTCGCCATGGTGGCGCTGACCGCATGCAAGAGCGGAGCGGAAGAGGACGCCGCCGCTCCGAGCACGGCGGCGACCCCGTCCGCCGCCGCCACGGACAAGGGCTCCGCCAGTCCTTCGACGGCAGGCCCTGGTAAGGGCGGCAGCGCCGACGGCAGCTCCTCCGACAGTGCTGACAGCACCTCGCCGTCGCCGGAGTCCGGTGCCGAGGACGACCAGGACGGAGGTGTGGGCATGTGCGAGACGACCGACGTGAGCTTCGGCGTCACCGTCGCGTCCAAGCCGGTCAACCACGCCTTGCTCACCGCGAAGAACAAGGGCAGCGACCCCTGCCTGCTGACGGCCGACGAGCTCGTCATCACGATCCCGGGGCTCGACGGTGCCGCCGAGCACGTCGGGCCCGACGGCACGGACCGGCTCCTGGAGGCCGGCGACAGCGCCTACGCCGGGATCGTGTTCTCCCGCGCGGACACCGCGGGTGGCAAGAGCGCCGACAAGGTCGAAGTCGCGCTGACCCCCTCCGAGAGCCCTGTGACAGTGCCGATCACCGGTGGCCCCGTCACGGTCAACGACGGACAGGTCACCAGCTTCTTCGACTCCGCCGAGGACGCACTCACCTACTGATCGCTCCCGGCGCCATCGAGGTACCCACCTCCTGACCGCTCTCGACGCCACGCCCCGCCATCGTCGTGGCGTGGCGTGGCGCGTGCAGGAGGGCACGTGGTCGGCCCGCATGTGGCGAGGCCCGACGGTCCCACGCCCTCGCCCACGACGAACACGATCGTCCACCGGCGCCTGGATCACCGTGAGTGGCGCGTGGACACACAGGGGACGAAGTCGGGAGCCGCGGTGCCCGGACGCCCCCGCCGTCGCCGGGACCGCGTGGCACACGGACCAACCGGGGTGACTCGAAGTACGGGAAGTGGGAACCGTAAGACAAGCCCTGACTCAAGGAGGGGAGGACGGGCGCCCGCACGCCCGGCTCCCTCACCGGAAGAGAGACCACGATGGCGCACGAAGACGACGCCCAGCAGGCCGTGCCGCACACGCCGGGGACGCCCACCGACGGCGACGGTGTCACGCGCCGCCGTCCCCTGCGGGAGCGGCACGTCGAGGAGACGGTCGAGATCGCGGCGCCGGTACGGACGGCGTACAACCAGTGGACGCAGTTCAAGACCTTCCCGCGCTTCTCCGGCGTGGTGCGCGGTGTGGAGCAGATCCGGCCCACCGTGACCGCCTGGACCATCGGCTACGGACCCCTGCGCCACCGTTTCGCAGTGGAGATCGTGGAACAGGACCCCGACGCCTACCTGGCCTGGCGCGGTCTGGAGCAGCGTCCCTCCCACCAGGGCGAGGTGGAGTTCAGTCCGACGGAGTCCGGCGGCACCGCGATCACCGTCCGCGTGCTCCTGGAACCGCGGGGAGCCGCGAGGATCCTCACCCGCTCATCCAGGGCCACCCGGCTGACGGCCCGGCTGGTGCGCGACGAGCTGTCGAACTTCAAGCGGTTCATCGAGGGACTGGGGCAGGAAGGCGGGGCCTGGCGCGGCACCATCCGCAACGGCCGCGTGCAGCACGACCACCCGGAACCGCCCAGGAGCCGCGTGGCCCAGTGGCCTGTCGGCTGACCGGCGTGCCGGACATGGCGAGAGAAAGGCGAACCGATGCAGAACCCGCCCGGTGAGGAACCGGACACCACCCTCTCGGTGACACCGCCGAAGAAGTGGGCGGCCGGAGTCCCCGCGGTCGTGCACGCGCTGGAGTACTCGCTGGAGCAGACCTCCCCGCGCAAGACCGGGGTGGACCTGCTGACCATGAACCAGGTGGGCGGGATCGACTGCCCGGGCTGTGCGTGGGCGGACCCGGCCCCGGGCCGGCGCCATCGCAACGAGTACTGCGAGAACGGCGCCAAGCACATCAACGACGAGGCCACCACGCGCCGGATCACCGCCGACTTCTTCCGCGAGCACAGCGTCTCGGACCTCGCCGCCCGCTCCGACATGTGGCTCAACCAGCAGGGGCGGCTCACCGAGCCGATGATCAAGCGGCCCGGTTCCGAGCACTACGAGCCGATCGGCTGGAACGAAGCCCTTGGGGTCCTGGCGCAGGAGCTGAAGGCCCTGGATTCCCCGGACGAGGCCGTCTTCTACACCTCGGGCCGTGCCAGCAATGAGGCTGCTTTCGTCCTGCAGCTCTTCGCCCGCGCTTTCGGGACCAACAATCTGCCCGACTGCAGCAACATGTGTCATGAGTCCAGCGGCTTCGCCCTGAGCGAGACCCTGGGCACCGGCAAGGGAACCGTGAGCCTCGACGACCTCCACCACGCCGATCTGATCTTCCTGGTCGGGCAGAACCCCGGCACCAACCATCCGCGTCAGCTCTCCGCTCTGGAGGAGGCCAAGCGCAACGGCGGCCGGATCGTCGCGGTCAACCCGTTGCCGGAGGCGGGACTGCGGCGCTTCAAGAACCCGCAGAAACCACGCGGCGTCCTCGGGCGCGGCACTCAGATCGCCGACCGTTTCCTGCACATCAAGCCCGGCGGTGACCTGGCGCTGTTCCAGGCCCTGAACTGCCTGCTGCTGGAGGCGGAGGAGGTCCGGCCCGGCACCGTCCTGGACCACGACTTCATCGACGCCCACACCACCGGCTTCGAGGAGTTCGCCCGGCACGCACGTGACGTCGACTGGGACGAGGTACGCACGGCGACCGGGCTGACGCGCGAGGCGATCGAGAAGGTCCGCGACGAGGTCCTCACGAGCGAACGCGTCATCGTGTGCTGGGCGATGGGGATCACCCAGCACAAGCACGGCGTGCCCACCATCCGGGAGATCGTCAACTTCCTGATGCTGCGGGGCAATCTGGGGCGTGCCGGCACCGGGGCCTGTCCGGTGCGCGGTCACAGCAACGTCCAGGGGGACCGCACCATGGGCATCTGGGAGCAGATGCCGGACACGTTCCTGGACGCGCTGCGGGAGGAGTTCGGGTTCGACCCGCCGCGCCCGCACGGCCTGGACTCGGTGAACGCCATCAAGGCGATGCGCGAGGGTCACGCGAAGGTCTTCCTCGCCCTGGCCGGCAATTTCGTGCGCGCCGCTCCCGACAGCGAGGTCACCGAGGAGGCGATGCGCTCGTGCCGGCTGACCGCGCACATCTCCACCAAGCTCAACCGCTCGCACACCGTCTGCGGCGACACCGCGCTGATCCTGCCGACCCTGGGACGCACCGAGCGTGACGTCCAGGCCGACGGCGAGCAGTTCGTCACCGTGGAGAACTCCATGAGCGAGGTGCACACCTCCCAGGGCCGCCTGGAACCGGCCTCGCACATGCTGCTCAGCGAGGTCGCCATCCTGTGCCGGCTCGCCCGCCGGACCCTGGACGGCACGCCGGACATCCCCTGGGAGTCGTTCGAGGGGGATTACGGCACCATCCGCGACCGCATCTCCCGCGTCGTGCCGGGCTTCCACGACTTCAACGCCCGGGTGACCCGCCCCGGGGGGTTCCAGCTGCCCAACCCGGTCAACGAGGGCGTGTTCAACAACAAGGCCGGCAAGGCCCTGTTCACCTGCAACGAGCGTGTGGTGCCGCGGGCCCCGGAGGGGCACCTGCTGCTGCAGACGCTGCGCTCGCACGATCAGTGGAACACCGTGCCCTACACCGACAACGACCGCTACCGCGGCATCCACGGCAGCCGGCACGTCGTGCTCGTCAACCCGGCCGACCTGACCGAACTCGGCCTCGCCCAGGGCGATCACGTCGACCTGGTGAGTGTCTGGGCGGACGGCTCCGAGCGCCGCGCGGAGAACTTCGAGGTCGTGCCCTACCCGGCCGCCAAGGGCTCGGCCGCCGCCTACTACCCGGAGACGAACGTCCTGGTGCCCCTGGACAGCGTCGCCGACATCAGCAACCAGCCCACCTCGAAGGGCCTCGTCGTACGCCTCGAACCCATCCACGAGCGGACACGCCCCGCACCCGCCTGACCGGATGGCACGACCCCACCCGGAGGCCCTCGACGACAGAGGGCGTCCGGGCGGCCTGTGCCGCGCATGCCACCGGGGATCGTCTCCCGCGGGGACTCCGGCAGGCTGTGAAAACGCACCCAGACATCCCTGCAGGTGTCGCGGAGCACGTACCCGACCGGAGGGCGATCGGGCCGGCGCTGCTGCCACGGTTCCGTCAGATCTGTCTGCCTGTCTCCACGCACCCGCCGCACTCGCCCTCTCGCGTATGACCGCCCCGCCGACGACCATGATGTCCGGGCTCACGCATGGGAGAAGGTCTTGAGCCGATGGCTCCCACAGGGCCGCCGCCACCCGCTGCGCCGGCTCCCCGGTGCCTTCCGCGGTCAGCGGCCGGACCTTCTCCGAGGCGACCACGAGCTGAGTACCGTCCGGGCGGTCGATGGTGACGGTCATATTGCTCCGCCGGTTCTGCGGCCAGACGACGAGGGCGGCACCCGCCGCCGCGGTGGGTCCGCCCGGGCGAGCAGCAGGGTCAGCAGCTCGCACCAGGCACCGCCCATGGCGGACGCCACCGCCGGAGCGGCACGGGACAGAACCGTCCGCACCGTTCCGGTGGTGCGGTGCAGGCGCCGTGACCGCGGATGACCTCCTCGCCCGAGCGGCCGACACCTGTGAGTGTGGTTCACCGGGCTGTCATCCGCGGCGTGTCCGCACCGGGGTCAGGTGCACGCGCGGCCGTCCAGCATGAAGGCCCCGGGGGTCGGACTGCTCCCGCTGAGGGATCCCTGGAGGCCGAAACTCGCCGTCCCTCCGGCCGCGATCACCCGGTTCCACTCCACGTTGCGGGCGACGACCGCCGTGCCGCTCTGGGTGACGGTGGCGTTCCAGGCACTGGTGACGCGCTGGCCACCGGGGTAGCTCCACTCCAGCCGCCACCCGTCCACGGCGGCCGGCCCGGTGTTCTTGACGGTCACCGTCGCGGTGAACCCGTCGCTCCAGGCGTTGTCCACCTTGTACGTCACCGCGCAGGCCGCGCCGGGCTCTTCGCCGCCGCCGTCGTCGGTCGTTCGCTCGGCGGCGTACGCGGCGAGCCAGGCCAGCGGGGCGTTCCAGTTGACCGCGACCTCGTTGGTCGAGTAGGAGCCGATGTCGTCGAGGTAGCACGTGGCGGGCGCGCAACCGGCCAGCTTCTCCTGTGCCACCGGGTCCTGAAGGCCGCTGTTCGGCCCGCCCGCGAGCGAACCCGCCGGGGGGTTGGGCAGCGAGGCGTCCAGTTGGTGCGCCCAGAAGCGGTGGTGCTGGTTGCGCGAGGACGTCTCGCCGTAGCCGGTGACGTAGGACTGCCCGAGGGCGTTGCGTCCGAGCAGGTGGTCCATCGCCCGCAGCACGCCGGCGCGGTAGCGCGCGTCACCGGTCAGTTCGGCGGCGACGGCCATGACGATCGCGTTGTCGGCGAGTCCGCTGTTGGAGCCCCAGAAGTACCCGTCCGTGGGGATCGGCACCCCGTAGCCCTGCTGGGCCATCGTCGACAGGTGGGTGTCGGCGGCCGCGGTCACCGAGGAGCGGATCCGGGTCAGGTCGGCGGCCGGCAGCTCGTTGGGGACGGTGGCCAGGGTGAGCCGGCCGAGCGCGGCCGTGTCCGCCCAGCCGAAGCCGTAGCGGGTGAAGGCGCCGCTGGAGGTGTGCCATGACGAGGAGGTGACCGCGTCCCGGTAGGCGCTCTCGCCGGTCGTCGCGTACAACTCCGCGGCCGCCCAGTAGAACTCGTCCGTTACCTGCGTGTCGCCGTAGGCGCCGCCACCCGTGCTGTCCGCGTCCGGTGCGTGGAGCGCCGGATTGGCCCGCGCCGCCGTCCAGGCCTTGCGGGCGGCGGTCAGGCAGCGGTCGGCGAACGCGGAGTCGTACGACCGGTACACACGAGCGCACTGCGCGGCGGCCGCCGCGAGGTTCAAGGTCGCCGCCGTGGACGGCCGGTGCAGCTCGCGGACCTGGGCGTCCTGCTCGGGGCGGGTCGGGATCGCGGTCCACTGCGCGTCGTGCACCTTGTGGAACGCCATGCCGGCGTACGGCTTGCCGTCGGGCACCTGCATCCGCATCAGGAAGTCCAGCTCCCAGCGCGCCTCGTCCAGGACGTCCGGCACGCCGTTGCCGCGCTCGGGGACCCGCAGGGTCGAGTCGCCCAGCGCCGCTTCGGTACCCGCACGCTCGGCCCGCTCGAAGGAGTTGACGACGAGCCAGGTGGAGATTCCTCCGTTGACCACGTACTTGCCCTGGTCGCCCGCGTCGTACCAGCCACCCCTGACGTCCCGTGTGTAGTCGCACACCCCGGACTGGCAGGGGACGGACGTGTCGCCCTTGTTCGGCGCCACGCCGAGGTGCCCGGCCGGGCGCGCGTAGCCGGAGCCCACCAGGGAGGACTCGATGGCGATGCCGCTGCGCTGGTGGTAGAAGAAGGCCATCGCGTCCGAGCGCAGGCCGTCGTAGAGGTCGGGGCGGATGTCGAACGGGTCGCTGCTGCGGCCGTCCACCGTCAGGACGTAGCCCGACCCCGTGCTCCGGTGGGAGGAGAAGTCGGCCACCTGGACGGACTGCCCGGAGGCCCGGTCCGCGCCCTTCGGGACGGTCGAGCCGGAGGCGGCCACTGTGCCGGACGCGGTGCGCAGCTGCCAGGTGAGCGCCTGGGACGACGTGGTGACGACGGTGGCGTGCTTGGGACCGTCCGGCAGGTAGCCGACCTGGTTGACGCGGACGGCGGTGGTCGCCGCCGCGGCGGTGGGGAGTGCCGTCGAGGCCGGCGCGGTCAGCAGACCGCCGGCGAGGAGTGAAGAGGTCAGGAGGACTGCGGAGAGGGTTCTGTGCCGGTGTAACGACTCGGAACGGGGCATGAGCGGCTCCTGCGTCATGTGGGGGCGCTCCGGTAATGGGAGCGCTCCCATGGTGGACCCGCCGGAGTGGGAGCTCAAGGGTGGGGACACGGTGTCTCTCATGGTTCCGAGCGGGTCACGGTGCGCGGCACCGTGACTGACACGCCCCGGAACAGTGCAAACAGGGACGAGAGCTGCTGTCGTGACTCCGTGAACGGCGGAGTGATGAACGGTTCCAGCTCGGTCCGCAGCACGACGGGGTGCGGGAAGCGATCGGCAGCGAACTGGACCAGCTGCGCCGGGGAAGCTGACGGGTGCGGGCCCGGTGATCGGGATCGGTGACGGTCAGCAGAGGCTCACTACCGACGTCCTGGTCCCTCGTCGTGGCGCGAGTCCGGTCGCGTTGCCTGCCTGCCTGACTCGCGACGGCGCCGTCCCGGCAGGTGTGCGCGGCCAGGCCGGCGTGAGCGTGTCGGTGGGCGGGGGAGGGCTCAGCGCCTCCGGTGCAAGGCGGCGGGCTCGCGTGCCGCTGCCGGTAAGCTGCGGTGATGCGCACGGTCGAGCTTCTGTTGGACGAGGCGGCGGACCTGGCGGTTCGGCAGGCGTGGCGGACGCTGGCGGAAGCGGGGCTGCCCAGTCAGGCGCGGCACCGCTCGCCGACGAACAGCCCGCACCTCACCCTGGCCGCCTGTCCGGAGCTGACCGCCCCGATTCGCTGGGAGCTCGCCGAGGTGGCCGCCGCCTTGCCGCTGCCCGTGCGGTTCACCGGCGTGGTCCGTTTCGAGCGGCCGACCTCGGTGCTGGCCTGGGCGTTGGACGGCGGCTCCGAGCTGGCCGGCCTGCACAGCCGGGTGTGGGAGGCGGTCGCCTCCGACAGCCCGCCCGAGACGCTCAACCCGTTCCACGCGCCTGCCCGCTGGAGCCCGCACATCACTCTCGGCCGTACCCGGCGCCCCGGCGCCTTCGCCGGCCGACGGGTCCCCGAGCTGGTCCCGCCGCCCCCGCCGACGGTCCGGCTCACCACCCTGCGCAGCTACGACACCGTCACCGGCGCCCTTGAGGTACTGGAGCCCCGCTCCTGAGAAGCCCCCGAGGCCGGATCCCCGGCGAGGGAGCGGTGTTCGCACCCCTCGCCCCTGAGCCCTGCCTCCGTCTCCCGGCTGCCGGACGCCGGCCGCCGAAGGCTGCACCGCCGTTACGAGCGAAAGGCCGCGTACGCCCCGGCCTTCGCCGGCATCGCCACAGCCCTCATGAGCTACCGCCGACTCACCGACTGAATCGGCGTCCGAGCCGGAGGGGGCGGAGACGAGGGCCAGCCTTCCAACCGAGACCGGACGGCGGGTTGCCCGGATCCCGTGTCGTGCGGTCTGACGTCGGTCGCGCCCGCCCGCCGTCCGCAACGCATCTCACCGGAACCCACGGTGCCGCCGGTACGGGCGAGAGATCCGAACCCGTACCGGGAATCAGGCCGCGACGAGCTCCCGCTCGCGGTCCGGCGTCTTGACCTCGGGCTTCCTGTTCGGCAGCGAGAGCCGGAAGACCTTGCGCCATGCGGAGAACACCTGCTTGGGCAGCGGCCCGGTGACGTACTCCAGCTCGTACTTTTCGAACAGCGCGCGCACCTTCACCGCGACCTCGGCGTACCGGTTGCTCGGCAGGTCCGGGAACAGGTGGTGCTCGATCTGGTGCGACAGGTTGCCGGTCATGAAGTGCATGGCCTTGCTGCCGCTGATGTTCGCCGAGCCCATCATCTGGCGCAGGTACCACTGGCCGCGGGTCTCGCCCTTGATCGACCGGCGCTCGAAGACCTGCACGCCCTCGGGGAAGTGCCCGCACATGATCACCGAGTGGGACCAGAGGTTGCGGACCACGTTCGCGGTGAACGTGGCGGCGAGCGTGGGGACGAACGACGGGCCCGACAGCAGCGGGTGGATCACGTAGTCCTTGAGCACCTGCTTGCGGATCTTGCGGCCCACGGCCTTGGCCCGCGCGCGGAACTCCGGGTTCTTGCGGCGGTGCTTGCTCAGGTTCTTGCCGAGCTCCAGGTCGTACGCGGCGATGCCGTACTCGAAGAAGCAGGCGTTGATGAAGTTCCACAGCGGCTGGCCGAGGTGGAACGGGTGCCACTTCTGGTCCTCGTCGACGCGCATGATGCCGTAGCCGAGGTCGTTGTCCTTGCCGATCACGTTGGTGTACGCGTGGTGCAGTTCGTTGTGCGAGTGCTTCCACTGGTCGGCCGGCGAGACGTGATCCCAGTCCCAGGTGGTGGAGTGGATCTTCGGGTCCCGCATCCAGTCCCACTGGCCGTGCAGGACGTTGTGGCCGATCTCCATGTTGTCCATGATCTTCGCCACGGACAGACCGGCGGTGCCGATCAGCCAAGCGGGCGGGAAGATCGAGAACAGCAGTACGCCCCTGCTGACGAGTTCGAGCTTGCGCTGCGCCGAGATGACCTTACGGATGTAGGCGGCGTCTTTCTCGCCGCGGCCGGCGATCACCTCGTCGCGGATCGCGTCCAGCTCGCGGCCGAGCTCCTCGATCTGCTCCGCGGTCAGGTGGGCTGTGGGGTCGATGGCGGTCAAAGCGCTCCTAGCGTTCGATGTCGCAGGGGCCCGCAGCGGCGGACACGCACGTCTGGATGAGGACGCCCGGCTCGGCCTCGGTGATCTCGCCGGTGCGCAGGTCGCGGACGGCGCCCGCCTTGAGCGGCGTGACGCAGCCGAAGCAGATGCCCATGCGGCACCCGGAGGGCATGAGCACGCCGGCCTGCTCGCCGACGTCCAGCAACGGCGTGGCACCGTCCGCGTCGAGGGTCTTGCCGGTGGCACTGAACGTGACCTCACCGCCGTCGCCGGCGACCACGATGCTGGGGCGGAAGCGTTCGGTGTGCAGGCGCTCTTGTACGCCGTGCTCGCTCCAGTGCTCTTCGGCGGCGTCGAGCAGGCCCGCGGGCCCGCAGGCCCAGGTCTCGCGCTCGGCCCAGTCGGGCACGAGCTCGCCGAGACGGGCGATGTCGAGCATGCCGTCCGTGTCGGTGTGCACCTCGGTGAGCCGCAGCTTCTTGTCCGCGACCAGGTCGTGCAGCTCGCTGCGGAAGATCACGTCCTGCGGCTGCGGCGCGCAGTGGACCATGACGACGTCGTCGAACTCGGTGTCGCGCAGCATGCCCATCACGGGCGTGATGCCGCTGCCGGCCGTCAGGTAGAGCACCTTGGCGGGCTTGGCCTGCGGCAGCACGAAGTCACCGGTCGGCTGGTCGAGCTGGATCAGCGTGCCCGGTCTCGTCCTGCGGACCAGGTGGTTGCTCACCTTGCCGTCCGGGATCGCCTTCACGGTGATCGTGACGCGGCCGTCCTGGCGGTTGGTCGGCGAGGTGATGGAGTAGGCACGCCACAGGCGCACCCCGTCGACGTCGACCCCGATCCGCACGTACTGACCGGCGGTGTGACCGCGCCAGCCCCGTCCCGGCCTGATCACGATGGTCGCGGCGTCACCCGTCTCGGGGTGCACGGCCTCGATGCGCCCACGCAGGTCGGCGCCCGCACGCAGCGGGCTGACCAGGTCGAGGTAGTCCGACGGCAGGAGCGGCGTCGTGACCATCTCCAGCAGTTTCCACGCCCTGCTGCGGAGGGCTGTACTCGTCATGACTCCAGCTTGCTGTGCCTTGAGGCGTAAAGTCCTGACCACAGGACGTGAATCTGCTCGATCGATTTGTTCGCAGGGGACAAAAACGTGAGCCATGCAATCCGGAGGGTCAGCGAACTGGCCTTGGATGAGACGACGGTCACCGCTCTTCGGGCCGCGCTGAAGACCACTGCCGACGAGGTCGTCCAGGCGATCATCGACGAGGTCCCTCCCTATGCCAACGCCCTGTCGGGACACATGGGCGCCACCATCCGCCGAGCCGTCCGCACCGCCCTGGGGCACTACCTGGACCTCGCGAGCGGGAACGCCACCGGCGGCGACGGCAGTGACGCGGCCTACGAGCTGGGCCGCGGCGAGGTGCGCGACGGCCGTTCGATGGACGCCCTGCTCAGCGCCTACCGCGTCGGCGCCCGCGTGGCCTGGCGATGCCTGGCAGCGGGTGCCGTACTCGCGGGTCTGCCGGCCGCCGAGGTCGCCAAGTTCGCCGAGCTGACCTTCGCCTACATCGACGAGCTCTCCGCCGCGAGCGCCGCGGGCCACGCCGACGAACTGGCCGCCCGGGGCAGGGCCCACGAGCGCCATCTGGAACACCTGGCCCGCGACCTCCTCGCCGGCGCGAGCCCGGACGTCCTGCTGGCCTCTGCTCAACGGGCCGGCTGGCAGCCTCCCGTTTCACTGACCGCGGTCCTGCTGCCCGCCGCCCAGGCCCGGCCTGCCTACCGCACGCTCGACCCGAGCACCCTCGTCCTCGACGATCTGCCGGACGCCACCGGTGTGCTGCTCGTCCCCGATGCGGACCGAGCACATCTCCTGCGGCGGCTGACCGACCGCACCGCCGTGGTCGGCCCGGCCCGGCCATGGGCTCGTGCGTCCGCCTCCTA
Source organism: Streptomyces sp. NPDC058741 (assembly GCF_042746715.1). NCBI lineage: Bacteria > Bacillati > Actinomycetota > Actinomycetes > Kitasatosporales > Streptomycetaceae > Streptomyces > Streptomyces sp. NPDC058741. The sequence continues at coordinate 1,882 of NZ_JBHYQH010000067.1, read as the reverse complement.
CGCACGAGCCGCACGCGCCCGGTCCCTCTCCGCCGATATCCGCGACACCGAGGACCACCTCCCCGAACTGGTGCTGAGCGCCGACGCGGACGCGTTCGCAGACCTGCGCGCCCGAGCCCTCGCACCGTTGCGGACCTTGCCCGTGACGACGGCACGGCGGCTGGAGGAGACGCTGCGGGCGTGGCTGCTGCACCAGGGCAGGCGGGAGGAGGTGGCGGCGGCGTTGTTCGTCCACCCGCAGACGGTCCGGTACCGGATGTCGCAGCTGCGGGAGCTGTTTCCGGATCTCGCATCCCCGGACCGGGTCCTTGAACTGACGCTGGCGGTCGGTCTTCGGGTCAGCTGACACGTACGCCGACCGTCCATGACCGGGTCCGCGAGCGGTCCAGGGACCGTGCCTCGTTCTCGGCGCCGTCACCTGGCTTGTGCGGCCCGGGGAGAGGGGAGCCTGCGTCGGCTGCGGACCGGCGGCGTGCATCCGCGCACGAACGGCCGCTGCCGCCCGCTCTCGCCGGTCGTCATCCGGCGGACAGTGCGCAGACCGCACCCGGTTCCAGACGGCGGTGGCTGAGATCCGCGTTCCGCGGGTCGGTGTGGACCGGCCTCCGGTCGGGCCGCTCCGCGGAAGGCGGGTCGACGCCGGTGTGGTTCAGGGTGAGTACCTCGAGCGACCGGGCCGACCTGCCGTGTGCTCGATCCCGTATGTGCCCGGTGGTCCAGGTGGTGAGGGGTCAGGGTCGGTCCGTCGTGCCGAGGGATGTCAGGGCCTGTAGGCCGGTGACGACGTCGGCGCCGGTGGGGGCCTGCTCGGGATCGGTCAGGCACTGCGTCATGATGCCCGTGGGCAGGGCCATCTGCACGGCGCCCAGGGTGCGTGCTGTCCCCTCGTCGATTGCGCCCTCCTCGGTGCCGCTGAGGAGGGCGGCCAAGCCCCGCCTGCCTTGGGCCTGGCCGCCGGCCAGGTAGTCGCGCAGCTCCTTCGAGTGCTCGGACTGGAGGAGCGCCTCGATGGAGGCCAGCCACAGGGTGCGGTACTCGGCGAAGGACTCGATGACCTTGTCCCACATCGACTCGTACCGCTCCGCGGGTGAGGCTGCGTCCGTGCCGAAGGTGGCCAGGGTGCGGCCGACGCGGGTGCCCCATTCGTCGATGGCGTCGATGAGCGCGGCGTTCAGCAGCGCCTCGCGGGAGCCGAACCGGCCGCGCCGCCGACTACACCCGCAACGGCTACCTCGCCGACCTGCAGGCCCTCCTTGACCACCTGGGGCTGGAGCGCGTCGTGCTGCTCGGCCACTCGCTGGGCGCCATCAACGCCTACCAGTTCGCCGCCCGGGACCCCCAACGCGTCCAGGCACTTGTCAACGCCGAGGGCCCCGCCGCCGTGGGGCTGGACGGGGCCAACCCCTTCGGCTTCCTGCTCGGCCTGCCCTACCAGACGCCCACCCGTGACGCACTGGTCGCGGATCTGGGCCCTGCTGCGCCGTACTTCGCCGACCGGCTGCGCGCGAACGCGGACGGCAGCTGGCGGCTGCCCTTCCACCCCAAGGAGATGTACGAGTCCGAGGAGCACGTCCACGGCGACCACTTCGCGGACTGGACGGGGTCCACCTGTCCGGCGCTACTGGCCCATGCCACCCATGGCGTCATCCCGTCCGAGCAGGTCCGTGCCATGGTCGAGCGCCGCACGAACACCGTGGCGGCCGAGCTGGAGGCAGACCACCTCGTCTACCTCACCGCACGCGACGCCTTCGCCGCCGCGGTCCGGGAGTTCCTGGCCACGATCTGACCTTGTCATTTATGGTCCGGCGTCGAACGCGGCTCGAACTTGGTCGGCTTTTTCGCAGTTCAGCGGACACGTAGGCGGCCTTCGTCTGATCCTGTG
>NZ_JBHYQH010000066.1:0-22409 GCF_042746715.1 Streptomyces sp. NPDC058741 | reverse complement strand
CGGACCTCTTCAACCGCCTCAGCAGAGACAGTCACGTCGCTCATCAGGTGCTACTTCCATGATCGGGAGTTACACCGAAGACCGTACAGACCCGCGCGCCCACCCCAGCGCGCAGGGTCGCGTGGTGTGGAGAACTTCAGCAGTGACTGTGCGGGCATTGACAGTCCACCTGCGCTGCTCCCTTCATCCGCTCCCTTCTGGCCCTCGCTGTGGCTCCGGGTGTTGCCCGGCGTTGAGAATGCCGATGAAGGCGGCGTTCGCGATGCCGACGGGCTGTGACGGCGACGCCCCGCCGGTGGGTGTTCCGGCGGGGCGGTCGTCGGCAGGGTGTCGTTTCGGCGAGGTGCCGGTCGCGTCAAGGTGCGGTGACTGCTACTCGGCGGATCTCGACTCTGGTGATGGTGACGCCAGGGGCCGTCCAGCCGCTTGCCGGCGGAGTCGCTTCGCGCGCTTGTTCCTCGGTGTCGAACAGCATCATGGAGAAGCCGCTGCCGTCGGCCGGCTCGAGCCAGTAACCGGTGATGAAGCCGGGAGCTGAACGGATCTTGGGCAGGATGTCGTTCATCAGCGCGCCAGCGGCAGCCGGGGCCTGATCGGGGTCAATCGTCAATGTCACGAGTGCGCCGTGCATACGTCCTGTCCTGTTCGGACTTCATCCTGGTCCAGTAGGACGGCGCCACGAGGCAGAAGTCATCGGTGATGGGCCGAGCGGGTGTACGGCCTTGACATCAGAGAAGACCGTGGCCTGGTTGAGCCTGCAGCCAGCCGGAGCGAGGAGCAGGGCTGAGGTCTTCTTCAGGAGTCCCAACACGGGTGGCTCAGTCGCCGACCGCCTCGCTCACGGACGTGCGGGCGGCGTCGTCGACGAGGTTCTTGCCGGTGGCGAACGCGGCGACCAGGGCCTGCAGGGACAGGGTGACACCTGGACGGCCGCGGCGACCGGCCCGACCGACGGGGGTGCCTGGCGGGGTGTCAGTCGACGTCGATCACGATCTTGCCTTGCGCGGCGCCGCTCTCCACGGCCGCGTGGGCGTCGGAGACATCGGCGAGCGTGAAGTGCCGAGGGTCGAGCAGCGGTTTGAGCGCCCCCGCGTCGGCGAGGGCGGCCGCCTCGCGCATGATCGCTCCGTGGTGCTCCCGCCCGCGACCGGTCAGCAGGGGCAGCAGGGTGAAGACGCCGGAGTAGGTCGCCCCGCGGAAGGAGAGGGGCGCGATGCTGTGGGTCCCCCAGCCCAGGGCGCTCACGACGTGCCCCGTGTAGGTGCGTACCGCTGTGAAGGAGGCGTCGAGCACGGGACCGCCGACGGTGTCGAGGATGACGTCAAAGCCCTCGCCGCCGGTGTGCTTGGCGACGTACTCGTCCACCGCGGTGGTGGTGTAGTCGATCGGTGTGGCCCCCAGGCGCTCGACGACGGCCAGTCGCGAGGGCGACGCGGTGGCGAAGACCTCGGCACCGCGTGCACGGGCGATCTGCACGGCCACGTGGCCGATCCCGCCGGCTCCACCGTGGATGAGTACCTTCTGCCCCGCGTGGACCTGCGCCCGGTCGACCAGGCCCTCCCAGGCCGTGATGAAGACCAGGGGCAGGGCTGCGGCCTCGCGCATGGTCAGCGCGGCCGGCTTGCGGGCGAGCAGGCGGGCGTCGACGGCCGCGTACTCGGCGAGCGAGCCCTGCAGATCACCCACGCCACCGGTCATGCCGAAGACCTCGTCGCCGGGGGCGAAGTCGTTGATGCCTGTGCCGACCTCCTCGACCACGCCGGCCAGGTCCAGGCCCAAGACGGCTGGCAGCGTGCGCTTGGCGTGGGCAGCCCCGCCGGCCCGGATCTTGGCGTCCAGCGGGTTGACGCCGCTGGCCTTGACCTTGACCAGCACCTGGCCCGGGCCCGCCTTGGGCTTCTCGATCTCGCTGAGGGCCAGCGGGGTGTCGAACTCTTGCAGAACCACTGCGCGCATGACTGCGCCTCATTCCTGTCTTGTCAGGTGGGTGGAAGGGGCCGACGCATCGGAGAGGGCTGGCGGGAAGGCCGACGGCCGAGGCAGAGCGCGCCGTTGGGATCGTCCGGCGCGGGGGTGCGCATCCGGGCAAGCGCCGCCTCTCACGGGAACCAGCAGGCCGAAGCGCGACATCCTCGACTTTTCTGTCATATCGCCCTCAAGATTCATCTCCTCGATCAGAGATCCGGGAAGCCGCGAGGGCGCCGCCCTGCTGTCGTCGCGGCGGAGGCCGACGGATCCGGAATGCGACCGGCTTCGTCAGGGGTGGGGTCAGTCGCCGAAGACGGTGCGGGTCTCGAGGTAGGCATTGAGGCCGTGAACACCGAACTCGCGTCCGTAGCCAGACATCTTGAAGCCGCCGAACGGGCTGGTCGGGTCGTCGACGGCATGACTGTTCACCTGCCTGTTTCTGCGAAGTTCTCGGTGGCCGTACGCGGCAGCGTGACTGAATGTGCGCGTGCGGGCGGCTCTGGGCGTTCGGCGTGACGAGCGCCCGCCGGCCGGGACGGGCCGTGCGCCCGAAGCCGGAACGGAGATGGAGGAACCGCGGAGGGCGGAGGGTGCTCGCCGGTGACATGCCGCTGGGCGGCACCGTGTTCCCTGGGAGCGGGAGAGACCTGGGGCGGATACAGGCCGGTCAGAGGGAGAGGACCAGGCGGCCGGGGACCTCGCGAGCCTCCAGGCGGCGATGCGCCTCCGCGGCCTCGGACAGGGGCAGTTCGTCGACGCGCAGGGTGAGCTCTCCGCGGGCCAGGAGGCCGACGATCTTCTCGGCGGCGGGCCGGGCGGCTTCCGGGTGAGCGTGCAGGTAGTGGCCGGCCGAGAAGCCGAGGATGCCGGCGTTCTTCTGCCACAGCTCGTCGCCGGTGAGGGGGGCGTCCGGGGTGTGGGCGGCGTGGCCCACCGCCAGGATGCGCCCAAGCTGTGCGAGCACGTCCAGGCTGGCGGCGCGTACCTCCCCGCCGACCGGGTCGACCACCACGTCGACCGGCCGGCCGTCCAGGTCCCGCACGAACCGGTCGGTGGTGAACACCTCGTCCAGGTTCAGGTGCTCGGTGTCCTTGATCCGGGCCTGCGAGGAGACGGTGCCGACGACGCGGGAGGCGCCCAGCGAGCGGGCGACCGCGACGAAGGGGGCGGCCAGACCGCCGGCCACACCGTGCACCAGCACACTCTCGCCCCGCTCGAGCCGTGCGACCCGGGTGAGCGCGAGATGGGCGGTGGTGGCGTTGGGCAGCGCCGAGACGGCCCGGGCGGGGTCCACGCCGCTGCCCTTGAGGGAGACGGTCATGGCCGCCTGGGCGACGGTGACCGAGGCGTAGCCGCCCAGGCTGAGGTGGGACAGGGTGACGACCGGCTCGCCGACCTGGAAGTCGGTAACCCCCTCACCCACCTCCCGGACAGTTCCGGCGACTTCCGCGCCGGGCACGAAGGGAGGTTGCGGCAGTTCGGGCCGGCCGGCGAGGTCTCCGCGGCGGAAGAACACATCGATCAAGCCCACCGCGGCGTGGGTGGTGTCGATGGTGATCTGGCCGGGGCCCGGCCGGGGATCGGGGAGTTCCGTCTCGGTCAGAACCTGCGGCCCGCCGAATTCATTGATGAGGATCGCACGCATGGCGCACTCCGTACTGGTCGGTGCTGGATTCAGCCTTCGCGGGCTGGCGCCCGGGGTGGCCGCCGGTCTCCGCGGTGAACCTTCACCAGTCTGTCCGACTGGCGACACCGGAAAACTAACGCAAAGGCCTTGCGTTGTCAACGCAAAGACCTTGCGTTAATTTTCCGGTGGGTCCGGCGCCTCTGTGGGTCGTCTGTTGCGGCTGCGGTTGGAGCGTCCTGTTCGCGTTACGCTTTCCGGCATGACTGACCGTCCCGGTTTCCAGCGCGCCTACTCGGCTCAGCACAAGACGCAGCGGGCCAACGACCTCATGGAAGCCGCCCGTGAGCTCGCCACGCGCGAGGGCGTGCGGGGGGTCACCCTCACCGCGATCGCCCAGCACGCGGGCGTCCATGTCTCGGCCGTACGCCGTTACTACGCCTCCCGCGAGGAGATCTTGCTACTTCTGGCCGAAGAGGGGTACGAGGACTGGTCCCGGGCCGTCGCCGGGCGCCTCACCGGCCGCACCGGCCTGACCTCCGCGGAGCTGGCGCGTGTCCTGGTCGCCACCCTCGTCGAGCGTCCCCTGCTGTGCGACCTCTTCACCCATGTCACCCTCAGCCTGGAGCGCGAGGTCGGCTACGAACGCGTCCGCGACTTCAAGCGCGCGGCGGGCCGCGCCGCGGGCGTTGTCGCCCAGGCCATCGCCGCCACCGGCACGCTGGGTCCCGTGCCCGCGGAAGAGTTCGTCGTCGCCGTCATCGCGCTGACCGCCCCGCTGTGGCAGGCCGGCCACCCGGGGGAGACCGTCACGCGTCTGTACCAGGAAGATCCCGGGACGGCGCACATGGGGGTCGACTTCGAGGCCACCCTCACCTGGCTGCTCACCGCCCTCTGCGACGGTCTGACCGGTGCCCGGAACAGCCTGGAGGTCGGCGGCAGGCAGGCCTGACGGACGGACGTCCGGTGGGCCCGGGTGCTGGAGGCGGCGTCCGGTGGGTGTGGGGGCGAGGCGGCGGCGTCAGCCGGCCGTCTTCTCCGGTGCCGCGCGCAGATGTCCCGCGCTCTCCGCCGGGAGCCGGGCGGCGGACGGGCCGTCCACGCCGCTGAGGATCGTCACGATCGCGGCCTCGACCTCGCCGTCCGTGGCCGCCAGGGCGCGTTCGGCCTCCTCGTCCGACCCACCCGTGGCGGGCGCGCCGCTGCCGCTGTGCGCCGTCGAAGTGCCGGTGCTCGGGCCGCTACAGGGGCCGGAAAGGCTGTCGAAGACCCACCCGTTCATGTGGATCTCGTTCCCGCGTGAGCCGGTACGGGTGGTGCTGGTGCCGATCTGCAGCATCCGCAACTTGCGGGCATGGCGGGCACGTTCGAGCTCTCGGACCTCGGCCTGCTACCGAGCGTCCGCGTCGCGGCGGTCCTTCCTGAACTTCTGGTCGGCACGTCGGCGCTCCTGGGCGAGGCGGGCGTCGGCCGGGCCGCGGCAGTTTCCGTACGAGTGGCCGGTGACCGTGTGCCCGGAGGCGCTGGAACACCAAGAGCACGTCTCCGGAGGCCTGGGCCTGAGCGCGATCAGGGAGCCGGTGAGGTAGCAGCCGGCGCCGACGTAGACGACGGCACCGAGCAGCGTCCACAGAAGGGCATGGCATCCTCCTCTCTGGTCTCGTGGGCCGGGTCAGCCGAGCGTCGCGAGCGGGAACGCGGCGGGTAGGAGACCGAGGACGACGTGCGCGGCCTGGTCGACGTGGGCAGCCCCGCCGTGCGCTTTGAAACCGCTCTGCCCGGCGAAGGACATCCAGCGGTCGACGGGCCAGCGGCGGTCGATGAAGCCGTGGCTGATGCCGACCCAGGCGAGGGCGAGCACCGTGGGACCGGGCGTGAGCGTCACCTCGTCGGTCAGCAGAGCGCCCAGGCCGAGCAGCCGCACCATCTTCGGCATGGCGTTCGGTGACGCCCAGACCCTCATACTTGCCATCGGCCCAGGGCACCTGCTGTCCCTGGAGCGCCCAGGCCGAGCAGCCGCACCATCTTCGGCATGGCGTTCGGTGACGCTCAGACCCTCATACTTGCCATCGGCCCAGAGCACCTGCTGTCCCTGGGCCCCGAGGACGTCACGCTCACCGTCCCCCAGACCTTCGTTGACCGCCTCAACGCCGTGCAGGTCCACGCCGCCCACCGCTACGTGTACCTGCACCCCGAGAGCGGCCTGGAGCCGTTCGTGGAACGCGCCGCACAGCGACGAGCGGCCAGGGACCGCACCACGTGATGGGCGATCGTCATCGCTGTACCTCTGTGAAGACCTGAGGAGGCACGTGGGCCGAAGCTTCCGAGCCGACCGGCTGCCTCAAGTCCAGGTAGCAGCACAGCCGTACGCCGGGCTCGCCCGCGTCTCGGGTCGTCCGCTCCGCTGTCGCCGTCGCCCACCGTTCGGCGAGCAGCTGCTGGAAAGCCAGGGCGACGGCGTCGTCGGCGGCCGAGACGTCAACGACGACCAGGCCCGGCTCACTCACGTGCACCTCGTTGATCGGGTCCATGTACGGCACTACGCCCGGGCGGCCGGGGAGGGTTCCGCCACGGCAGTACCTTCACCCGACCGAGTACGGGTGGTCAGGGGCCGTCGCCGGACCACTCTCACCGGCTCTGGTCGCCCAGGCGCGGGTCGTACGGCGCGCTGACGCCGCGCGGCAGAACTGCGGATGGGGACGCTCGGGCCGGGGTGTAGACGGGCCCGGTTCTGCGTCAGGACGCACCCCGGCACGCCGTACGAATCGACCTTGTCGCAGCGCACATCGATGCCGGGTGAGCGGGCACTGCCGCCGTCGACCTCGTCGTCCTTGCCTTCGAGCGGCACGTACTCGCTCTCCGGGTTGAAGATGAACCAGATCGGCAGCTCCCGGGACAGGCCCGCGTCCGCGGGGCCGACGCCGTTGGTGGATCCGGCCATGTGGGAGTCGACGGCCTCGGGAGGCGCTCGCTGAGCCCGGCCCGATGTCGGCGAGAACGGGGCCGTCCCCGCGTGCGCGGGAGCAGGCAGTGGCCGTCACCTGCCCGATGCGGACGTTTCACCGGGCTGGGCGACTTCGAGGACGCCCATCATGCCGAGATCCTCGTGGGCGGCGATGTGGCAGTGGTAGACGGTGCGGCCACCCCTGCCGCGGAAGGGCACGGCGAGGCGGACGGAGGTGTGGGCGGGGATGTTGACGGTGTCGCGCCAGGCACGGAAGGGTTCCGGCTTCCCGTCCCGGTGGAGGACCTGGACGGCGTAGCTGTGGAGGTGGAAGGGATGGTCCATGGTGTGGGTGTTCTCCACCTCCCAGATCTCCAGAGTGTTCAGGGAGGCGTGCAGGTCGACGCGGTCGTGGTCGAAGGTGCGGCCGTCGATGGTGTATGAGCCGTCGCCGGCTCCGCCCAGGAGGATCCGGCGGGTGCGGACAGCGGTTGCGGGGTCGATCTTCTCCACCGGCAGCAGCGAGGCGGGAAGCCGTACGGGGTTCAGGCCTGCGGGGATGTCGATGGCGGCCAGCGTCCGGTCGGGGGTGCGCTGTCCGTCGGGGCCGTAGACGGAGTAGGGCAGGGCGCGCAGGGCCAGGCGGCCCGGTGCGGTGGTCGCCACGAGGATCTCCGCGCGTTCGCCGGGGGCGAGGAGGATCTCGGTGAGCGGGACGGGCCGTTCGAGCAGTCCGCTGTCGGTGGCGATGAGATGGGCGGTGGTGCGCTCCTCGTCGCGGGTGAGGGCCAGCAGCAAATGGTCGCCGGCGGTGGCGTTCAGCAGGCGCAGGCGGGTGCGTCCGGTGCGGGCGGAGATGACGGGGCGGGTGGCTCCGTTGACGAGGACGTCGCGGCCGGTGCGGGTGAACATCAGCAGGCGGTCGTCGGCGTCGCGCAGCGCGGGCTGGTTGTCGGCGGGGCCGGTGACGATGACGGGTCCGGCGAGGCCGGCCAGGAGCTGTCGTTCCACGTCGCCGTGGGCGTGGGGGTGGTACCAGTAGGTGCCGGCCGACCCGGGCGGGAGGGTGAACTCACGGACGTCTGACCGGCCGGGTGCGAGGTGGGCCAGGGGGGCGTCGGTGGCGGGCGGCATGGGGACGCCGTGCAGGTGGAGGCTGGAGGGGACGTCGAGGTCGTTACGGAAGGCAAGCCTGACCCGGTCGCCTTCGCGTAGGCGCAGCAGCGGCCCGGGGCCGGGTCCGGTGCCGTTGTAGGCCAGCCGCCCGGCCCCGGCGCTGCCGGCGGTGAGGGTGCCGGTCCGGGTAGCGGGCTCGTCCTCGGGGGTGTGGAGGTCGAGTTCGGGCAGTGCGGGCAGGGACGGTCCGTCGGCAGGTGCGTCGGCGGGGGTGAGGGTGCGGATGAGGGGGACGAGCGCTCCGGCGGTGGCGAGGGCGCCCGTGAGGATCAGGGAGCGCCGCGACAGGAGGTCAGCCATGGAGGTGCTGGGCGTCGGAGGGGGTGGCGTCACCGGTGTGGGAGGCGTCCGGCGCGGGGGTGGTGGCGTCGCCGGTGATGACGAGCTGTCCCCGCATGCCGTCGGCGCTGTGGCTGCCCACCGAGCAGTGCATGGCGTACCGGCCGGGAGGCGCCTGGACGACGACGGTGCGGGTGCGGCCGCTGGGGACCTCGATGTCGATGCCGAGCTTGTCGACGGTGAAGGCGTGGGCGTCGTCGGTGTCGTTGGTGAAGGTGAAGGCGACCGGCTGGCCGGGGGCGGTCCGCAGGATGGAGGGCTCGAAGCGGTAGTTGACCATGTCGACGGTGGGCAGTGCGGCGATCTGCTCGTCGGTGAGGGAGCCGCTGTCGTCGCTCTGGGGGGAGGTGAGGACGACGCCGGCGCTCAGGGCGAGGGCCGCGGCCAGAGCGAAGGCGCCGGTGACCACGGGAGTGCGGCGCTTGAGGAGGGTGGCGGCCATCGGCCCGGCGACCGCGCCGGCCGCGGCGAGTTCGAGGACGGCGGCGGCGAAATACAGAACGTCCGCCGGGCGCGTCAGGTCGAAGGAGAGGGCTGTGGTGCGGGTGGCGAGGACCGCGACGACGGCGAGGAGGGAGATGAGGGGAGCCCAGCGCACGCGCCGCCAGATCAGGGCGGCCGCGGTCAGGGGCAGCACGGCCAGTGCGGCCATGCCGGGGTTCGGCCGGCCTCCCAGGGCCAGGTGGGCGAGGAGCTCGCAGAGCGCCAAGGCCAGCAGTCCGGCAGCCGTCAGGCGGTCCGGGAGTGTCAGTGGCGGGGCGGAGACAGGTGTGGGAGCGGTGGCGGTCATCGTCAGTGTCCTTCCGGGACGGGTGGTGGCGAGGGTGTACGGGGAATCGGCGTCGCTGCGCATCGTGCGGGAGATGCGTGGGACGGGTGAGGTGCGGCCGGAGTGGGCGGCCCAGGAGCATGGGGCCACGCACCTCCCCTCCGGCCAGGTCGTGTGGGGGTCGGCTCCGGCTCTCCGCAGTGGCCGTCAGGACCTTCAGCCATGCCAGGAGTGGCGGTGCTGTGGCCGGGGCCGCCGTTCAGGGTGCGGTTCTTCCGGGCTCAGGCCCGGGGGTGGCGCTTCTCGGCCTGCTGCTTGAGGTTGTGCAGCCACTGGTCGAGCGAGTCGTCCAGGGCGTCCTGGAGGTAGTCGGTGTGGGCGGTGACGGGGTCGCCGGTCCAGGACTCCTCGGTGTGGACGTGGACGCCGTCCTTGGCCTGGGTGAAGGTCCACACGTGGACGGCGGTGATGCCCTGGGCCGGTCCGCCCCAGACGATGCGGCGCTCGGGCTGCACCTGCTTCACCGTCGAGGTGATGTTCTCCAGGCCCTCGGTGGACCAGACCCACGAAGAGCCCGGGCGCAGACGCCCCGGGGTCTGCTTGACCGCGGAGCTGACGCCGGGCTGCCAGGCCGGCCAGTTCTCGACGTCGGTCTGGATGCGCCAGATCCGGTCCAGCGGCGCGTGAATGACGATGTCGTCCCGGGTGATCACCGGGGCCGTCCTGTCGATCTCTACCGGTGCGGTCCCCGCGTTCCCGAAGGCCAGGGGCAGTGCGGCAAGGAGTGCGGTGATGGTCGTGTACATGAGAATTCTTTCGTAGGGATCGGGAGAGGTGACATCCACCCTGAGATAGTGTGGTTATTCACTCACTCTCCGGACGGCTTGGATCGCCGGGCGCTGGGCGCGAAGGAATCCAGGGAAGTGTTGCGCCTTGGGTGACGGTTCGAGATCCCCCGACCACCCTTTCCGGCGTGTGAGTAGCCAACCACTCTCTTTCCTTTCTCGTCAACCGCAGCCTTGCCGCTCGGCGCTCGGCCGGACCCCGGGACGAGAGCGCAGACGCCGCCCGGGCGCCTGCGGCGCAGAGGGAACCGGTGACCGATCGGGGGGCGGGAGTGCAGGGGCAGAGGGCCTACCGGCAACGGCAGGCCACTGGCACCCCGCCGCCCTGCAGGGCTACGAGACCTGAGGGCCGGACCCGCGGACCTGCGACTTTCCTCCTCCCGCAGCACTCCGGGCCGGCTCTGCCGGCCCGGTCCGGTGGCCGCCCACCGGGCACCCCCTTCGGCGCGCAACGCTCAGGACGCCTCCACGGACGGTCGGGACGCCCGTGCGCAGCACGCCCGTCCGCCGGCCCCTCGGCGTGCTCGAAGCCGCCTGCCCCGGGCCGCCGGGGTTGACGTTTGACACCACAAGGTGTGAGTGGTTCAGTACTCACATGAAGACGGGGCGACGCCAACTGTCCACAGCCGACGAACGCCGTGAGACGGTTCTGTGTACGGCCATCGGAGCCTTCGCGGCCCGGGGGTACTTCGGAACCACCACCACGGAGGTGGCCAAGGCCGCCGGCATCTCCCAGGCGTACGTCTACCGGCTCTTCCCGAACAAGGAAGCGCTGTTCACCGCGGTCGTCGAGCACTGCTTCGTCAGGGTGCGCGCCGCTCTCGAAGGGGGGGCGGCGAAGGCCGAGAGCGCCTCGCCGGAGGCGGTACTGGCTTCCATGGGTGACGCTTACGCCCGCCTGATCATCGACAACGATCTGATGCTGGTGCAGCTGCACGCCCAGGCGGCGGCGGTGTCGGAGCCCGCCGTCCGGGAAGCGGTCCGGGCGGGGTATGCCCGCAGCGTCGAGTACGTCCGCAGCGCTTCGGGCGCCAGCGAGGCTCAGGTGCAGGATTTCTTCGCCGTCGGCATGCTCTGTCACCTGCTGGTCTCCATCGACGCCGAAGCGGTCTCGGCTCCCTGGGCCCGCACCCTGACGGCCGGCATCATGCACTACTGACCCCATCCCGGACGGCGGCCACCTACGGAACCCGAGGCCGCCCGTTTCTTCACCCCGAGAGTGAGTGTTTGACCACACATATGCTCCCACGCCGACCGGGCAGCCCACGAGAACGGCCCCAGCCGCCGCCAGCCCTCCTGCCCCTCGCGCTTCAGCCGCTCCGCCACTCCCGCCGCCACACGCCGGCTCTTCCCAGACGAGGAACACCCCCATGCACTGCACCCGCCGCACCCCCGCCGCCGCTTCCCCGCACACGCCGTCCACCGTCACCGAAGCCGTGCTGCCCGGCATCGTGGACCCCGAGGGCATCGAAGTGCGTACCCGTCCCGCCCTCCCCGCCGGCCCTCGGCAGGTGGTCCTGGCACTGGAGGCCGCCGGAGTCTCCTTCGCCGAACAGCAGATGCGGCGCGGCAAGTACTACGACCAGCCGCCCTTCCCCTTCGTCCCTGGGTACGACCTGATCGGGCGGGCCGTCGAAGCGGGCGAAGGCGTCACCGAGGGTGTGCTGGGACGGCGCTTCGCGGTGCTGACCAAGACCGGCGCCTGGGCCAGTCACGTCACCGTCGACGTCCGCGACCTGACCGAGGTGCCCGAGGAGGTCGACTCCGCCGAGGCCGAGACCCTCGTCGTCAACGGCATCACCGCCTGGCAGATGCTCCATCGCCTGGCAAAGGTCCGCGCCGGGGACACCGTCCTTGTCCACGGCGCGAACGGCGGGGTGGGCTCCACCCTCGTCCAGCTCGCCCGCCTCGTCGGCGCCACCGTCGTGGGTACCGCCTCGGCCAAGCATCACCAGGCCGTGCGGACCCTGGGCGCCACACCCGTCGACTACCGCGCCCCCGACCTGGAGCACCGACTGCGTGAGCACGCTCCCCGGGGCTACGACGCTGTCTTCGACCACGTCGGCGGGGAGGGCATCGTCGCCTCCTACCGCCTGCTCGCCCCCCAGGGCACCCTCGTCTCGTACGGCACCGCCTCCACCCGCGACGTCCAGGGCTCCTCCAAGGCCCCCGTCCTCAAGCTGTTCGCCCGCCTGATGCTCTGGAACGCCCTGCCCAACGGCAAGGGCGCCCACTTCTACAACATCTGGGCCGGACAACGCCGACACGACACCTTCCGCTCCAAGCTCCACGCCGATCTGACCCAGGTCCTCGACCTCCTCGCCGACGGGAAACTGGTCCCCCAGGTCGCCGCGTGCATCCCGCTCACTGAGGTCGGCAAAGCAGTTCGGCTGGCCGAATCGGGCACCGTGGTCGGCAAGGTCGTCCTGGTGCCCTGACCGCGCACCGGCCACGGCCGTCGCCCCCGCTGCTCCGCGACGGCCGCGGGGAAGCCGGCCTCCAGGACGTAGCGGCCGGTGGCCTGGCGGGGGCGCTGCCGCCAGTCGTGAGGGTGTGAGCCGAGGTGTGGCGGGCGGCCAGGTCCTGAAGCCGGTACTGCGCTTCACGGAGTGAGCTGTGTTCCCGGCGGTGGGCCCTGCCATCAGGACGAGCGGGTCCGTGTCAGCCGACGCGGCCCCGCTCACCGAGGAAGGCGAGCGGGGCCGCTGGGTGGTCTGCTACCGGGCTCCCAGCTCGGCCAGCAGGGCCTCACTCGTCCGGGTGCTGCTCCCGCAGAACGTCCCTCCACACCCGGGCTCCTCGTGCGAACGTCTCGGGCGTCATCTTCTGGTGGAGATGGTGCACGCAGTAGAAGGCGTCGTCGTAGGGGAGCCGCTTCGGCTGCTTCGGCTGCGCTGCCTCTGCGTTCGCCGTCTCGGATTCCGCCCTGCTGGTGCGCGGTTCCGGAATGGACGCGGTGGCCGGCTCACGCCCGAGGGGCGGCGGAGTTGTCCTAGGTGTTCTGTCCACGGAGGTTGGTGACAGCGATCACTGATGTGTGGTCTTGAAATGGGTGAGGGGCCTTCTGGCTCGGTGTGGATTGCGAGATCTGCACCGGCGATCAGAAAGGCCCTCGCGCCCCACCGCGGCGTCTTTCTTCGCGGCCGAGCTCGACCGGCCACACACGCTCGTGGCGTTCATCGACGAGCACCGGGCCCGCTTCGGCGGTGTCGAGCCGATCTGCCGCGTGCTCACCGAGCACGATTGCAAGATCGCCCCTTCCACCTATTACGCCCACCGCAAGCGCCTCCAGGCCCCGTCCGCCCGCACTGTCCGCGACGCCGAGCTGAAGCCGCTCATCCAGCAGATCTTCGAGGGCAACTACCGTGTCTACGGGGCCAGGAAGGTCTGGCGTGAGCTGCGCCGCCAGGGCCACGTCGTGGCCCGGTGCACCGTCGAGCGCCTCATGCGCGAGCCCGGCGTCACCGGTGCCGTCCGCGGAAAGAAGATCATCACCACGATCCCGGACAGTTCCGTCGAGCGGGCACCGGACCTGCTGGACCGCGACTTCGTCGCGCCGGCCCCGAACCGCTGCTGGGTTGCCGACTTCACCCACATCAGCACCTGGTCAGGAGTGGTATACGTCGCCTTCGTCGTGGACACCTTCTCCCGCCGGATCGTCGGCTGGTCCGCCGCCACGTCGAAGCAGACCACGCTCGTCCTGCACGCCCTGGACATGGCTCTGTGGCAACGCGACCGCGACGAACACCCGCACCGAGCAGGTGAGTTGATCCACCACTCGGATGCCGGGTCGCAGGGCGGGTTCAACCGGTCGTCGCAACACCTTGATTCGAGAGCGTCGTCGGCGCCTGCCGAGCGCGGCGGGCGGCCTCGCCCTCGCGCCAGGCGTAGCAGGAGGAGCGGGCGACTTTCAGTACCCGGCACAGCGGGACGATCGGGTAGGCCGCCTTCTCCGCATGGATCAACCGGTACAGCTCACTCACCGGTCGTTCTCTTTCACGAAGAAGGCCGTCGCTTTTTTCAGGATCTCGATGGTCTGCTGCTGCTCACGGACCTCCTTGCGCAGCCGCTTGAGCTCCTCGCGTTCGGCGCTGGTCAGCTCACCGGACTCACCCTCGCCCCGGTCCGCCTTGGCCCGCGGTACCAGCCGCGCAGGGACTCCGAGCTGATCCCGAGCTCCCGGGCGACGGCGGTGACCGTCTGCCCGAGGAATCGACGAGCGCGATCGCGTCCCGCTTGAACTCCTCGGTATACCGCTTCGTGTACTTGCTTCCCACCTGGTGCTACTTCCTCTGGACCTTCAAGATCCCAGTTTCCAGGTGTCCACGATCAAGGGGAAGCTTCACTTCCGCATCGGTGGAGACGTGCACGATCCGCTCCACGCCGGCGAGGCGCGCGCAGTCGAGCAGCACCTGGGTGCCCACGACGTTGGTGTGGATGAAGTCGGCGGCGGCCGCCACGGAGCGGTCGACGTGCGACTCGGCCGCGAAGTGCACGATCGAGTCGTGGCCGGGCAGCAGCTCCCGCAGCAGTCCGGCGTCGCAGATGTCGCCGTGGACGAAGTCCAGACGCTCCGCGCCGACCGGCAGGTTGGCGAGGTTGCCGCTGTAGGTCAGCTTGTCGACGACGGTCACCCGGGCGCCGACGGCCTGCGGATAACGGTCGTCGAGCACGGCGCGCACATAGTGCGAGCCGATGAAGCCTGCGCCGCCCGTGACCAGGAGTCTCATGATGCGACCTCCACCCGGGAGTCGTCCCCGACGATCAGCCGGTGCCGGCGGGTGGCCGCCACCGAGGCGGTCCTGCCGATGAGCGAGCCGCTCAGCCTGCTCAGGTCCGACAGTGAGGACCCGTCCTGCACGATCGAGTCCTCGATGAGCGTGCGCCGCACCGCGCAGCCGGCGCCGATCGCGGTGTAGCGCCCGAGGTGGCTGTCCTCCACCACGCTCCCGGGGCCGATGTACGCCGGCCCCTCGATGCAGGAGCGCACCACGCGCGCACCCGGGGAGAGCACCACCGGACCGGTCAGTACGCTGGCGTCGTCCACCTCGCCGTGCCGCTGCGGGCGCACCTCGTCCAGCAGCCTGCGATTGGATTCGAGGAGGGCGTCGACGTTCCCGGTGTCGGCCCAGAACCCGGTGTACTCGCTCGCCTTCACACAGGCTCCGTCCTCCACGAGCCACTGGATTGCGTCGGTGATCTCCAGCTCCCCGCGGGCACTCGGCCGGATACTGTCGACCGCCCGGTGAATGGCCGGAGTGAAGAAGTAGACGCCGATCAGGGCGAGATCGCTGCGCGGTAGGGCCGGCTTCTCGGCCAGCCGGGTCACCGTGGCCGACTCGTCGATCTCGGCGACCCCGAAAGCCCGCGGATCGGCGACTTTCTGGACGACGATCTGGGCGTCCGGCCGCTGCGCAGTGAAACTCCGCGCGATTTCCGTGATTCCCTCCGACAGGACGTTGTCGCCGAGGTGCATCAGGAAATCGTCGGCACCCAGGAATTCCCGGGCGATCAGCACGCAGTGGGCCAGCCCGAGGGGCTGTGCCTGGTGGATGTAGGTGATGCGGGCGCCGAACCGGGACCCGTCGCCCATCACCTCGCGGATCTTCTCCGACCGGTCGCCGACGATCACGCCGATATCGGTGATGCCCGCAGCCAGGATGTTGTCGATGACATGTTCCAGGACCGCCTTGCCGGCGACCGGAATCAGTTGTTTCGGCGTGGAATAGGTGAAGGGCCGAAGCCGGGTTCCCATCCCGCCGGACAGTACGAGAGCCTTCACTTTGTCCTTCCGGATCGATTCTTCGGCCAATGGATGATGTTCGTAGAATTTTCCGGGAGTGCATGAGTGAGGCTAACGGCGCCGCCGTGGAGGTCCGTTGATATGTTCTTGGACTCTGTCATGTCCTGCTTGACGTGACGCACTCTCTGCTATTCACTCATGCCGGAAGGGCAATCCGGCCGGGGCCGCCGGGCACGGGAGGCGGGGCGCCGAGCCGGTGCCCGGGGCGGGACACCGCACGGCCCGTGGGTCACGCCTGCTCGCCAGCCGGCATCTCCTGCGCCGCCTCCTCGGGGCTCAGCGTTCCGCCCCGTTCGTAGGCGGCGGTGAACCGCTCCTCGCCCAGCCGCTCACGGGCGCCCGCTGCGATCCGGTCCACGTCGTCCCGCTCGCCCCCGGGCAGGGGAGTGCCCACGCGTGCCCGGGCCGCGGCGGCCGTGCCGAGCAGGCACGCCGCCCGCTCGGCACGGCCCGCCAGGAGCTGCGCCCCGGCCAGACCCTCCAGACCCAGGGCGACCGCGCGGGGATCACCCGACTCCTGCGCCACCCTCAGGCCGTCCCGCTGCAACTCCAGGGCGGTCCGCGGGTCACCGCGCAACTCCGCGACGAACCCGAGCTCGGCGAGGATCAGCGAGGGCACGCCGGGCTGGTAGCCCATGCGCCGGTGTACGTCGAGCACGTTGCGCAGGTGACGCTCGGCGGTGTCCAGGTCGCCCTCCCGGCGGACCCCCATGGCGAGTCCCATCTCGGCGAACTGCTCGCCGAAGTCGTCCGACTGCTCCACGGCGAGCCGCCGGGCCCGCTCGTGGTACTCCCGGGCCATCGCGTGGTCCCGGGTGAGCAGGGAGATCCGGCCCAGCCCCGAGAGGTGGAACGACACCTCGGGCCACAGCTCCAGGTCCTCCGCCATGCGCAGCCCGTCGCGCAGCAGCCGCCCGGCCTGCGGGTAGTCCCCGACCACCTCGGCCAGCGTCTGCAGTGGCACCGTGGCCCGCAACTGCCCCCACCGGTCGCCCAGTTCGCGGAAGATCTCCAGGCTCTGCTCACCGTACCTGCGCAGCGCGCCGAACTCGCCGCGCAGCTTGGCGATGAACGCCCGGCTGCTCAGCGCCGCCGCCGTGCCCCAGCGGTCCTCCAACGACCGGAACGTCATCAGCGCCCGCTCGACCAGCTCCTCGCTGGGCCCCAGGTCCCCGACGCCGTACAGGTTGGACCCCAGGAACCACTGGGCGTGCGCCTCGCCGCCGGGGTCGTCCAGCTCCTCGTATGGGCGCAGCGCGGCGCGGTACTCGGCGAGCGGGTCCTTGCCGCCGCCGAGGAGCAGCCTGGTCCCGCCCAGCCAGGCCGTCGCCTCGGCGACCGCCGGGGTGACCGGGGTCCGCGGCACCAGGGCGAGCGCCGCGGTCAGGGAACGTTCCGCCTCGCGGTTGCGGCCGCGCAGATACCAGTACCACGCCAGGGCGTTGACCAGCCGCAGGGCCCGCTCACCGTCCCCGCTGTGCACGGCGCTCTCCAGCGCGGTGCGCAGGTTCGCCGTCTCGCTGTCGAGCCGGCGCAGCCACTCCCGCTGCCCGTGACCGCGCAGATGCGGCCTGGCCCGCTCGGCGAGCGCGGTGTAGTAGGCGCGGTGGCGCAGACGCAGCGCCTCCAGCCCACCGCTCTCGCGCAGCTGCTCCAGGCAGTACGCTGTGACGGACTCCAGCAGCCGGTAGCGCGGCCCGTCGACCCCGTCGGTCATGACCACCAGGGAGCAGTCCACCAGACGGGCCAGCAGGTCCAGCACCTCCGTGTGGTCCACGCCGGCGCCCGCGCCCAGTTCCTCCGCCGCCGCCAGCGAACAGCCGTCGGCGTGCACGGCCAGGCGGTGCAGCACCGCCCGCTCCCGGGAGCTCAGCAGGCCGCAGCTCCAGTCGATGACCGCGCGCAGCGTGCGGTGGCGCGCCGGTGCGTCACGGGTCCCGGCAGCCAGGAGCGTGAACCGGTCGTCGAGACGGGCGGCCAGCTCCTGCACGCCCAGGGCGCGGACCCGGGTGGCCGCCATCTCCAGCGCCAGCGGAATGCCGTCCAGGCGGCGGCAGACGGAGACCACGGGGGCGATGGTCTCCTCGCTCAGCCGGAAGCGGGGAGCGGCCGCGGCGGCCCGCGCCGCGAACAGTTCGACGGCGCTGAACCGCAGCACGTCCTCGGTGCTCAGACCCGCGGCGGACTGTGGCAGGTCCAGCGGAGGCACCTCCACCAGCTGCTCACCGCCCACGCTGAGCGAGGTCTGGCTGGTGGTCATGATGTGCAGCCGCGGCGCCGCCCTGAGCAGCCGTACCGCCAACTCGGCCACCGGTTCGACGACATGCTCGCAGTTGTCGAGGACCAGCAGGGCCTGCTCGTCGCCGAGGGCGTGCACCACCCGCGTGGTGGAGGAGAGCGGGTCACCGTCGGGGGAGGGGGAGGAGGTAATGTCGTCGCGCACGCCGAGCACCGCCTCGACCACCTCGTGCACCTCCGTGGCCGACGTGGCGGAGCGGTCGAGGGAGGCGAACTCCGCCAGCCAGACACCGCCGGGGAACTCCGGGCCGACCGCGGCCGCGGTCGCCAGGGCGAGCTGGGTCTTGCCCACGCCGCCCGAGCCGGTGAGGGTCACCAGCCGGTGGCGGCCTACGAGTGCGCGCAGCCGCTCGATCAGAGCGTCCCTGCCGATCAGGTCGACCGGCGGGGCGGGCAGGTTCGTCGGCGGCCGGGCCGCGGTGGTGCTCGGCGACGGCGCGGCCGCCAGGGCCGGGCTCTGGGTGAGGATCGCCTGGTGCAGCGCGGCCAGCTCGGGGGAGGGGTCCACGCCCAGCTCCTCGGCGAGCCGTTCGCGCAGCTCCCCGTAGCTGGTGAGGGCGGCGCTCTGCCGGCCGGCGAGATACAGGGCGCGGATGTGGGCCGTACGCAGCCGTTCCCGCAGCGGATGCGACCCCACCAGGTCTGCCAACTCGTCGGCGACCAGGGCGTGCTCGCCGAGCTCCAGGCGGGCCTCTGCCTGCTCCTCCAGCGCCGTCAGCCGCTGCTCCTCCAGGCGGTCGGCGGCGGTGCGGGCGAACTCCTCGTCGACGAAGTCGGCGAACGCCGGACCCCGCCATAGGGCTAGCGCCTCGGTCAGCCGGTTCGTCCGGGCGCGGGGATCGGTGCTGTGGCGGGCGCGGGCCGTCAGGTCGAGGAAGCGGTCGGCGTCGACGGACCCGGGCGGGACCACGAGCTCGTAGCCGGGCGGGCGGGAGACCACCAGGTCCCGGCCGCCGGGCGCGGCGTCCTCCAAGGCCCGGCGCAGCTGCCACACCTTGTTCTGCAGGACGCCGGCGGGGTTGCTCGGCAACTGCTCGCCCCACAGGTCGTCGATCAGCCGGTCCACGGACACGGGCCGGCCACGGTGGACCAACAGCGCGGTGAGCAGAGCACGCACCTTCAGCTCCGGCACCCGCACCGGCCGCCCCTCGTCCGTCCACACCGCCAGCGGGCCGAGCACCCCGAAACGCATGTGATCACGCTAGCCGAACCGGGCGGCCCGCGACAGGACGATGCGGCGCGAAGACGGCCGAGAGCGACCGGGAGGCGTCGGCCGAGAGCGACCGGGCGCGATGGCGTTCTTGAGCGAGGCGGGGAAGCTGTGGTTGTACTCCGGGGTCACGATGATGAACGCGTCGGCGCGGACCAGCCACGGCGTCAGGTCCTGGACTGGTACGTCGACGAGTGGAAGGCCAAGCCGGTCGCGTTCGTCTCCTACGGCGGCATCGCCGGCGGTCTGCGCGCCGTCGCCCATCTGCGCGAGATTCTGCCCGGTCTGCACGCCGTGACGGTCCGTGACTCCGTCGCCTTCCCCGAGTACTGGAACCGCTTCGACGAGCAGGGCCGGCCGGTGAACGCCACGGAGTGCGAGGCCGCCGCCAGGACGATGCTCGACCAGCTGACCTGGTGGGGGCGCACCCTGCGCGACGCGCGGGCCGTACGGCCCTACCCCGGCTGACGCTCTCCGCACCGATCCCGTGGTCCGCACCACACAGTCCCCGACCCTGGAAGGACACCCATGTCATCTCATGTCTCCCCGGCGACGCCGGTGAAGGCGGGGACCCGTGAGTGGCTCGGTCTCGCCGTGCTCGCCCTGCCCACGCTGCTGCTGGCGCTCGATCAGAGCGTGCTGTTCCTCGCGTTGCCGCACCTGGCTGAGTCCCTGCACCCCACCGGCACCCAGACGCTGTGGATCATGGACATCTACGGCTTCATGATCGCCGGTTTCCTGGTCACCATGGGAACGCTCGGCGACCGGATCGGCCGGCGCAGGCTGCTGCTGATCGGCGCCACCTTCGTCGGCGCCACCTCACTGCTGGCGGCGTACTCCACCAGCACCGAGATGCTGATCGCCACCCGGGCGCTGCTCGGTGTCGCCGCGGCCACCCTGATGCCCTCCACGCTCGCGCTGATCAGCAACATGTTCCAGGACCCGGGGCAGCGCGGTCGGGCCATCGCGGTGTGGGCCAGCTGCTTCATGGGAGGCACCGCGCTCGGCCCCATGATCGGCGGCGTGATGCTGGACTACTTCTGGTGGGGTTCGGTCTTCCTGCTCGGCGTCCCGGTCATGGTCATCCTGCTGATTGCGAGTCCCGTCCTGCTCCCCGAGTACCGTGACCCCGACGGCGGCCGGCTCGACCTGTTCAGCGTCGCGCTCTCGCTGAGCACCATCCTGCCGGTCATCTTCGGCCTCAAGGAGATCGCCCGCTACGGCTGGCAGCCGCTGCCCCTGCTGGTGATCGCGGCCGGCCTGGCCGTTGGCGTGGTCTTCGTCCGCCGTCAGACCCGGCTGACGCACCCGCTGCTCGACCTGCGCCTGTTCCGCTCCGGCGCCTTCACCTCGGCGCTGCTCGTGCTGATGCTGGCGATGGCCACCATGGGCGGCAGCTACCTGTTCATCACCGGCTTTTTGCAGATGGTCGAGGGCCTGTCGCCCACCGCCGCCGGCATGTGGATGGTGCCGTCGGCGCTCGCCTCGATCGTGGCGGCGATGATCGCCCCCAGCCTGACCAAGCGGCTGCCCATGGGCCTGGTGATCGGCGGCGGTCTCGCCCTGACGACCGTCGGCTACCTCCTGGTCGCGTTCGTCGACCCGGTGGGCGGACTCCCGCTGCTGATCACCGGCTTCGTGATCGCCTTCTTCGGTACGGGACCGATCGGCGCCCTGGGCACCAACCTCGTGGTCAGCTCCGCCCCGCTGGAGAAGGGCGGTTCCGCCGCCTCCCTGTCCGAGACGAGCGGCGAGTTCGGCGTCTCGCTCGGCGTCGCGGCGTTCGGCAGCCTGGGCACCGCGCTCTACCGCGGGGACATCACCGTCCCGCAGGGCGTGCCGGCCGAGCAGGCCCAGGCGGTGCGCGGCGGCATGGAAGGCGCGATCGTCGCCGCCCAGGAGCTGCCCGCGGACCTGCGCGACGAGGTGCTGGCCGCGGCGCGCGAGGCGTACACCGGCGGGATGAACGTCGTCGGCGTCGTCTGCGCCTCGCTCATCGCCGTCACCGCGGTGCTGGCGGTGACCCTGCTGCGCAAGGTGGGCGGCACCCCGCCGGCCACGGACGAGCCGGCCGCCGCCCGGCGGGAGTCGGCCCCGGCCGGTTCCTGACCGCCGAACGCCCGGCGCGGGCCCTTCGCCACCCCGGCGGAGGGCCCGCGCCGTTTCTCCGCGCCGGGGCATGCCGCTGACCTGACATATGAGGCGGCCCGATCGTGGACTCCCCTCGCAGTCGACAGCATGAACTCGTGCGCTCGCGTTCCCCGGCGCGTCAAGCCGCCCGCCCTCGACACGCAAAGGAATCCGTCCATGGTCCAATGCCGAATCTGCGGTGGCCCGGTCGATGAGTTCTTCGACTTCGGCTGGCAGCCCGTCTCCGATTCCTTCGTGACGCCGGAGACGGCGGGCAGCGAGTTCTGCTTCCTGCTGGCCGCCGGTGTCTGCACCGAGTGCACCATGGTGCAGCTCATCGAAGAGGTGCCCCGCGAGAAGATGTTCCACGAGGACTACCCGTACCGCTCGGCGGGCTCGGACGTCATGCGCGAGCACTTCGAGAAGTACGCGCACCGGCTGCTGGACGGCGAACTCGCCGGCGACGACCCCTTCGTGGTGGAGATCGGTTCCAACGACGGGACCATGCTGAAGACGATCGGCCGGGCCGGCGTGCGCCACCTCGGCGTCGACCCCTCCGCGCATGTCGCCGAGTTCGCCAGGGCCGCGGGCGTACGGGTGCGCACGGACTTCTTCCAGGACTCCAGCGCACGCGACATCGCCGCGGCCGACGGACCCGCCGACGTGATCTTCTCCGCGAACACCGTCAGCCACATCGCCTACATCGACTCGGTGTTCCGGGGCGTGGACGCGCCGCTCGGACCCGACGGCGTCTTCGTCATCGAGGACCGCTACCTGGGCTCGATCATCGGGCAGAACGCCTTCGACCAGATCTACGACGAGCACTTCTACCTCTTCTCGGTCGGCTCCGTGCAGGCCATGGCCCGGCGCTTCGGCTTCGAACTGGCCGACGTGGAGCCGCTGTCCGTGCACGGCGGGTCTATGCGGTACACCATCGCCCGTCCCGGACGGCGCACGGTTTCGGCGGCCGTCACCGAGCACATCGAGCGCGAGCGCGAGGGGGGCCTGGGCCGGCCGGAGACCTACCACCGCTTCGCGCGGCACGTGGAGAAGAGCTGCCGCGACCTGGTGCGGCTGCTCACCGACCTGCGCGAGCAGGGCCATTCGGTGGTCGGCTACGGCGCCACCGCGAAAAGCGCCACCGTCCTCAACTACTGCGGGATCGGCACCGACCTGGTTCCGTTCATCTGCGACAACACCCCGGCTAATACTCCAGTCTGACTTCGCGATCTTGCAGCGGGCCCGGCTGGGAACGGGTACGGCCACCGCGTGATCATCGGTTGGTGTGTGGACAAACGAAGAT
>NZ_JBHYQH010000065.1:0-26543 GCF_042746715.1 Streptomyces sp. NPDC058741 | reverse complement strand
GCGTTGCACGCACCCGCGCCGGGTCCCGGGGACGGTGAGGGCCGCCGCCGTCGCGAGCGGCCCGACGCGGCGGCGGACACCGGTGGAGCCGGTGCGGCGAGGCGGTCGACCGGGTCCGGGCGAGCGGTTCGCGGCCGCCCGGCGGCCGCCCTCTCCTCGTCGGCAGGCCGGCGGGAGGGGCGCGGCGCAGGCGGGGGCGACCCGCCTGCGCGCGGTCACCGGGCCGGCAGCGCTGATTCCGCGTGCTGCTTGGCCAGGTTGAGGGTGGCGGTGGAGTTGCGGCCGAGCGCCTGGCGTACGTAGCGGCGGGCCTGCTCCAGGGTGGCGTCCTCGCCCAGGACGGGCTTGACGGCCTCTTCCCGCAGGATGACGCCGTGCTGGGAGGTGACGGTGACACCCGACTCGTCCGGCACGACGGTCCAGCGGCCGGTGTGGGACTGCATCAGCGCCGGCGTGGCGGTCTGCTTGTAGACGATGCGGCCCGCCTCGGGGAAGCAGACGCGAACGGACTCGGTGGTGTGGGTGGCCCCGTCCGCGGTGCGGGTGTCCATGGCCATCACCTGCACGCCGGGAGTGTCCTCGGTCAGGTCCAGCCGGACGACGTGCGGGACGAGCCGCGGCCAGTCCGCGACCCGGTAGAGGAAGTCGTAGACCGGTTCGGCCGGGGCCTCGACCCGCACACTGTCCTCGAAGGACAGCACGAGCTGATCGAGCCGCGCCCACCGCTCCGCCAGGTCCTTGATACGGCCGAGCTCCGCCCGGCTGTTGGTGTCCGTTGCCCGGCCGGCCCACTCGACGTGCTCGGCCCGGCCGCCGTCCACCGTGAAGTCGTGCAGCAGGACCAGCCGGCACGCCTTCTCCGCCCGCGGCTCGACGATCCACGTGCCGCCCATACCCGTCAGCGGGGCGGCCGGGACCTCCTGGCGGAAGTCGACACGCTTCCCGGCCGGGTCCAGCCGGCGGCGCGAGGTCCATGACTTGACCTGGCCGTTGGCGGTCGCCCACATGCGCAGCCGCTCGTTCGTCCCGTCGAACTCCAGCCGTTCCACATGCACGTTCGGCGGGAAGAACAGCGGCCACTGCACCGTGTCCGAGATCAACCCGTGGACGACCGCCGCGGGCGCGGCGATCTCCACGTCGTGCGATGTGCGGTGCACCTGTTCAGCCGACACCTCAAGTGTCCCTTCTCTGGTGGAGGCCTGGACCGGGGGACTGCGGACCCGCGGTCAGAAGTTGCCGAGTCCGCCGCAGACGTTGAGGGCCTGCGCGGTGATGGAGGCGGCGGTCTCGGAGGCGAGGTAGCCGACGAGTCCGGCGACCTCCTGGGGCGTGGAGTAGCGGCCGAGGGGGATCTTCGCCTCGAACTGCTCCTGGACCTGCTCCTCGGTGGTTTCCCAGGCGGCGGCGTAGCCCTGGCGCACGCGCTGGGCCATGGGCGTCTCGACGTAGCCGGGGCAGACGGCGTTGACGGTGATCCCGGCCGGGGCGAGTTCCTTGCCGAGGGCCTTGGTGAAGCCGACGACGCCGTGCTTGGAGGCGCTGTAGGGGGCGCCGAGCAGGACGCCCTGCTTGCCGGCGGTGGAGGCGATGTTGATGACGCGGCCGTGCGAAGCGCCGGTCAGGCCACCGTTGTTGAGGACCTCGCGGGTGACGAGGAAGACGCTGTT
This sequence comes from Streptomyces sp. NPDC058741, assembly GCF_042746715.1. Classification (NCBI taxonomy): domain Bacteria; kingdom Bacillati; phylum Actinomycetota; class Actinomycetes; order Kitasatosporales; family Streptomycetaceae; genus Streptomyces; species Streptomyces sp. NPDC058741. The sequence goes on along the minus strand of NZ_JBHYQH010000065.1, from coordinate 24,876 downwards.
GAGGTTGGTGTCGATGACGTCGTGCCACAGCTCGTCGGTGATGCCGGCGGTCGGGCCGCCGCCACTGCGGCCGGCGTTGTTGACCAGGACGCTGATGGGGCCGTAGGTCCCGACGGCGGCGGCGACCAGCCGGGCGACCGAGTCGCGGGAGCGGACGTCGGCGGCGATGCCGTCGACCTCCAGACCCTCCTCGCGCAGGTCCTGGACCGTCTGCTTGACCTGCTGCCCGTTCCTCGAGCACAGGAAGACACGGTGGCCGCGCCGGCCCAGTTCCCGGACCACCTCCAGGCCGATCCCGCTCGTCCCGCCCGTAACGAGGGCGACGGGCTTCGTCGTTGTCGTCATCGGTTTCCTTCCAGTCGCCGTGGTGACTCCGACCGTGTCCCGCGCCGCTAGAGGTCGGACGGAAGGCCGCTCGATCCCGCTGCGGACGACGCCGCGGAGCGCCGCCGGCGGCGGTTCGAGGCGTTCTCCAATCGCGTGCGACCAGGCCCGTGCAGGGTGACGGGCGGCTGAATCGACCGAACGGAGACGCCATGACGATCGCACCCGAGCTCGGGCAGACCCCCACCTGGTCCGCCCCGTTGCACGCGGAGGTCCAGCAGTTCTACGCGCACCAGATGCAGCTGCTCGACCTCGGCGAGGCCGAGCGGTGGGCGCACACGTTCACCGAGGACGCGACGTTCGCCGTGCCCACCCTGCCCGAGCCGGTGCGCGGCCGGGCCGGCCTCGTCGCGGCGACCACCCGTGCCGCGGCCGAGCTCGCCGCGGCCGGGCAGCGCCACCGTCACTTCATCGGCATGCTCGACGTCCGGCCGCGGAACGACGGTGCCGTCGCCGTCCGCTCCTACGCGATCGTGTACGCCTCGCAGGTCGGCGGCGAGTCCCGGGTGCACCGCGTGTGCGTGTGCGACGACGTCCTGCTGCGCCGGGACGGCGAGCTGCGGGTGTCCGCCCGCACGGTCACGCGCGACGACCTTGCCTGAGCACGACTCCACCGCCACCCGGCCGCCCCTCCACCCGGGCGGGTCAGCCTCTGCCCATCCCTACGCGGGGACGGGCGCGACACCGCCGTACCTCCCCGCACACCGCCGCACCAACCGACTGCCATCCCATGGGGGTTTCCCGACATGACGCAGACGACGATCGCCCGACCGGGGGTCTCGGCTCTCCAGCAGGCCGTCCAGGGCGCCGCTGACCGGCTCGTCGAGGCCGGGGCCGCAGGCGTCCAGTTCCGGGTCGCCCGGGGGGAGGAGTCCTTCGTGGTGACGTCCGGCATCGCGGAACTGGGCACCAACCGCCCCGTCCCGCCCGACGGCCGCTTCCGCATCTCCTGCATCACCAAGCCGTTCGTGGCCGTCGTGGTGCTGCAGCTGGCCGCCGAGGGCAGGATCGACCTCGACCGCAGTGTCGAGAGCTACCTGCCGGGTCTGCTGCCCCAGGGCGAGAAGATCACCATCCGCAACCTGATGCAGCACACCAGCGGGCTGTACAACTACATGGACTCGTTCCAGAAGCCGGGCGACCGCTTCCTGCGTGACCGCTACAAGCACTACGAGCCCGAGGACCTGATCGCCATCGCGGCCGCCAAGCCGCTTGAGTTCGAGCCCGGCGCCAGGTTCGCGTACTGCAACACCAACTACTTCGTCATCGGCCTGCTCATCAAGAAGGTGACCGGCCGCTCGTACCGCGAGGAGATCACCGAGCGCATCCTGGAGCCGCTGGGGCTCAGGGAGACCGTGCTGCCGGGCGACGACCCGAACATCCCGGGGCCGCACGCCCGCGGCTACATGCAGATCGGCGGCGAGCCCGTCGACGTGACGCTCATGAACCCCTCCGAGGCCGGCTGCGCGGGCGAGATCATCTCCACCACCGCCGACCTGGACACGTTCTTCACCGCGCTGTTCAGCGGCAAGCTGCTGAACGAGCCGGAGTTCACCGAGATGACCACGCCGCTGCCGCCCGAGATGATCGAGAACCTGCCGATGGGCATCGGCTACGGCCTGGGCATCATGAAGCTCGAGAACGACGACGACCTCGACCTGTGGGGCCACGGCGCCGGCATCCCCGGCTACGCCACCTTCGCGGCCACCACCCGCGACCTGAGCGCCCGGGTGCAGCTGTCGTTCACGATCGGCGACAAGGACTTCGGGCCGGAGGCCGAGCAGGCCGTCATCCGCGGTGTCAACGTCGCGCTGTGCTCGTGAGGCCGCGGTGACGAGTCCAGTGGAAAAGGCCGTCATCGTCACGGGCGGTGGCACGGGAATCGGTGCGGCGACCGCCCGGGCATTCGCCGAGAGCGGAGCGCATGTTCTCGTCGTCGGGCGCAGCGAGTCGACACTCAAGGAATGCGCGGACGGTCATGACCGCATTCGTTTTCTGGCGGCTGACATTCACGACCAGGAGGCGCCGGAGCTCATTGTCACGACGGCCCTGCGGGAATTCGGTCGCCTCGATGTCCTGGTGAACAACGCGGCCGTCACCGGATTCGCCTCGCTCGAGGGTCTGGACCGCGCGTCGGTCCGCGCCCAGCTCGGCACCAACCTGATCGCCCCGGTGTTCCTGACGCAGCGGGCGCTGGACGCGCTGGAGGCCACCGGCGGAGTCGTGGTCAACGTCAGCTCGGCGGGCTCGCTCGGCCGCCGGGCGTGGCCGGAGAACTCCGTGTACGGCATGGCCAAGGTCGCCCTCGACTTCCTCACCCGCACCTGGGCCGTGGAACTCGCCCCGCGCGGCATCCGGTCCGTGGGGATCGCGCCGGGCGTCGTCGACACCGGCGTCGGGGTGCGCGCCGGTATGCCGCCGGAGGCGTACGAGGCGTTCCTCGGCGAGACGGCGCGGCGGATCCCGGCGGGCAGGGTCGGCCGGCCGGAGGACATCGCCTGGTGGATCGTGCAGCTGACGCGTCCGGAGGCCGCCTACGCCAACGGGACGGTCCTCGCGGTCGACGGGGCGCTGTCCGTGACGTGACGCCGTGGGCGTCGGCGATGCCGGGATGAACGGATCCGGCGGATGACGGGGGCACCACCGCCTGGCGCGGTGGTGCCCCCGTCGTCCGCGTGGGGCACGGCCGGCGAACGGCGCGCCGACGCGTTCGGCGGGGCCGGTCCCGGCGCCGGGTGCCGGAGATCAGCGGGCGACCCCCGCCGTGACGTAACGGACCGGGACGTCGATGTGCACCAGGCCGTCGTCGCCGCGCAGGGCGTCCAGCGCCGTGACGAGGCGGGCGCGCAAGGAGGCCGCCTCGTCGGCCGGCAGATGCTGCCACAGCAGGCGCATGCCCTGCGTGTGCGACCAGTCGACCCACGCCTGTCCGGAGCGGGCCGTCATGTCCACCGGCTCGTCCACGACACGGACGTCGTCGAAGCCGGCCGTGCGCAGCGCGGCCGTCAGGTCCGCCGGGTCCTCCAGCCAGGAGTGCAGCTGCCGGTGGAGCTGCTCCGGGTGCCAGGCGGGCGGCAGATGGCGCAGCAGGGACATCGGGATCAGGTCCGTGAACAGCGGCGGCAGGAAGGGGAAGGTGTCCCGGGTGAACACCGGGCTGGTGAAGGCGATGCGGCCGCCGTCGCGCAGCAGTGCGGCATAGCGGGCGAGCGCGGCCCGCGCGTCCGGCAGGAAGATCACGCTGTAGCTGCCGAGCACCAGGTCGAAGGAGCGGGCGGGCAGATCCGGGTGCTCGCCGTCCATCACCCGCAGTTCGACGTTGCCCATGCCCTGCCGCGCCGCCTCGCCGGCGGCCTCCTCGATCATCGCCTCGGCGATGTCGATGCCGAGCGCACTGCCGTCCGGGCCCACCAGCCGCGCCGCCGGCAGCAGGGTGGCGCCCAGGCCGCAGCCGACGTCCAGAAGCCGCTGGCCGGGGCGCGGGGCGGCGAACTCCACCAGCCGCCCGCCCATCGGGGTGAAGAACTCCACCCCCAGCCGGTCGTAGGTCGCCGCGGCCCCGTTGAAGGCGGCGGTGACTTCGGTCTTGTAGGTCGCTGTGTCCGTGTCCATGCGCCCATGCTGGGGTTTCCGCCACGCACGCAGCTGGAGAACTCATGGAGAACCGGTGGACGGCGACCCCTCATCTGCCTGGAGGGAAAAGGGAGTCGGAAATACTTCCCTTGCCCGGCCCGCGTGGCGGCATTCAGAATCATGACGGTAGCCGCCGCCCTTGGAGGCTGCCGTGGAGGGAATCCTATGAGTAGTCAGACTGCTGCCGTGCGCCGCATGATCGAGGCATACAACACCGGAAATACCGAGGATGTCGCGGAGTACATTCATCCGGAATACCTCAACCCGGCGACGATGGAGCACATGGACCTGCGCGGTCCCGATTCCTTCGCGATGGCCGTCAAGTGGCTGCGCATGACGTTCTCCGAGGAGGCACGTCTGGAGGAGGTGCAGCTGGAGGAGCGCGGCGACTGGGTGCGGGCGAACCTCGTCCTGTACGGGCGCCACGTGGGGGACCTGGTCGGCATGGCGCCGACCGGCCGCCGCTTCTCCGGCGAGCAGATCCACCTCATCCGCTTCGTCGACGGCAAGATCCGCGATCACCGGGACTGGCCCGACTACCAGGGCACCTACCGCCAGCTCGGCTCGCCGTGGCCGGAGCCGCAGGGGTGGAGGGCCTGACCCATGATCCTGGTCACCGGAGCGACGGGCAAGGTCGGCCGCGAGGCCATCGAGCAGCTCATCGGCCTCGGCCTCGAGGTCAGGGCCCTGAGTCGCAGGCCCGAGGAGGCCGGCCTGCCCGGGGGGGTCGACGTGGTGGCCGGCAGCCCGGCCGACCCCGGGTCCCTGAAGACCGCCTTCACGGGTGTCACCGCGGCGCTGGTCGTGCTCTCCGGCGACGTCGCGGGGGAGGCCCGCAACGTCGCCGAGGCCGCCGCCGAAGCGCAGGTCGAGCACATCGTGTTCCTCTCGTCGGCGGGTGTGCTGCACCCGCTGCCCCACGGCATCGCCGAAGAGCACCGGGCCGGGGAGGAGGCGATCACCGCGTCCGGTGCCGCCACCACGTTCCTGCGGCCCGGCCCCTTCCACGCCAACACCTCGTGGTGGACCAGGACCGTCCGCGAGAGCGGCTCGGTGCGCTGCTGGATCGGCAACAACCCCGGCGCGCCCATCGACGAGTACGACATCGCCTCCTGCGCCGTCGCCGCGCTCACGCGGGACGGCCACCGCGGCAGGGCCTACCTGCTGACCGGCGGCGAGGTCCTCACCTCCGAGGAGCAGGCCCTCATCCTCGGTGACGTCCTCGGCCGGGCGCTGAGCTTCTCCGTCGCGCCGCAGGAGGAGGTCGTGGAGGTCTTCGCGGGCATCACCGGCGACCGCCCGGCGGCCGTCACCAACGTGGCCGCGCTGCACAGCCCCCAGGTGCCCTGGGCCACGCCCACCACGGCGGTGAAGGACCTCACCGGCCGAGACCCCCGTCCCTACCGGGCCTGGGCGGCCGCCAACGCCGCGCTGTTCGGCTGAGAAAGGCGTACGACATGACGACGACCGACGCGAACGACCCGGTCCTGGTGATCGGGGCGACCGGTCTGCAGGGCGGCGCCACCGCGCGGGAACTGCTGCGGCGCGGCCGGGACACGGCCGCGCTGGTGCGCGACCCGCAGTCGGAGGGGGCCCGAGCGCTCGCCGCGCTCGGCGTGCGGCTGATCACCGGGGACCTGAACGACGAGGCGTCGCTGCGGGCGGCCATGCAGGGGGTGCACGGGGTCTTCTCGGTGCAGAACTTCATGACGCCGCTCGGCCTGGGCGGCGAGGTCAGGCAGGGCCGGGCGGTGGCCCGGGCGGCGAAGGCCGCCGGGGTCGCCCACGTCGTGTACAGCTCGGTGGGCGGGGCCGAACGGCACAGCGGTGTCCCGCACTTCGACTCCAAGCGGCACATCGAGCGGTACCTGGAGGAACTGGGCGTGCCGACGACGGTGCTGCGCCCGGCGTTCTTCATGGACAACTTCGCCGCCCACGGCCCGCAGAACGTCGAGGGGACGCTGGTGGTGCGGCTGGCACTGAAGCCGGACACCCGGGTGCAGTTCATCGCCGTGGACGACATCGGCTACTTCGCGGCACAGGCCTTCGACCGGCCGCAGGAGTACCTGGGCCGGGCGGTCGAGCTGGCGGGTGACGAGCTGACGGCCGCGGAGGTCGCCGGGGCGTTCGCGGCCCGCAGCGGGCTGCCGGCCAGGTTCGAGGAGCTGCCGCTCGACGCGGTGGCGGCCGACCCGTACATCCCCAACGCCCCCGAGATCGCCTTGATGTTCGAGTGGTTCCAGGAGCACGGCTACCGCGCGGACATCGCCGCGCTGCGTGCCGAGCACCCGGGGCTGCAGACGTTCGCGACGTTCCTGAAGAGCGTCGACGTGTGACCGTCCGACCTCCCCCACGGGTGAGGGGCGGAAACCGCTGCGACAGCGGTTTCCGCCCCTCACCCGTGCGTTCCCCTAGGCCCGGCAGACCGGCAGTCCGCCGTGGTACGCGGTCATCTCCGGGAACAGCGCCGGAACGTCCAGCGCCTGCCCCGGGGCCGCTCCGTGCTCCTCCGCGTAGGCCCGGTGCAGGTTCGGCACCAGCCGTTCGGCGTCCAGCAGTTCCGCGAAGGGACCGGGGCCGGTGGCGCGGGCCAGCTCCAGCGGGGTCATCCCCTCCGCCACCCCCTGCCGTGCCAGCTCCTGCAGCCAGCGGAAATAGGCCGCGTCGGCGTCGAGCGCCTCGGTGCCGCCGACCGGGCCGTGGCCGGGCACGACCACCAGCGGGTCCAGCCGGCGCATGCGCTCCAGGGCGTCCAGGGAGCCGCTGACCGACCCCATCACACAGAACGGCGTGACCCCGGACATCACCAGGTCGCCGGTGAACAGCACCCGCTGCTCGGGCAGCCACACCACGGTGTCGTTGGTGGTGTGCGCGGCCGGGCCGAGATGCAGCAGCTCCACCCGCACACCGCCGGCGTGCAGGGTGAGCGTGTCGCGGAAGGTGACCTCGGGCAGCGCCAGTTCGATGTCGCCCCAGCACACGTCCGGCCACAGCGACGTCAGGTGCAGCCCCGCCGCCGCCATGTCGGAACGCGTGCGCTCGTGCGCGACGACCACGGCCTCAGGGAAGAGGTGGTTGCCGAACGTGTGGTCGCCGTGGAAGTGCGTGTTGACCAGCGTGCGCGGCGGCGTCGGGGTACGGCGCAGCACCTCGGCGCGCAGCCGCCGCGCCCGCGTCTCGGTCGCCGCGGTGTCGACGAGCACGCTGCCGCCCCCGTCGCCGACGACCAGGCCCGCGTTGTTCAGGCACCAGCCGCCGTCGGGCTGCACGAAGGCGTACACCCCGTCGGCGACCTCGGCCGGCCCGTTCGTGAGCGTGCCGGTGCTCACAGCACGTCCGCCGGGACGAACTCCAGCTCCTTGAGCATGGGCAGGTAGTTGAAGACGTCGTAGTGCTCGATGATCCGGCCCGCGTCGTCGAAGCGCAGCTCCTCCAGCATGAACCAGGTGACCTTCCTGCCCGTCGGGGCCTTGCCGAGGAACTCGCCCAGGTGGGTGGCCGTCACGGTGATGCGCAGGATCACCCGGTCGCCCTCGGAGACGGCGCTGCGCACGTCCAGGTGGAGGTCGGGGAAGGCGGCCAGACCGCCCCGCATCGCGGCGGTCATCTGCTCGGTGCCGACCTCGCGGTCCTCGGAGAAGTGCCGGATGTCCGGGGACCAGTGCCTGACGATGCCGTCCAGATCCCAGCGGTTCCAGGCGGCGGCGCAGTCGAGTGCGATCTCCTTGTTGCGCTCCTGGACGGACCGCTCGGTCAGCGTGGTGGACATGGTGACTTCCTTCTCGGTGGTCGGGAGGTGATCCGCCGGGGGAGGAGGTGATCGGCGGTTTCACGGGGGGCAGAGGTCAGGGGACGAGGACGTGCTTGCCGACGGAGCGCCCGTCGAGCAGCTGCCGCAGGGCGGCGGCCGCCCCGTCCAGCGGGTGCCGCTCCGCGATCCCCGGCTTCAGCCGGCCCTCGGCCAGCAGCCCGTACAGCGTGCTCAGGGCGGTGTTGAAGGCGGGGCCCGGCTTGACGTAGTACATCGTCATCCGGCGCCCGCCGGTCAGCCCCAGCAGGCGGGCCACGAAGCGCCGGCCCGTACGCAGCAGCGCCGGGACGTGCGGCCGGAACCACTGCCCCGGCCGGTATCCGGCGACGGACGAGTCGAAGGACACCAGCGTGCCTCCCTCGGCCAGCATCGCCCAGCCCTCGTCCAGGCCCCGGCCGCCGATGTGGTCGAAGACCGCGTGCACGCCCCCCGGCGCCAGCCGGCGCACCGCCGACCGCAGGTCGGGAGCGCGGTAGTCGAGGGGCTCGGCGCCCAGCGCGCGTACCGCCGCGTGCTTGGCCGGCGACGCCGTGCCGATGACCCGCAGTCCCCGGTGCACCGCGAGCTGGGTGAGCAACGAGCCCACGCCGCCGCTCGCCCCGTGCACCAGGACGGTGTCGCCCGGTGCCAGGGCGGTCAGCCGGTCCAGCATCTGACAGGCGGTCACCCCGTTGGTGACCAGCGCGACGGCCTCGGCGGCGTCCAGTTCCCCGGGCACCGGGGCCAGGTTCCTGGCCGGTGTCTCCACGTACTGGGCCCAGGCCCCGTAGCGGGGCATGGCGGCGATGCGGTCGCCCACCCGCCAGCCGGTGACGCCCTCGCCGATCTCGGTGATCCGTCCCACCAGGTCGTAGCCGGGCACGAAGGGGAAGCGCGGCGGGAAGGGGTGCAGATGCCGGAGCATCTGCACCTCGGCGAAGGACACGCCCGCCGCCTCGACACGCACCACGACCTTGCCGCGGCCCGCGGAGGGGACCGCCTCGCGGACGGTGACCAAGCGCTCCTCGGGCTCGCCGCTGCCCGTCATGCTGACCCTGGCGCTGTCCAGCGCGGTGCCCGCTTCGGCGCTCACGCGGCCCGCTCCTCGGGTCCGGCCGCGAAGTCGCCGGCGTGGTCGACGGCCCACTGGGCGAAGGTCCGGGCGGGCACGCCCGTGACGTGCTCGACGGTGTCCACGACCGCGGGCGGGTGCACGACGGCGTCGGCCAGATAACCGAGCACCATCTCCACGACCGGCGCGGGCATCGCCCGACCCATCAGCACCCGTGCCTCGTCGGGGGTGATCTCCTCGAACGCGATCTCACGCCCCAGCGCCCGGGCGATCGCCCGCACCTGCTCGGCCTGGGTGATCGCCTCGGGGCCGGTGAGCACGTACGCCTGGCCCGTGTGCCCGTCCTCCAGCAGCGCGGCCACCGCCACGGCGGCCACGTCCGCCTCGTGCACGAGGACGCGCGGGGCGTCCCCGTAGGGGGCGCGCACCACACCCTCGGTGCGGATCGAGTGCCGCCACTTCCACAGGACGTTCGCGGCGAACTCGTCGGGACGGACGAACGTCCAGGCGATGCCGGACTCCTCCACGGCACGCTCCACGGCACGGTGGTACTCACCGCTGTGGTTGTCGCCGGACTCGTCGAGGACGGAGGAGGACGACAAGACGACGATACGGCGCACGCCGGCGTCCTTGGCCGCGGCGACGACCTCGCGGGCCGTCTCCGGGACCGGGAAGAGATAGAGACCGTCCACGCCGTGCAGCGCCGCGCGCAGCGTCTCGGGGCGGGTGAGGTCGCCTTCGAAGACCTCGACGGCCTTCGGCAGGCCGGCGGTGGCCGGAGCGCGCGTCAGCGCCCGCACCGGGACACCCGCGGCCACGAGCCCCTCGACCACATGACGGCCGACCGATCCTGTTGCGCCTGTCACCAGAACTGTCACGCCTGCTCCACGAGTTCGTTGGCCGGTTGAATGCTGCCCAGCGTCGGGAACGGCGCTGGAGGATGCCCGGAGAGGCGGTGGACCGCCTCCAGCCCGCCTCGAGCGGCACACGGAACCATCGGTTCGGCTATCCACTCCTCCGAGGACGAAGGCGAGGCTGCGTTTTGTCCGCTCCCCAGAGCGCCGAACGCCGGCACACCGAGGGCACGACCGCGCCCGGGAACACCAGCAACCAGACGGCCGGGAAGGACCGCAAGAAGAACAAGCGATTCGAACTCAGCCGCCGGGTGCGCAGACTCACCCTGGCGATCCACGTCGTCACGTCCGTCGGCTGGGTCGGCCTGTCGCTGTCCATGGCCGTCCTGGCCCTCATGGGGTACACCACGGACGACGCGGCGGTCGCCAAGGGCGTGTACTACGCGATGTACGTGTTCGACGACACCGCCGTCACGGTGTTCAGCATCACCGCCGCCCTCTCCGGCATCCTGCTGTCCTGCGGCACGGCGTGGGGACTGCTGCTGCACTGGTGGATCGTCGCCAAGTGGGTCATCACCCTCTTCATGACGATCTTCGCGTGGTTCGTCATCCACCCGATCGTCATGCGGGCCAGCGAGAACACCGCGGAGGCGGGCGGCGCTCCGCCGCGTCCCGGCTGGCCCGCCGACTTCCTGGTGTGGAGTGTGCCGCTGCTGTTCGCCCTGCTCACGGCCGCGGCGGTGATCTCCGTGTACAAGCCGTGGGGTCGCACGGCGCGGGGCCGTCGCGCCCCGGCGCGCACCCGCCGCGCCTGACAGCCCGCCGCGCCTGACCGGCTGCCGCGCCTGACCACCCGCCCGGCCCCCGACGGGCCCGGCCCCGTCGGGGCCCCGAGGGGGCCGGGCTGCCGCTCACGCGGACCGCGTGGCACCCGGGCCGGACGGGGGGCGCCCACGTGCGGCGTCCAGGGCCGCGCACCACTGCTCCGGGCTCGGCGCGCGCAGCAGCCCGGTCCCGATGAGCAGGCCGTGGAAGCCGGAGTCGAGCAGCCGTGCCGCGTCGGCGGGGTCGGCGATACCGCTCGCGCTGACCGCGCAGCGGGTGCCGGTGCCCAGGACGGGGGCCAGCAGACCGCTGCTGCGGCCGAGGTCGCCGGGCGACCGCTCACGGGTGGTGATGTCCTTGTTGTTGACGGCGACCACGCACTCCTCCGCCCGCGGAACGGAGGCCGCCTCCGCCGCGTCGGCGATCTCCACGAACGGGGTCAGCCCGAGGCCGAGCGCATGGTCCACCAGCCGCGCCAGGACGTCGGCGGGCAGCAGCTTCACGGTCAGCAGGACCGCGCGGGCGCCGAGTGCACGGCTGCGCTCCAGCTGCCGCCGGCTGGTGACGAAGTCCTTGCGCAGCAGCGGCAGGGAGGTGAGCGCGGCGACCTCGCCCAGCAGCTCCTCGCTCCCGCCGAACCAGCGGCCCGTGACCACCGAGACGCACGGCGCCCCGGCCTCCTCGTACCGGGCGACGACCTCGGCCACCGTGCGCGGGCCCAGGAGGTCGGCGCCGCCCGCGGACCGCCGCTTGACCTCCATGATCACCGGACGCGCGGCGGACCGCAGCGCCCCGGCGAAGTCTCCGGCACCGCTCATCGCGTCCCTCCCGGCGCCGTCGCGGGCACGGTCCCGTGAGGCGCGTCCGGCGTTCCGTCGTGCGTCGGGCGAGGCCTCCAGGCACGGGTGACGGCCGCCGCGCCGGCCGGGTCGAGCAGCCCGTCCCCGCCCCGCGCGGCGGAGTCCACGTCGATGCCGAGGAAACGGGGGTGGGCGACGGCGCCGGCGAACCGGTCCCGGTTGTCCGCGCGCAGGCCGCCCGCGAGTAGGAAGGGACGTGCCATGCGGTCGGCCAGCGCCGTCACCGCGGCGGCGTCCAGGCTCACCGCGGTGCTGCCGACCCGCCCGCCGGCGGTGACCGCGTCGAGGAGGAAGCAGTCCGTGCCGGCCCGTTCGTACGCGCCGATCAGCGGCGCCTCCACACAGCGCTCGCCCCGCACGTGCAGGACCTTGACGATGCGTACGTCGCCCGGGACGAGCGCGCGCAGCGCACGCACCATGGCCGGCGGCTGGTATCCGTGCAGCTGGATCCACGACGGCCCGGCACCGCCGGTGAGCGGGGCCAGCGCCTCGGCGTCGGAGCCGAAGGTGACCAGGACGGCCTCCAGCCGTCCCGTGGCCCGCGCCTCGGCGGCCAGCTCCGCCAGCCGCCGCGCTGACAGGTCGGCGCGCCCGCCCGGGACGCCGTGCCACAGTCCGACCAGGTCCCCGCCCGCCGCGGCGACGCCCCGCACCTCGGCGCCGGTCGTGGCCCCGCAGAACTTGACCAGCACTAGGCCGCCGCCTCGCGCTCGAGCGAGCCGTCCGTGAACCGTGCCGCCTCGCCCTCGAACAGCCGTGGGTGCGCGGCCCGCAGGCCGGCGATCACGAGGTCGTAGGGGAACTCGTCGAACTCGCCGTGCTCGCGCAGGAACTCCATCTGGCGCCGGCCCTCCAGGTCGAAGGGGTGATGGAGACTGTCGGCGGTGCCGTCGAAGTCGAGAGGTGCCATCCGGTACAGACGGCACAGGGTCTTGTTGAAGACCGGGGTGGCCCTCACCCACCGGCCGTCCAGCCGGAGCGCGGTCAGGCCGTGCTGGTGGAACACGTCCCCGCCCAGCAGCCGCTTGAGCCGTTCGGACGCGAGATGGTTGCGCACGTCGGTCAGGACCAGGCGGGCCGGGATGCCGAGGGAGCGCAGGGCGGCCGCGTACAGCACCGACTTGTGCAGGCACATCCCGGAGCCGGCGCGCACGACCCGGCTGGCGCGCAGGCCCTCGCGGGAGAGGTCGGCGCCGTAGACCTCGTAGCGGATGCCGTCCCGTACGGCGTGGTAGAGGGCCACCGCCCGCTCGGTCGGGGTGGCCGCGGTGGCCGGCAGGGCCCGGTGGACGAACTCCTGCACCTCGGGGCTGTGGTGGTCGATGAACTCGGTTGCTGCCAGGGCGGTCATGGTGGTGTGTTCCGCTTCCGTCGGGTGTCGGGGCTCAGAGGCCGAGCAGCGAGGCTAGGCGGTTGCGCTGGATCTCGGAGGTGCCCGAGTAGATGGTCCCGGCCACCGCGTTGCGCAGCTCCTTCTCGATGCCGTACTCGGCCATGTAGCCGTTGCCGCCGAAGATCTGCACGGCGGCGAGCGCGGAGGCGACGTTGGCCTCGCTGGTGACGAGTTTGGCGATCGCGATGTCGCGGGTGACGTTCTCCCCGGCGGCCATCTTGCGGGCGGCCGCGTACAGCCAGTGCCGGGCGGTCTCCACCCCGATCTCCATGTCCACGATCTTGTGGGACACCGCCTGGTAGGAGCCGATCGGCTGCCCGAACTGGGTACGGGTGCGGGCGTACTCCGCGCACCGCTCGACGCGGTCGCGCATCTCCCCGGCGTTGATGACGAAGGAGCACAGGATCTCCCAGCGCATCACGTGGTCCAGGACCAGGAAGCCGCCGCCGGGACGGCCGACGACCTGTGCGGCCGGGACCCGGCACTCGTCGAAGTACAGCTCGCACAGCGGAGAGGTGCGCAGCCCCATCTTCGCGACCGGCCGCCCCACGGACAGGCCCGGCGTGTCGCGGTCGACGAGGAACGCGGTGACGCTCAGCGGTCCGGGACGGTCGCTGGTGCGGGCGTACACGGTGATCACGTCGGCGACGGGGCCGTTGCTGACGAAGGCCTTGCCGCCGGTGAGGACGAAGTGGTCACCGTCCCGTTCGGCCCGGGTCCGCATCGCCAGCGCGTCCGAACCGCTGTCGGGTTCGCTGATCGCGTGGGCCCCGATCAGGTCGCCGGAGCACAGCCCGGGCAGGTACCGCTCCTTCAGCCGCTGCGATCCGAAACGGTGCAGGGGCACCCCGGTACTGACCAGGTGGCTGCAGACGGAGAAGTTCAGCCCCGTGTCGCGGCAGCCCCGGCCCAGGCCTTCCAGGACGTACATCGTGGTCAGCAGGTCCTGCGCGAGGCCGCCCCACCGCTCCTCGAAGGGCAGGCCCAGGATTCCCGTCGTGCGCAGCAGGTCCCACTGCGCACGGGGGAAGGCGGCGTCGGCGTCACGCTGGAGGTGTCCGGCGTTGAGCTTGTCCAGCAGCGGAGCCAGAGCGTCGCGCAGACGCCGCTGGTCGTCGGTCCACGTGGTCATCAGTACTGGGAGAAGCCGGACGCGTCGAGGTTGTGGCTCTCGTCGCCGCGCAGCGCCGGGGTGAACATGCACACCAGGCGCAGGTCCTGGTCCGGGTCGGCGACCAGCCAGTGCGCGTCGTGCTGGTCGAGGGCGTAGAGGGTGCCCGGGGTGATGGGGTGGGAGTCGCCGCTCATGTCGACGATCTCGCCGCTCCCCTCGATGCAGTAGCAGGCCTCCAGGTGACGGCGGTACTCCAGCCGTGACTTGGTACCGGCCCGCACGATGGTGTCGGTGACGGTGTAGCCCAGGCCGTCCGACTCGGTGAGGAAGCGGCGGCTGAGGCCGTTGCCCCAGTCGACGCAGCGGACACTGTCGAGCCTGCGAACGATCATCTGTCCCATCCTTCGTCGGTACGGTGCGGGGTGATCGGGCGGCGCAGTTCCGCCACGAAGGAGGCGAACTCCTCCACGGGGTCGCGCCGTCGGGTCAGGGCCTGTTCGATGCGGGCCACGCCGGCACTGCCGACGACGGCGGCGTCCGCGCCCAGCTCCTCCAGCGCGGCGATGTCGGCCCGGGTACGGATGCCGAAGCCGACGGCGACCGGCGCGCGAGTGGCGGCGCGCAGCGTGGCGAGCGTCCCGGCGAGCCGGTCACGGTCCGGTGCGGCGGTGGTGCCGCTGCGGCCGTAGTGGGCGACCAGGTACAGGTAGGCGGAAGCGTGTGCGGCGGCTTCGGCCACGGTGGCCGGGCCGGACACGGCGTAGCAGGTGGCGACCAGCGGCAGCCCGGCCAGGCGGGCGGCCTCGTAGTGGGCGGTCCGCAGCCGGGGCGGCAGTCCGTGCAGCAGCAGTCCGTCACAGCCGGCGCCGGCGACGGCGCGGGCGAAGTCGCCCAGGTCACGGTCCCGGACGGTGTGGCTCCAGTCGGCGAGGAGGGCGATCCGCAGCCGGCGCAACCCGGGCCGGACGGCCGCCACCGCGGCGAGCACGGCCTCGCAGGTCACCCCGCCGGCCAGCGCCCGGTCCGCGGAACGGCGGATCACGGGACCGTCGGTGACCGAGCCGGGGAACGGCACGGCCAGTTCGAGGCAGTCGACGTCGCTGTCGTCGAGCGTCGCGGCGAGTTCCGGCAGCCGTGCGAGCGGCGGGTCGCCGGCGTTGACGAACACCGCCAGCCCCGGCCGCCCGGGCCGCCGCCGGGTGAAGAACCCGGGACGCGGGGCCGGCGCAGCGGACGGCGGGGGCGCGTCGGCCCCGTCGCGGCAGGACGCCAGGCACAGCGCCGCCACGCCCGGCACCGCGGCCGGGGCCAGTCCCGACAGGGGCGGGGGAGTGGGTACGCACGCCGGCCCGGGGGCGACGGTCAGGGGACCTTCAGGCATGGGCCGCCTCCCGGGTCCGCAGCCGGTCGACCAGCGCGAGCGCCGAGCCGTCGTGCAGCGTGGCGTGCGCGGCGCGCAGCGCCTCGTGCCAGTCGCCGGTCAGCCGGCCCGCGACCGCGAGCCCGGCGGCGTTGAGGCAGACGGTCTGCGTCGCCGCCGGGCCACCGCGGCCCGACAGCACGTCCACGAAGAGGTCCGCGGCACCCCGCACCCCGGCCTCGGCCGGGGCCAGGTCCGCCATGCGGCCGGCGCCCAGTCCCAGCGCCCCGGGAGAGAGCGTGAACTCGTCCTCGCCGCCCGACTCGTACACCAGCACCCGGTTGACGGTGAAGGGGAGCAGCTCGTCGGCGCCGGCGTCGTTGTCGGCCAGCCACACCGTACGGCCCGTGGCGCGTGAGACGCGCCCGGCCGCGTGACGCAGCATCCGCAGCGCCTCGGGACGGGACACCCCGGTCACCTGCGCGCGCACCGGCACGTCGGCCAGGAACGGGCCGAGCGTGTTGACGACCGGCCCCAGCCGGCGCATGTCCAGCGGTACGACGGCCCGGGCGAGCAGCGCGATCTCCGCCGGGTACACGAAGGTCCCGGCGAAGGCGATGCCGTGGCGCCGCAGGGCGTCCTGAGCGTGCTCGTACGACGTGGCCGGCTCGATGCCGAGCCGCTGGAGCAGGTCGAGGGAGCCGCAGCCGCTGGTCCAGGCCCGGGAGCCGGTCTTGACGACCCTGACGCCCATCGCCGCGGCCACGAAGGCGGCCGCCGTGGAGATGTTGAAGGTACGCGGACCCCCACCGGTGCCGACGATGTTGACCGCGCCGGCGAACGCGTCCGCCGGGCGGGCCGGCCGGCGCTCGGCCAGCGAGTCCAGGAGCGCGCCCAGGGTGGCCCGGTCGGGCATCCGGGTGGACAGGGAGGCGAGCAGTGCCGTGGCCTCGCCGCGGCGCAGGTCACCGGTGTGCAGGTCGTCCCAGAAGGACCGCCACACCGGGAGCTCCACGGGACGGTCCCGGCCGATGAGCGAGACGACGGCCTCGTGCATGACTACGCGGCCCCCGCGTGCTCGCGCGGTGCGTCCGCGAGGAACGCGGCGATCGCCGCGACGGAGGTGAAGGCCTCCGGGTCGAGGTCGACCGCGTCCGTGTCGACGCCGTAGCGGTCCTCCAGCCAGGCGATCACCTTGAGCAGCCCGAGGCTGTCGATGACACCGCCCGCCATGAGGTCGAGGTCGTCGGCCAGCTCGTCCGCGGGCACGTCCGGCAGGAACTCCGCGACGATGAACTCCCTGACGGCCTGGGCGTACTGCATGTCAGTTCTCCTTGGTGAAGTGGGCGGAAGCGACCCGGTCGCGGTCGACCTTGCCGGTGGAGGTCCTGGGCAGCGGGGCGTCGACGATCCGCAGGCTGGAGGGGACCGCCGCCCGGGGCAGCCGGCGGGCGAGATGCCCGCGCAGCGCCAGGCTGTTGAGGGCCGACCCAGGCGCACGCCGTACGACCGCGTGGAGCAGCCGTCCGGCCACCGGGTCGGGCAGGGCCAGGACGGCGGCCTCGGTGACCTCGCCGTGGCCGAGCAGGACGTGCTCCACCTCCTGGGCGTTGACCCGTACCCCGCGCGTCTTGACCTGGAAGTCGGTGCGCCCCTCGAGGACGAGGGAGCCGTCCGCCCGCCGGCGGACCAGGTCGCCGGTGCGGAAGTAGCGCCGGCCGTCGTCGTGCGCGGGATGCGGCACGAAGACCTGCGCGGCGGCCGCGGCTCCCAGGTAGCCGCGCGTCTGGAACGGTGTGGAGACGAGCAGTTCACCGGTGCCGGGGCCGTCCGGCAGGACCCCCCGGGCCGTGACGACGAGCGTGTCGACGCCCGGCAGCGGCCGGCCCAGCGGCAGCGGGCCGCCGCCCGCCGCCTCCGCGGCGGACACCTCGTGCACGAAGCTGTCGTTGGTCTCGGTGCACCCGTAGACGTTGTGCAGCCGGGCGGCGGGCAGCAGAGCGGGCAGCCGGGCGAGCAGCGGCCCGGGGACGGCGTCGCCGGTGAACATGGCGTGCCGCACGTGGGGCAGGACCGTCCCGGCGCCGTCCGCGGCGTCGGCGAGCAGCCGGAAGAACATGGGTACGGCCTGCACGACCTCGACCCGGTGGCGCAGCAGGAGGCCGAGCAGGCGCGGGCCGTCCAGGGCGTGGTCGGGGTCGACGAGGACGACGCGGCCGCCGTGGGCGAGGGTGGCCCAGACGTCGAGCAGGCACAGATCGAAGTTGAGCGGCGCGTAGTTGAGCACCACCGTGTCCGGGCCGATGCCGAAGGCGCCGGCCGCCCAGCCGGTGAAGGCGTCGACGGCTCGCGCGCCGAGCGGGACGATCTTCGGCAGTCCGGTGGAGCCGGAGGTGGTGAGCAGCAGGGCCGGGAGGCCGGTGGCAGGCGCGGGGGGCGCCGGGGTGCCCGCGTCCGGGGGCCCGGCAGGCTCGCACGGCCGCAGCACCTCCGTTGCCCCGGCCTGTTCGTACAGCCGGTCCAGGGCGTCCTGCCCGAGTGTGACGGCGGGCAGCAGCACCGGCCGCCGCTCCAGCAGGCAGGCCAGGACCAGGGCGATGGTCGCGGGTGACTTCTCGGCCGGAACGGCCACCGGCGCGTCGCCCGGCAGGCGTGCCAGGCGGTCGCGCTCGCGCGCCGCGCGGTGCAGCAGCGCCCCGTAGCTGATCTCCTCGTCCCGCCACACCAGCGCCGTCGCGTGCGGAGCCCGTCCCGCCTGTCCGAGGAGGCCGTCGAGCAGGGTGTGGCGGCGTGCCGTGATGCCCGCGGACGTCCCGGGCACCCTGCCTGCGCTGACGCTCAAGGCCCCTCCCCGTTTCCCGTCGCTACGCGTTCCGCACCGTCGGTCCCGATCATGCTGGCGCGGTCTGGAGCATCGATGGATTACCGCTGCACCGCGCACACGCACCGCGCACACGCACCGCGCGCGGAACCACGGGAAGGGGGCCGTGGCACGCGTGGGCCCCGTCACCATCCTGGTGACGGGGCCCCGGTGTGCGGCTGTCTCAGCCGTCGGCCAGCTCCACGAGCACGTCCGAGGGGTCGCTGTGCGGCGGCCCGGCCGGCCACCACCCGTCCGGGCGGCGGCGGTAGGGGTACCACCGCCCGTCCCGTCCCAGGCGCAGCTGGACGCCCTGCGCGGCGGACGTCCAGTGGTTGTCCCGGACCTCCAGGTCCGGCAGCCCCTCCGCCTGCCCGCCCGCGAAGAGCGCGGCCCGCGCCCGGGCCGTCTCCTGCGCGGACGGCGACCAGGTGTGCTCCAGTACCTCCAGCCCCGCCGCCCCGCCGGCGCGCCAGGCTGAGACCGCGCGGTCCAGCTCCTGCGGCGGCCTGCCGCAGGTCTCGCGCAGCCGCTGCGCGACCCTGGGATCCGGGTGGACGGCGGCGATGCGTACGGTGTCCTGCCACAGGTCGAGGGGCGGCGCCGGCTCGGTGGTCAGCCCCAGGGCGTACGCCAGCAGGGACCGGGCCCGCACGGCCGCGTCGGCGACCAGCTGCTCCAGCGGGTCGGCCTCGATGCCCGTGACCGGCTCGCCGGTACCGGCCGGCGCGGCGGGCAGCGGCGGCAGGGCGGGCAGCGTCGAGGGGCCCCGGGCCCACGCGGCGACCGGGTCCACCCCGGGCAGCGGGCCGTCCGCCACGGTGCCGGATTCCCCGGATTCCCCGGATTCCCCTGTTCCGCCTTCCGTGTCGTCCGTGTCGTCCGTGCCGTCCAGGTCCGTCATGGCGCGCAGCAGCAGCTCGGCCTTCAGCTCCTCCACGGCCTCGCCGGCGTCCCTGCCCCGAACCAGCAGCAGCAGCCACGGGTCCGCGTCCAGCAGCCACGACACCTGGTAGCACAGGGCCGTGGCATGCGGACACGGATGGTCGAGGGCGTCGCAGTCGCAGTCCGCGTCCAGATCGCCGTACCCGGGCAGCAGGCCCAGCCGGGCGTCCTCCCCTGCCTCCAGGATGTCCTCCGGGAGCTCACCCGCCAGCAGGGCCTCCGTCCCGGCCGGCCGGCCCGCGGTCTTCTCCCACAGCAGGTCCCACTCCTGGTCGTCCAGTTCCCGCAGCGTCACCACGGTCGTGTACGCGTCCTCACCCCCGTACACCTGCGCCGAGATCCGCCCCGGGCTGACGGCGATCGGGCCGATCCGCCCGGTGCGGGCGAAGGCCCGCCCCTTCTTCAGCGGCTCCTCCTCCGGCCAGGTGTCCTCCACGGCCCCGGTCCAGGCCCTGGCCCAGAACGACTGGCCGCGGGCGCGGCCGCCCTTGCGGGCGGCGAAGGCGGGAAAGCCCCGGGCACCTCTGTCGTGTGCTTCGGCCATCACTCGCTCCTCAGCTCGACCAGGCCGGCCAGCTCGTCGTCGGTCAGCTCCGTCAGCCCCTGCTCGCCGGTGCCGAGAACCGCGTCCGCCAGCTCCTTCTTCGACTCCAGCAGCGCGGCGATGCGGTCCTCCACGGTCCCCTCGGCGATCAGCCGGTGCACCTGGACGGGCCTGGTCTGACCGATGCGGTAGGCACGGTCGGTGGCCTGGGCCTCCACCGCCGGGTTCCACCAGCGGTCGTAGTGCACGACGTGGTCGGCCCGGGTCAGGTTCAGGCCGGTGCCCGCCGCCTTCAGCGACAGCAGGAACACCGGTACCTCGCCGTCCTGGAAGCGCTGCACCAGCTCCTCGCGCCGGGCCACCGGCGTGCCGCCGTGCAGCAGCTGCGCGGGAACGCCCCGCTCGCGCAGATGCCGCTCCAGCAGCCGTGCCATGGCGACGTACTGCGTGAACACGAGCACGGCCCCGTCCTCGGCGAGGATCGTGCCGAGGAGCTCGTCGAGCAGCTCCAGCTTGCCGGAGCGCCCCGTGAGCGCCGCGTGCTCCTCCTTGAGGAACTGGGCGGGATGGTTGCAGATCTGCTTCAGCCCGGTGAGCAGCTTCAGGACCAGGCCGTTGCGGGTGATGCCCTCGCTGCCGCGGATCCGGGCCATCACCTCCTTCACCTGCCCGCGGTACAGGGCGGACTGCTCGTCGGTGAGCGAGACCGGCCGGTCCGTCTCGGTCTTGGGCGGCAGTTCCGGCGCGATCCCCGGGTCGGACTTGCGCCGGCGCAGCAGGAACGGGCGGACGAGCCCGGCCAGCCGCCGGGCCGTGGAGTGCTCCCCGGCGCCCTCGGCGCGCTCCGCCTCGACGGGCGCCATCCAGCGGCGGCGGAACTCGCCGTATCCGCCGAGCAGTCCGGGCGTCGTCCAGTCCAGGACCGCCCACAGCTCGGAGAGGCCGTTCTCGACCGGTGTACCGGTGAGCGCGATCTTCGCGTCGGCGGGGATCAGCCGCAGCGCCTTCGCGGTGCCCGAGTGGGGGTTCTTCACGTGCTGGGCCTCGTCGGCGACGACCATGCTCCAGCGGTGCTCGGCGAGCCTGTCCGCGTCGAGCCGCATCGTGCCGTACGTGGTCAGGACGAACCCGGCGTCCGCGCCGTCCAGGCCGCGCCCCGGGCCGTGATAGCGGCGCACGGCCGTACCGGGGGCGAACCTGCCCACCTCTCGCTGCCAGTTGCCCATCAGCGACGCGGGGCAGACGACGAGCGTCGGACCGCGCGTGTCCTCGTGGTCCTGGCGCAGCAGGTGCAGCGCGATCAGCTGGACGGTCTTGCCCAGGCCCATGTCGTCGGCGAGGCAGCCGCCCAGGCCCAGCGACGTCATCCGATCCAGCCAGCGCAGTCCGCGCAACTGGTAGTCGCGCAACGTGGCGGCGAGCGCGGCGGGCTGCCGGAGGGGTTCGCCGCCGCCGTCCGGGTCGGCGAGGCGGGCGCGCAGCGCCAGCAGCCAAGGGGTGGGAGCCACCGGCACCTGCTCGGTGCCGGCCCGCGCGTGACCCGTCAGTGCGACGGCGAGCGCCTCGATCGCGGTGAGCGAGGCCACCTTCGGCTCGCGCGCCTTGCGGGCCAGGCCGGCCCCGACCAGGGTCCAGTTCCCCCGCAGCCGTACGACCGGCCGCCCCGTGGCGACCTCCGCCCGCTCCTCGTCGGTCAGCGGTTCGCCGTCGAGTTCGAGTCGCCAGCACAGGTCGACGGTGCCGTCGCCGCGGAAGAAGGAGCGCAGGTCGGCGGGCGGCGCGAGGCCGGCGCCGAGGACGGCGCGGGCGGCCGGCGAGCGGTGGGCGTCCTCGGGCCAGAGCACGTCGATGCCGTGGGCGCGCAGCCGGCCGGCGCCCTCGTCCAGCAGATCGGTGACGTCCCGGTCGGACAGGACCAGGGCGCGCGGGACGGGCAGCAGCCGCTCCAGCGGCTGCCACACGCTCGTGGCGCGGCGTACGGCCCGTACGGTGTCGGCCTGGGCGCGCGGGCCCAGGGCGTGGTCGGCGCTCTCGAACAGCTCGCCCGCGTCGAGCGCCAGGGTCGGGTCGGCCAGGCTGTGGGCGCGCGGCACGAGACGCAGCACGGGCGGGGCGTCGGGATCGCCGTCGCCGCCGGAGCCCCCGCCGTCCGGGCCGCCGCCGGCCCCCGCGAGCTCCACCCGCAGGGAGACCCGCACCCCCGAGTCGAGCCCCGCCGAGATCTCCTCCGCCCAGGCCCGCAACCGGGGCACGTACTGGGGCTCGACGGCGGCGAACGCCGCCCGGCCGGTCGCCGCGTGCGCCGCCGGCGTGCGCGGCAGCGTGTCCGCGACGGCGTTCAGGAACTCCCGGACCAGGCCCTCCGGTTCGGCCATCCGCACGGTGGCGCCCCTGCTGCCCGCCAGGGCGGCGGCGTACGCCTCGGGCGGTGCGGCACCGGCCAGTTCCCGCACCCGCCGCACGTCGTCCAGATCCAGCGGGCCGGTCCGCCAGGCGTCGTAGCCGCCCGGTGTGACGCCGGGCAGCAGCCGCTCCCGGGCCGCCAGGTGCAGGGCGACGCCGGCCGCCACGCCCCAGAACGCGGCCGCCGGATGGGCCCCCGAGCCCGGCCGGGCGGCGCGGGCCAGCACCGGCAGCGCGTCGGCGACCGGCAGCCGGACGGCCGCGACGGTACGGGTGACGGGCGTGCCGTCCGCGACGGTGACGACGTCCACGACACCCGTCTCCCCGTCCGCCGGCCGCGCCGGCCCGCCCGGCGGGTCCCAGAACACCACCGTGCCGGCGCGCGGCGGGTCGGCGGCCTCGAAGAGCACCGCGCGCCGTGTGAGATCGTCGGCCTGCGCGCCCGTCACGCCCGTCATCACTGCCATGTCCCGTGTGGATCCTCTCCGTTCGCCGGCGTGGCCGGCTTCAGCGGCCGAGCCGCTGGTAGCGTCGCACGGACAGCGGGAAGAAGATCGCGATAATGATCACCGGCCACACCACGCCCATGACAATGGCCTGATCCGTCGCCCAGGTCCCGGTGTCCCAGCCGGGGTTGCCGAACAGCCGCCGCGCGGCCGTGACCGTCGCCGACAGCGGATTCCACTCGGAGACCGCGGCGAGCCAGCCCGGCATGGTGCCGGGCGAGACGAAGGCGTTCGACAGGAACCCCAGCGGCCACACCAGGGTCTGCACGGCGGTGACGGCGGCCGTGTCCGTGAAGACCAGCCCCAGGTAGATGCCCACCCACAGCAGGGCGAAGCGCAGCAGCAGAAGCAGCCCGACGGCGCCGAGCGCCCGGCCGAGGCCGTTCTCCGCGCGCCAGCCGACGGCCAGGCCGCACAGGATCATCACCGTCAGGCCGAGCACGGAGTTGAGCATGTCCGCGATGCTGCGTCCGGTCACCACCGCCGCGGAGGAGGTGGGCATCGCGCGGAACCGGTCGGTGACGCCCCTGGCGGCGTCGCTGATGACGGCCAGCATCGTCACCTCGATGCCGAAGACCATCGTCATGGCGAACATGCCGGGCACCAGGAAGGCGCGGTAGTCGCCTCCCCCGGGCACCTGCATCGCCCCGCCGAACAGGTACCCGAACATCAGCACCATCATGATCGGGAAGAGCAGGCCGATGACGACCGGCGCGGGGTTGCGGGCCCAGTGGGCCAGCGAACGCCCCGTCAGGACCCAGGAGTCGGAGAGAAGCCAGCGGGCGCCGCCCGTGCCGGCCGTGGGCTGCGTCGTCGCGGTGGTCACACCGTCACCTCGTCCCTGTTCCCGGCACGGGCCGCGTCCCTCGCCGCCTCGCCGCCGTCGTTCCCGTCCGTACCGGTGAGGTGCAGGAACACCTCGTCCAGGGTGGGGCGGCGCAGCTGGATGTCCTCGGCCACCACCCCCCGCTCCCCGAGCGCGCGCACTGTCTCGGTCAGGGCGGCGACACGGTCGCGGACCGGGGCGTCCACGCGCCGGTTCTCCGGGTCGGTGTCACAGGCCCGGCCCGTGACACGGCCGAGCACCTCGGCCGCGGCGGCCAGGTCACCGCTGTTGCGGACCGTGACGTCGATCCGGTCGCCGCCGATCGCCGACTTCAGCTCGTCGGGGGTGCCCTCGGCGATCACCCGCCCGCCCGCACCGGCCGGCGACGCGATGACCGAGATCCGGTCGGCGAGCTGGTCCGCCTCGTCCAGGTACTGCGTGGTCAGCAGGACGGTGGTGCCGTCCTCGACCAGCGAACGCACCGCGGCCCACACCTCGTTGCGGCTGCGCGGGTCCAGGCCCGTCGTCGGCTCGTCGAGGAAGAGCACGCGCGGCGCGAGGATGAGGCTGGCCGCGAGGTCCAGACGCCGCCGCATACCGCCCGAGTAGTCCCTGACGGGCTTGGCGCCCGCGCCGGCGAGCCCGAACCGGGCCAGCAGCGCCTCCGCGCGCTCGGCCGCCGCCCGCTTTCCCAGGTGGTACAGCCTGCCGAACATCACCAGGTTCTGCCGGCCGCTGAGTACCTCGTCGACCGCCGCGTACTGCCCGAGCAGCCCGATCCGGGCCCGTACCTTCGCGCTGTCGCGGACCACGTCGAAGCCGGCGACCTCGGCCCGGCCCTCGTCGAGCCGGGCCAGCGTGGAGAGGATGCGCACCGCGGTCGTCTTGCCCGCGCCGTTGTGGCCGAGCAGCCCGTGCACGGTGCCCTCGGGCACCCGCAGGTCGAACCCGCTCAGGGCCGGGGCGTCGCCGTACCGCTTGCACAGGTTCTCGGCGAGGATCGCGTGTTCGGATCCCATGGATGTCCTTCCCAGGGGTGGAGGAAACGTGCTGAACAGCGTCGTACGCCCCGCTCGCTCCGCCTTCGAGTCCGGCTCGATCCGGGCGCGCAAGCGTCGGGGGGTCAGCACATGTCCACGGCTCGGAGGACCACGTGGTCACCTTCATCAACCGGTTCACGGTCACCGGTCCCCCCGAGGAGTTCGAACGGCTCTTCGAGGAGACCTCCGCTTTCTTCCGCGACCGCCCCGGATTCCTGCGCCACCGGCTGGTCCGCCACATGGAGCAGCCCGGCAGCTACGTCAACATCGCCGAGTGGGCGGACGCCGAGTCCTTCCGCGCGGCCGTCACCCACCCGGACTTCGCGCCGCACGCCGCCGCACTGCGCGCGCTGAGCACCAGCGTGCCGCACCTGTACGCGCCGGTGATGGAGCGCGCGGCCGCCGCCGCGGACCGCTGAGCGGTACCGCGCGACGCCCGAGCGGGCGGACCCCGTCCGGGGTCCGCC
>NZ_JBHYQH010000064.1:0-26779 GCF_042746715.1 Streptomyces sp. NPDC058741 | reverse complement strand
ATGCCGCGCCCGCGCGTCACGTTCTCCAGGAACGGGACCACGTCGTCCGGGCCCTCCGGGCCGCCGAAGGAGAGCAGGAGCAGGGCGTCGTAGGGATCGGTCGGCGACATCGTGTTCACGGTTCTTCCTCGCAGCTCGCGGGCAGGTGCGCCCCCTTCGGGCGTGGCCTCACCTGGTCTACCGGCCGGAGGGCACCGGCGGATGCACGCCTCCCCCCGGAAAGGGGTGGAGGCATGCTCCGTGTCGCCGACGGCGGCGTGGCTTCAGACGGTGGTGACGAACCGCTCCCACACGCGGTGCGCGCCCATCAGCTCCCGCAGCCCCTCCAGAACGGAGGTGCCGTCCCGGCCGGCCACGACGCCGGGCGCGTCGGTCAGAATCCCGGCCGCCTCCAGGAGCGCCTCGCCACCCGCCCAGGCGCCGATGGCCTTGCCGTGGCGGAACGACTCCGCCAGCAGCAGGGTCACCCTGGGGTCGGCGGCGCCCGGCGCACCGGCGGGAGTCGCCTTGGCGTCGCGGGAGCCGTGGGCGTCGCCGCCCGCCGCGGGCGCGCCGGCCACCAGCAGCGCGTCGAACTCGACGGACCGCGCGGTCACGAACGTCCGCTGCACGGTCACCGCGTCGTCGCCCGCGCCCAGCTTGCCGCCCGTGGGCGCGATGACCAGCGGCACCATGCCCGCGCCGAGGACCGCCTCGTGCACCGCGCGCACGCCGTCCAGGTCCCCCTCCGGGCCGGTGACGATGCCGATGAGACGGCCGTCGGTGGGCCAGGACCGCCCGACCTGGGACAGCGCGGGGCTCGGCTCGACCTCGGCCGGCGGCACGGTCGCCTCGGGCACGGGCAGACCGAGGCCCTCGGCGACACGGGCGCACAGCCGGGCGTCGATGTTGGCCAGCACCCGCAACGCCCGTTCCTTGACGGCCTGCTCGTAGCACTTGCCGAGCTCGAAGGTGTAGGCGCCGATGATGTGCTCGCGCTCCACCTCGCTCATGCTCAGCCAGAACCGGCGCGGCTGGCTGAAGTGGTCGGAGAACGACTCGGGGGCCTCCCGGACCTTCGTCGCCTCCGGCACCCGCACCGGCGTCTCGATGTACGCCCCGGTCTCCGCTCCCGCGAGGAACGGGCAGCCGCCGTCGAGTGAGTTGGGCCGGTACGGAGCTACGCCCCGGTGCACGGCGTCCTGGTGGAAGCCGTCCCGCAGCATGTCGTTGACCGGCGCGTGCGGCCGGTTGACGGGGATCTGGGAGAAGTTCGGGCCGGCCAGCCGGGTGATCTGGGTGTCCAGGTAGGAGAACAGCCGTCCGGCGAGCAGCGGATCGTCGGTGATGTCGATGCCGGGCACGAGGTGGCCGACGTGGAAGGCGACCTGTTCGGTCTCGGCGAAGAAGTTCGACGGGTTGCGGTTGAGGGTCAGCAGCCCGATCGGCTGCACGGGGGCGAGCTCCTCGGGGACGAGGTTGGTCGCGTCGAGCAGGTCGATGCCCTCGAAGATCTGCTCCGGGGTGTCCGGGAAGGTCTGGATGCCCAGTTCCCACTCCGGGTAGGCGCCCGCCTCGATGGCGTCGGCGAGGTCGCGGCGGTGGAAGTCGGGGTCGACGCCGCCCGCGAGCTGCGCCTCCTCCCACACCAGGGAGTGCACGCCGAGCTTCGGCTTCCAGTGGAACTTCACCAGGGTCGTGGAACCGTCGGCGGCCACCAGGCGGAAGGTGTGGACGCCGAATCCCTCCATCATCCGGTAGGAGCGCGGGATGCCCCGGTCGGACATGTTCCACAGGGTGTGGTGGGTGGCCTCGGTGTGCAGCGTGACGAAGTCCCAGAAGGTGTCGTGCGCGCTCTGCGCCTGCGGGATCTCCCGGTCCGGGTGCGGCTTGCCGGCGTGGATGATGTCCGGGAACTTGATGGCGTCCTGGATGAAGAAGACCGGCATGTTGTTCCCGACGAGGTCGAAGACGCCCTCCTCGGTGTAGAACTTCGTCGCGAACCCGCGCGTGTCACGCACCGTGTCGGCGGAGCCCCGGGATCCCAGGACCGTGGAGAAGCGCACGAACACCGGGGTCTCCGCGCCCGGCGCCAGGAACGCCGCCTTCGTCACCTCGCTCGCGGTGCCGTAGCTCTTGAAGACGCCGTGCGCGGCCGCGCCGCGTGCGTGCACGACCCGCTCGGGGATGCGCTCGTGGTCGAAGTGCATGACCTTCTCGCGCAGGTGGTGGTCCTGGAGCAGTACCGGCCCGCGCGGGCCCGCCTTGAGCGAGTGGTCGGTGTCGTACAGCCGGGTGCCCTGAGCGCCCGTCAGGTAGGCACCCGACTGGGCCGCACGGGCCTGGGCCGCGCCGGTCGCCTGCCCTGTCGGCGACATCGTGTCGGGCCCGCTCTGGTCCGGCTTCGGCGGCAGCGGCTCGCGTGGCTCCGTCGGTTCCGCGAGGCTCGGGGACTGCGGGGCCGGTTTGCCGGGGATCCCCTCCTCCGGTCCCGCGCCGGTGCCCTGGATTGCTTCGGTGACCTTGTCCGCCGCCCGCTTCACGGGGTTGGGCTGGCTCATCGCTATCGTCCCTCTGCTTCAGACCAGCCGCGGCCGGTGCGGCCACGGAGGTGGGGGGTCTGTGATCAAGCGCCGGGTACCCGACTGCGCCGGACGAATCCCCGGTCCTGGGTGCCGGGTACGGCCTGCCGCCAAGCTCTCATGCTGCCGGGCCCCGCGCACCCGGCGGGTGCCGGCGGGGTGAGCGCGCTACGACCGGCCCGACGGCGGCGCGCAGAAGCACCCGCTGTCAGGGGAACGCGACCGGTGCCGGGCCGCGGTCGCCGCCGACGCGGCACGGCACCTGTCGGGACCACTGCCGTGGACCGGGTCGGTCAGAGGTCGAACTCGTGGGGCGGCAGGGCCAGGGCGTAGCACGCCTCGCGGACCACGGCCTGCTCGTCCTTGTCGAAGTCGCCGTCGGCTCCGCCGATGACAATGCCGATCTGGACGACGGCCCGTGCTTCCGCGGGCTTCTTCTTGGCCTTGGCGATCTCCTGCAGGACGCTCACCTTGCCGAAGTCGAAATCGGTGGTGAGCTTGTCGAGGTTCTCCTCGAAGCGGCGGCGCAGGTCGTCGGCGGGGAAGTTCTGCAGCACCTCGTTGGTGGCGATGAGCTGGGCCACGCGCCGCCGTTCGGACGGGTCGACGGTGCCGTCCGCGGCGGCGACGAGCGCGCACATCGCCATGGAGGCGTCGCGGAAGGCGCCGCTCTTCAGGTCGTTCTTCCTCGCCATGAGCTGGTCCTGCATCGTGGATGCGGACCCTTTGATGCGGTCCCACAGGGCCATGAGAACTCCGTCGGGTCGGGAGGACGCCCGGTCCGGACGACCGAGCTGTTTCTACAGACCTGTAGAACTTATCGGCACGGGGCGCCGCCGTGCGCGCGGCCGCTCGCCTTTCGCGTCGTCGTCCGCAGCGTCGTCAGGACGTCCGTGGACGGCGCAGGCCGGCGAACATCGCCACGGCCGCTGCGAGCAGCGCCGCCGTGATGAACGGTTCGGCGGGATCGACGCGCTTGGCGTGCGCGATGTCCGCATCGGCCTGGAACACGAGAGCGGCCGTGTAGTTCGCCTGGTACAGCAGGAGGTAGACGAGCAGCGCCGGGGCCAGGACGTAGCCCCATGGAGCGCGGCGCCACAGCAGGACGGCTCCCAGCAGCAGAGCGGGGGTGAGCAGGCCCAGGTCGAGCGCGTAGGCCAGGTGGACGCTCCGGGGCGGCAGGACCAGGTCGCTCTCGCCCGGCTGCTCCCCGGTGACGGCGTAACGGGCCGCGGACCAGGTCCACACGCCGCCCAGGGCCACCGCGAGGAGGAGCAGCAGGACACTCACGGAGCGGGCGGGGGTGCGCGGCGAGAAGCGGCGCCGGATGCCGTCCGTGTCGAGGTTCGCCAGCAGCAGCACGAGCGCCGCGATCGACAGGGGTACGAGGAACACGTGCACCAGGAAGAGGTCGTTGAAGGTCAAACCGAAGGAGAGTGCCGTGTAGTGGTACACCGCGTAGATCAGGCACCCGGCCCACAGCAGCGCCACCGCCGGCCCGGCCCGACGCTTCCCCGCGACGACGACGCCGCCGAGCAGGGGGACCACGGCTGCCAGAGTGACGAGGTCGTACGCGCGCAGTACCGCCCGGAGTTCGGCCGGTTCCCGGTAGAGGCCGCGCCACCACAGCCCCGCCGCGGACGACACGGCCATGAGCACGAGGACGGCCACTGACAGCCACCACAGGGGCCGCAGGTCGCGGCGATCGACACACATGTCCCTCATCCCGTCTCACGTAGGGCGCGGCCCCCACCGCTTCCAGCATGCGGTCGCCGCGCCCCACGCGCCCGGCGTCCTCGCTTTCGAGGGACCGGACGAGCGACGCACCGGACGAGCTCGGCGGTCGTTCAGGCGGCCGACGAGCGCGCTGCCCCTTCCCTGCGGCGCACGGTCATGAGCAGGCTTCCCGGGCGGACGGTGGCCCGCGCCACGGGGCGGACCGTCCGGCCGGGCGCGAGGTCGAACCGGACCGCGCGGACCATGGTCGCGACGGCGGTGATCAGTTCGGTGAGCGCGAAGTGGTCGCCGATGCACTTGTGCTTGCCCGCGCCGAACGGGAGGAACGCCCCGGTGGGCGGTGGCTGCGCGCTGTCCAGCCAGCGATCGGGGTCGAAGGCCAGCGGGTCGGGGAAGAGCGCGGGGTCCCGGTGCAGCGCGTGCTGGCAATAGGCCAGTTCCGTACCGGCGGGCACGGTCCACTCCCCCAGCCGGATCTCCGTGGTGGTCCTGCGCGTCACCAGCCACCCCGTGTGATGCAGTCGGGTGGCCTCGTCCACCACGCGCCGCAGGTAGGGAAGCCTGGGGAGGTCGGCGAAGGCGATGGGACGCTCACCGAGGACCTCGCGCAGCTCGGCCAGGACCCGGGCCTCGATGCCGGGGTGGCGGGCGAGCTCGTACAGGACCCACGACAGGACGCTGGCCGTGGTCTCGGTACCCGCCACGGCCAAGGTGAGGATCTCCGAGCAGATCTGGTCCGGGGTCAGCGGCTCGCCGCTGTCGGGGTCGGTGGCGTGCAACAGCATCGAGAGCATGTCGCCGCCGTCGTGGCCGGAGGCTTGCAGGTCGTCGACGGTCCGGCGAACGGTGGCCCGAACGGCGTCCCGGGACTGGTCGAAGCGCCGGTTGAAGGGAAGCGGCAGCCGCTCGGCCCAGTCGGGCAGCATGACGCGTGCGCCGACGCCGGTCATCACGACGGACAGGTCGCGGCGCAGCCGTCGGAAGGTCTCCTCGTCGAGGCCGGCGGAGAACACCGTCTTGGTGAGCATGTCGAGCGACAGTCCGACCATGGCCTCGTGCACGTCGAGTCTTTGGCCGTGACGCCAGGTGCCCGTGGCGGCGGTGACTTCGTCGCGCATGACGTCGACGTAGCCGGCGATCCGGGCCCGGGCGAACGCCGGTTGCAGCTTGCGCCGTCTGCCGACGTGCTCCTGGCCCGCCGCGGTGACGACGCTGTCACCCAGGATGTGGCCCATCTTGTCGAAGAAGCGGCCTTTGTCGAGGGTGGGGGCGAGGTCGACGAGCATGGTGCGGATGAGGTCGGGGTCCTGGACGACGACGGTGCGGGTGCCGGGCTGCAGGACGATCTCGACCAGCGGGCCGTAGTTCTCGCGCAGTGAGGCGATGAAGCCGAGGTTGTCGCGCATGAGCCGCAGCGCGTGACCGATCAGCGGAAACGATCCAGCCGCTCTGGGTATGGGGGGCGTTACGAGCGTCACGGGGCGTCGTGCTCCCTTCGGGGTGATCACAGCCCTATGACTTCCCAGTTCGTTCCCCGCGGCAATCCACGGGGGCCGGTCCGGCCGCGGCGACACGCGGGCGGCAGGGGGCCATGGCGGCTCGGTCGGAGTCACCGCGCAGGACGCAGAACCGGTTGCCGTCGAGAACGGCGAGGACCGCCCATCCCGAACCGTCGGGAGCGCGGGTGCACGGTGGAGACGATGGGGGCGAGCCTTCCCGATGTCCGCTTCCCATGTCACCCGGTTCCGTCCGGGCCCATCGGCCCACGGCGCTGCGCGTGCCGTCGGCAGCAGGGTCGAGGCCGGCCGTCGTGGTCGGTTCAGGCCGCCCCTGGTGGGGTGTCCGCGTCGTCGAGCAGCCGTCGTGCGCCCAGGGCGAGTCTGGCGCGCATCAGGCCGGCGGGCCGGGTGAGGTCGACGCCCAGGGTCTTGCCGAGCTGTTCGATGCGGCGGGCGACGCTGCTGTGGTGCAGGTGGAGGAGGTCGGCGGCCCGGCGCAGGGAGCCGGTGGCGCAGTAGGCGTCCAGGGTGTCCAGGTCCTCCGGGGCGGCGGCGATCCGGCTCATCGCCGCCACGTCCGTGTTACCGCGCAGGGTGTCCGGGGGTATCTCCGCCAGCAGCGCCAACGGGCCCAGATCGCCGACGCGAGTGAAACGATCCCCGCCGCAGCCAACGCAAGTGAACCGGTCACCACTGAGGCCGACGCGAGTGGACCGGTGGCCGCCCGACTCTGCCGGTCGCCGTCCCGACCGCTCGCCGCCCGGGGAAGCCGGCGGCGGTCAGCTGCGCAGGCGGGCGTTGAGCCGGGCGGCCTGGCGGGTCAGGTGGTGGCGCTCGGCGAGGTCGGGGGCCTTGCGCGCCGCCTCGGCATACAGCCGTGCCGCCGTCGCCAGGTCACCGTCGCGTTCGTGGAGGTGCGCCGCCACCGCGGCGTGGCGGGGCAGTGAGTCGTCCAGCTCCGCCAGGGCCGCCAGCCCGGCGCACGGCCCGTAGGCCTCGCCGACGGCGACGGCGCGGTTGAGCCGGACGACGGGGCTGCCGGTCAGGCTCACGAGCTCGTCGTACCACTCCACGATCTGCACCCAGTCGGTCTCCTCTGCGCGGGGCGCGTCCGCGTGGAGGGCGGCGATGGCGGCCTGGGCCTGGTACTCGCCCAGCCGGTCGCGGGCCAGGGCCCTCTGCAGGATCGCCACGCCCTCGGCGATCGCCCCGGTGTCCCAGCGGCCGCGGTCCTGCTCGGCGAGCGGTACCAGGCTGCCGTCGGGCGCGGTGCGGGCGGCGCGGCGGGCGTGGTGGAGCAGCATCAGGGCGAGCAGCCCGGCGACCTCGGGGTGATCGACGACGGCCGCGAGCTGCCGGGTCAGCCGGACGGCCTCGGCGGCGAGGTCGACATCGCCCGAGTAGCCCTCGTTGAAGACGAGGTAGAGGACGCGCAGGACGGTGGCGACGTCGCCGGGCTGGTCGAACCGCACCCCGGCCACCGTCCGCTTGGCCCGGCTGATGCGCTGCGCCATGGTCGCCTCGGGTACCAGGTAGGCCTCGGCGATCTGGCGCGTGGTCAGCCCGCCCACCGCGCGCAAGGTGAGCGCGACGGCCGAGGCCGGGGTCAGCGACGGGTGGGCGCACAGGAAGTACAGCTGGAGCGTGTCGTCCACCGCGGTCCCGGGCCCCGGCCCGGGCGCCGGTTCCTGCTCGACGAGGTCCTCACGTCTGCGTCGGGCGGCATCCGCCCGTGCCTGGTCGAGGAACTTGCGCCAGGCCACGGTGATCAGCCAGCCCTTGGCGTCGCCCGGCGGGTCGGCGGGCCAGAGGCGGACCGCCTCGACCAGGGCCTCCTGCACGGCGTCCTCGGCCGCCGCGAAATCGGCTCCGCGGCGGACGAGGACGGCGAGGACACGCGGTGTGAGGCTGCGCAGCAGAGCCTCGTCCATCGACGAGGTCACTGCGTGATCGTGGGCGGCGCGGTCAGGAACGGGCGCACCTCCAGCCACTCGTGGATCGGCTTGCCACCCGCCCCGGGAGCCGCCGACAGCTCCCCGGCCAGCTCGACGGCCCGCTCCCGGCTGTCGACGTCGATCACCATCCAGCCCGCGATGAGGTCCTTGGTCTCGGCGAACGGGCCGTCGGTGACCGGGGCGCGCCCCTCGCCGTCGTAGCGGACCCACATCCCCTCGGGGGCGAGCGCCTGACCGTCGACGAACTCGCCGCTCTTCTCCAGCCGGGCCGCGAAGTCGTTCATGTACTGGATGTGCGCCGAGATCTCCTCCGGCGTCCACTGGTCCATCGGCACGTCGTTCACCGCAGCCGGAGCGCCGCGGTAGTGCTTGAGCAGCAGGTACTTGGCCATCGTGTTCTCCCGGGTGCTGATGTACGACCACCCATTGTGGTCGCGTTCACCCCGGGGACGGAGCCGGCCGCGCGTTCTCGACATCGGCGGGTGAATCTGTTCCGGCTTTCGTGGAGTGGCCTGCCGGGCGGGCCGGGATCAGGTCCGGAACTGGAGGCGCAGGTAGGCGTCGAAGGCGCGGGCGCCGAGCAGGCGGCGGGTGTGCACCAGGGCCACGGCCGCCGGGGTCACCAGGTAGCGGGTGCGAGGGCGTGGCGCCCCGATGCGTCCGGCCGGGCAGCCTGCTGACGCCACACCCACACAGACGTCACGGACAGCAGCACGGCGAAGACCACGAGGAGCGCCACCGACACCCACATCTGCCGGCTCCCGGGGGTGTCCCATCCCGCCGTCGCGGCCGTAGCCGCCCACAGGACAGCGCCCCCGGCGTAGAAGGTACGCATCCGCCGCAGTTGACGCAGGGCTCGAACGGACTCGGCGTGATCAGTTTCAGCTGCCATGGCGACGCATGTACCCCCGAACGCGGATTCCACCCCCCTTTCGGCGAAAGCGGTGTGCCGAGGCGGCAAGGCTCGGCACAGTCCACTTGGTTGATGGAACGTCAGGATTCGGCATGCCAGGTGTTCAGCCGTCCCGGCCCGTCGCCGCGCCGCCTGCCTGCTGCGACTCCACCGCACTTCCCCGCACCAGGACGACGAGCGTGCTGCGCGCGTCACGCCGCAGCGTGCGGCGCCGGGCGAAGGTCGCCGTCAGAGCGAGGATCGAGACCGTGCCTCCGTAGAGCACGGCGGCAACCGAGGAGAGGAGCCCGATCGTCATCGGGCACGCACCTTTCTTCCCCCGTTCGGCCGCCCGGGCGCACAGCCCGCGGCGAGCGTGGATGCGTGTGGCTCCCACCATAAGCCGGGGCCGTCCATTGTCCAAGAGGCACCGCGGGCACGCATCGTCGACGAAGCGGCGCTGCCGGACGACGACGATCCGGCCGCCGCCGGGCCCGGCACTCGAAGCGTCGGCACATCAGCCGACACCGCGGCCCGGCTCCTGCGAGCGTGGAGGCCTACGAGGGCGAATGCCGGGGGCACGACCAGGATGCGGTGGCGGCCCGGATGCGCCGGGCCCGGTGCGGACGCGTGGTGACATGTGCCCCGTACAGTGGGACGACGGGCTTCGCGCCCCCTCGCACCGACCCGTTACGGGAGCACTCATGCACCACGCGTCCGGAAGCCCGGACGACGACTCGGGCACGCTGTTCGGGCTCGACGCCCTCAGCCCCGGCCCCTCTCGCGCGACCGGTCGGCAGCCCTCCTTCCGGACCTCCGCCGCGGCGCGTCGGCTGCTGCCCGTGCGGGAGATCCACGCCGAGCCCGCGGCTGCCTCGTCCCCGCGCGGGCGGCAGATCACCGCCCGCTTCCCCGACGCCCGGGTGATCACGGTCGATTCGCACTGGCGCATCCCCGGGCTGCACGGCAACGAGGGCAACATCGAGCGCTGGGTGCGCATCAAGGGGGAGACACTGGTCCTGGGTGAGAAGAAGACCCTCACCACACGCCCCAACGGCCGGTCTGCGGACTGGATCGCTCCCGGCGCCTCCAACGGGTGCGCCATGGCCTGCGCCTACTGCTACGTGCCCCGGCGCAAGGGGTACGCCAACCCCATCACCGTCTTCACCAACATCGACCGGATCATCGCCCACCTCGCCCGGCACGTGGCACGGCAGGGGCACAAGCCCGAGCCGAACCAGTGCGACGCGCAGTCGTGGGTGTACGACATCGGTGAGAACGGCGACTGCTCGGTGGACGCGTTGATCTGCGACAACACGGCCGATCTGGTGCACGCCTTCCGGCAGTGGCCCACGGCCAAGGCGAGCTTCGCCACCAAGTTCGTCAACCCCGACCTGCTGGCCCTCGACCCGCGCGGCCGCACCCGCATCCGCTTCTCGCTGATGCCGCCGGACGACGCGCGGCTGCTCGACGTGCGCACCTCGCCCGTCGCCGAGCGCATCGGCGCCGCGGCGGACTTCCTGGACGCCGGGTACGAGGTCCACTTCAACCTCTCCCCCGTGGTCGTCCGGCCCGGCTGGGAGGACGCCTGGGCCGAGCTGCTCCTCCACCTGGACGACGTCCTGCCGCAGCGGGTGAAACGGCAGGCCGCCGCCGAGGTGATCATGCTCACCCACCAACAGGACCTGCACGAGGTCAACCTCGGCTGGCACCCCCGTGCCGAGGAGGTCCTGTGGCGGCCGGAACTCCAGCA
The DNA here is from genome assembly GCF_042746715.1 of Streptomyces sp. NPDC058741. Classification (NCBI taxonomy): domain Bacteria; kingdom Bacillati; phylum Actinomycetota; class Actinomycetes; order Kitasatosporales; family Streptomycetaceae; genus Streptomyces; species Streptomyces sp. NPDC058741. The sequence goes on along the minus strand of NZ_JBHYQH010000064.1, from coordinate 16,382 downwards.
GGCGAAGCGCTCCGAGAACGGTGCCATGAACCTCCGCTACCGCAACGGCGTCAAGGGAGAGGCGGTGCGGACCCTGCGCACCCTGATCGACCGCCACGCGCCGTGGCTGCGGGTGCGCTACGCCTTCTGAGCCCGGCGGAGCCGACGCGGCGGCCGGCCGGTGCAGGGGGACGGCCGGCCGTGCCACGCCACCGGATGGCCCATCCCGCCGGTTCACGGCCTCGATGGTCATAATCTGCGCGATATGAACAAATGCCATATTGCGTATCTGGCGTGCGCGGCGACGCTGCTGGGGACGGGGCTGGGGGCCGCTCCGTCGACCGCTGCGCACAGGGTCCATCTGGTCAAGCCCGGGGAATCGATCCAGCAGGCGGTGGACGCCGCCCGGCCGGGCGACACCGTGCTGCTGGCGCGCGGCACCCACCACGGAAGCGTCGACGTCACCACGCCCGGGCTCACCCTGCGCGGCATGGGCCGCGGCACGGTACTGGAGCCGGAGGCGGGCGCGTCCATCGCGCCCACCGCCACCGCATCCGCCACCACATCCGGCAGCGCACCGGCCGCCGAGAGGGCCGCCGGCGGCTGTGCCGCGGCCGGCAACGGCATCTGCGTCAGCGGCACCAAGGACCGCGGCGTCGACGGCGTCACCATCGCCTCGCTCACGGTCAGGGGCTTCGGCAAGACCGGCGTCTACGCCCATGAGGCCGACGGGCTGACCGTGAAGAACGTCACCGCGGTCCGGAACGGGGTGTGGGGCATCGCCACCGAGCGTTCCGCCCGCGGCGTTTTGCGCCACAACGCCGCCCGGGACAACGGCGACGCGGGCCTCTTCCTCGCCAACACGGTGAAGGAGGAGGAGGGCGCCGCGGACACCGGGGGAACGGTGGTGGAGCGCAACCGGCTGGAGGGCAACCGGATCGGCGTCACCGTCCGCCGGCTGCGCAACCTGACCGTCGCGGGCAACCACCTCACCGGCAACTGCGCGGCGGTGTTCGTCGTCGGGGACGAGAACAAGCCCAAGGCGGGTCTCGTGACCGTGCGCGGGAACCTCATCGAGCGCAACAACAAGTCCTGCCCGAAGACCGCCCGGCTGGACGCCCTGCAGGGATCCGGCATCGTCCTCACGGGCACGGACGACAACCTGATCAGCGGCAACGTGATCAGGGACAACGTGGGCGGTTCCCCGCTCTCCGGCGGCATCGTCGTGTTCAAGAGCTTCGTCGGCACGACCAGCGAGCGGAACCGGATCAGCGACAACCTGCTGCAGGGCAACTCCCCGGCGGACCTGGTCAACACCGACCCGGGCAAGGGCAACACCTTCCAGGACAACCTCTGCGGGACGTCCCGGCCCGCCGGCCTGTGCTGAACACCGGCGTCGACACGATCAAGCAGAAAGGCGGCACATGACGACCACTCAGCCCGCTCCTCCGCCGTCCATGCGGCTGCGGGAACTCGCGTTCGGGGCGGCCTGCGCCGCCGCCCTGCGCGCGGCCGCCCGGTTGGGCGTCGCCGACGCCCTCGGTGACGCGCCCATGGCCGTGGAGGACATCGCGGCCGCGGTGAAGACCGAACCGGGCCCGATGCGACGGCTTCTGCGAGCCCTGTCCAGCCACGGCGTCTTCGCGGAACGCCCGGACGGTACGTTCGCTCACACCGACGTCTCCCGGCTGCTGCGCGAGGACGACCCCCACAGCCTGCGCGCCATCACCCTGTGGTGCACCGAGCCGTGGACCTGGGACGTCTGGCCGAAGCTGGACGAGGCGGTGCGCACCGGCCGCAACGTGGTGGAGGACCTGTACGGCAAGGAGTTCTTCCCGTACCTCAACGAGGACGCCCCGGAGTCGGCCGACGTCTTCAACCGTGCCATGACGACCTCCAGCGCGCAGTCGGCGCAGGACGTCGCCGCGTTCCTCGACCTCACGGGGTGCGCGTCGGTCGCCGACATCGGCGGCGGCCAGGGGCACGTGGTGGCGAGCCTGCTGGACAAGTACCCCGACATGCACGGGACGCTGCTCGACCTTCCCCGGGTGGTGGAGAACGCCCTGCCGCGGCTGCGCGCGGGCGGCGACCTCGCCGGCCGTGCGCGCGTGGTGCCCGGCGACGTCCGCACGGCCGTCCCGGTGAAGGCCGACGTCTACGTCATCAAGAACATCCTGGAGTGGGACGACGAGAGCACCGCCCGCACCTTGCGGCACGTCCGCGAGGCAGGCGGTCCCGGGGCCCGTGTCGTGGCCATCGAGAACCTCGTCGACGACTCGCCCTCCATGCGGTTCAGCACGGCGATGGACCTGCTGCTGCTCCTGAACGTCGGCGGGGCGAAGCACACCACCCAGAGCATGATCGACCGGCTGACCGAGGCGGGCCTGGTCATCGACGACATCAGCCCGGTCAATCCCTACCTGCACGCGTTCGACTGCCACATCCCCGGCTGATCCGGCCGCATCGCGGGGGCCCCGGCGATCCCGGGGCCCCCGGCGCAGACCGACGGTCGCCGGGTCCGCCGACATCGCGGGCCCGGCGACCGTCGCGTGCGCGCGGCGGTCAGCCGCTCGGTTCGCGCTCCCACAGGTAGAAGCGCTGCGCCATGGCGTCCTTCGGGGAACGCCATGTCTCCGGGTCGTACGCGCTGACGTACGCGGACAGCCGCTCGCTGACGTCCCGGAACTCGGGATGCCCGCTGATCTCGGCGATGGCGGGCGCGGGGTCGCGCTCGGCCTCGATCAGGTGCAGGTACACCTCGCCGAACTGGAAGAGGCTGCGCCGGGTGACGCCGACGAGGTGCGGCAGTTCCCCACGGTCGGACTCCTCGAACACCTTGGCGATGTCGGGGGCCGATCCCGGGGCCATCCTGGCGACGATCAGAGTGTGGTGCATGGGACTGTTCTCCGTCCGGCTCAGCGGGTCAGGCCGGGACTCGTCCCGCGCTCCGCGGCCATCTTCTCGATGCGGTCGCGGATCAGGCCCATCTGCACCTTGGAGTTCCGGTTGATGTTGTCCGTCATCCACTCGTCGTCGACCGGCGCGTCGGGCCTCATCGCGAAGTCCTGCGTCCAGACCATCCGCGTGCCGGCCGGTACCTCCTCGTACCGCCAGTGGATGTCCATGTGGGCGAAGGGACCCGTCTCGACCCGGCGGGCCTTGACGGTGAGGGTGTCGCGGTCCGGCTCGCGCTCGGAGACCCAGCTCCACACGGTGCCGTTCTCGTCCGGGTGCATCGTCAGCCGGAAGGTCGTCTTCTCACCCTCCCGGGAGAGGATCTCGACGGAGGCGTACTCGCTGAACAACTGCGGCCAGTTCTCCAGGTCGTTGGTCACCTCCCAGACGAGGTCCAGGGGCGCCGCGATGGTGATCTCGTTCTGTGTGTGCCCGGCCATCTCAGGCTCCCGCCATGAGCGCGCTGTTGACGAGGTCGAGGAACTGCCGGGGCGTCTTGGAGCGTTCGGCGTCGGTGGGCATCGGCGTGCCGTACCGGTTCTCCAGTTCGCCCACGATGCCCAGCAGGCCCAGCGAGTCGACGCCGAGGGTCTCGAAGGCCGTCTCCTCACGGGAGAGTTCCTCCGGGGTGACGGTGACCCCGGTGCACTTCTTCATGAGTTCGGCCAGCTCTTCCACTGTGATGCGGTCCGTCATGCCATGTCCTTCCTGTGCTGTTCGCGGCGCCTCACGGCGAGGCGTCGGTGGCGCCGTGCCGCAGCACCAGCGCCGAGTTCGACCCCATGAGTCCGCGGCTCAGCACCAGCGCCGTGCGTACCTCTGCGGCGCGGGCCCGGCCGGTGACGAGGTCGAGGTCGTGGCAGATGTCGAAGACGTTGGGGGTGGGCGGGATCAGGCCGTGCTCCATCGCGAGCACCGCCGCCGCGGTGTCCATGAGCGGCGCCGCGCAGTAGCCCCGGCCGATCCCGGTCTTGGGCGCGGTGACGGGCACCCGGGTGCCGTGGGCGCCGAGGGCGTCGGCGATGGCCCGGGCCTCGGCGCGGTCCGCCTGCGGTACGCCGAGGGCGTCGGCGAAGACGACGTCGATCTCCTCGGGGGCGCAGTCGGCCTCCGCCAGGGCTCCCCGGACGGCCTGGGCGAGCCCTTCCGCGGACTCCTCCCAGCGGGAGGCCCCCGTGAAGGTCGCCGCGTGCCCGGCCAGGTGGGCCCGCACCCGCGCGCCCCGCTCCCGGGCCGCTTCCTCCGCCTCGACCACGACCATGGCACCGCCCTCGGCGGGCACGAATCCACAGGCCGCGGAGGTGAACGGGCGGTAGGCGCGGGCCGGGTCGTCGACCGTGCTGAGTTCCTCGTAGCCGAGTTGGCACACCATCGAGTACGGCGCGATGGGCGCCTCGGTCGCCCCGGCCACGATGACGTCGGTGCCGCGCCGGACGGCGCGCGCCGCGTGGGCGAGGGCGTCCAGGCCGCCGGCCTCGTCGGCCGCGACGACCGAGCAGGGCCCCTTGAAGCCGCGGCGGATGGAGATCTGGCCGGTGCTGGCGGCGTAGAACCAGGCGATGGACTGGTACGGGCCGACGTAGCGCCTGCCCTTGCTCCACAGCTGCTGCAGTTCGCGCTGCCCGAACTCGCCGCCGCCGGAACCGGCGGCGGTGACCACGCCCACGGAGAAGGGCGCGCCGTCGGTCCCGGAGCGGTGGAGCTGGGCGTCGTCCAGCGCGAGGTCGGCCGCGCCCATCGCGAAGTGGGTGAACCGGTCGGTCTGGACCAGGAAGTTCCCCTCGATCGCCGCCGACGGGTCGAAGTCGCGGACCTGGCCCGCCACCCGCAGCGGCAGGTGTTCGCAACCGTCGCGGGTGACGCGGTCCAGGGCGCAGATGCCCTCCTTGGTGGACTTCCAGAAGGTCTCGGTACTGGCTCCGTTGGGCGCGATCACACCGACTCCCGTGACGGCCGCGCGCCGTGGACGGGGTTCGCTCATGATGTTGTCTCCCTCCGCCGGTTCAGGACCACCGCGGACTGGAAACCGCCGAATCCGCTGCCCACGGAGAGCACGCTGCCGAGGTTGCGTTCGCGGGCCACGCGCGGGACGTAGTCCAGGTCGCACTCGGGGTCGGGTGTCTCGTAGTTCGCGGTCGGCGGCACCACCTGGTGGGCCAGGGCCAGCACACAGGCGACCAGTTCGATCGCTCCGATGGCGCCGAGCGAGTGGCCCACCATCGACTTGATGGAGCTCATCGGGGTCTCGTAGGCGTGCGGGCCCAGCACCCGTTTCACCGCGGCGGTCTCGTGGCGGTCGTTCTGCTTGGTGCCCGACCCGTGCGCGTTGACGTAGTCGATCGCGGTGGGGTCCAGCCGTGCGTGGTCGAGGGCGTCCTCGATGGCGCGGGCCATCTCCAGGCCCTCGCTGGTGAGGCCGGTCATGTGGTAGGCGTTGCCGAACGTGGCGTATCCGCCCAGTTCGCAGTACACGCGGGCGCCGCGGGCCCGGGCGTGCTCGAGCTCCTCCAGGACGAGGACGGCGCCGCCCTCGCCCATGACGAAACCGTCGCGGTTGGCGTCGAAGGGGCGCGAGGCGTGAGCCGGGTCGCCGTTGTTCGGGGAGGTGGCCTTGATCGCGTCGAAGCAGGCCATGGTGATCGGGGAGATCGGCGAGTCCGAGGCGCCGGCGATGCACACGTCGGCACGGCCCTCCTCCACGGTGTGGAAGGCGTAGCCGACCGCGTCGAGGCCGGAGGTGCAGCCCGTGGACACCGTCTGCACCGGGCCGTGCGCCCCGAAGCGCTCCGCCACCGTGGAGGCGAGCGTGCTGGGCGAGAACGCGCGGTGCAGGTCGGGGCCGGCCTCGCGGTGGTCCACGTCCCAGCGCCGCCCGCTGTGGCTGACCAGGACGTAGTCGTGCTCCAGCCGGGTGGTGCCGCCGACCGCGGTGCCCAGCGAGACGCCGACGCGCCACGGGTTCTCGGCGCCGAGGTCGACTCCGGCGTCCCGGACGGCTTCGTCCGCCGCCACCAGGGCGAACTGGATGTACCGGTCGCACCGTTCCACGTCCCGTGCGTCCAGGCCGTGGGCGGCGGGGTCGAAGTCGCACTCGGCGGCGATCTGCGACCGCAGATCGGACGGGTCGAAGAACGTGATGCCCCGTGTCGCCGTGCGCCCGGCCGTCAGGAGGTCCCAGAACGCCGGTATGCCGGTGCCGCCCGGGGCGACGACGCCTATGCCGGTGACCGCGACGCGTCTGGTCATGACCGGACCCGAGGTCGTTCGGCGGCCTCGGCCGCCGTCGCGGCGGACTCGGCGTCGGTTCCCTCGGTGTCGACGTGGCCCAGCGGCGGGCTCGGGGCCAGCGGTCCGAGGTGGAAGACCATACGGGCCTCCACGTCGCCGACGTTGCGGAAGCGGTGGCGCACATTGACGGGGATCAGCAGCCCCTGGTCGGGCTGGAGCGGGTGCGGCTCCCCGTCCAGGTCCACCTCCAGCTGTCCGCACACCACGTACACGAACTCCTCGGAGTACGGGTGGTAGTGCTCGGCGATGCGGTCACCGGGCTCGATGAGGGCCAGACCCATGAATCCGCTGGTGGCGCCCACCGCTGCCGGGGTGAGCATGGCCCGCAGGTCACCGCCTCGCCGGCGGTTGGGCTCGACGTCGTTCAGGCTCACGATTCTGGGACGAGATGTGATCACGCGTTCCTCCGTTGGTGTGTCGCACCGACGTGGGGGAGGCGGGCACCGCCTCCCCCACGGGATGTCGGATCAGGCTTCGGGCGCCCGGCGGTCGGTGACGAGATCCATGCGCGCCTGTTCGAGAAGGCGTGCGAGGCCGCCGTCCCGCGAGGCCGGCGCGTCCGTGGCCGCGGTGTCGTCCATGAGCGTCGTCAGCTCGGCCACCTCGGCCGGGTCGGACAGGCCGAGGACGCGGCCGGGGTCGGCCTCCTGCAGTCCGCCGCGTACGTCGATCAGCCGCACGACGACGTCGTCGCGCTGGAAGATCGTGCTGCGCAGGACGGGACTCCGCGGGTCCCCGGCCGCCGCCTCGTCCCGGCGGGCCAGGAACTCGGCGAGCTGCATGCCGCGCTCCGGCCGGGCCGGGTAGAACAGGGCGTGCCGCTCGGCCTGCGGGTCCTGCCCGCCCGCCGTCACGTGGTGGACGGCCGGCAGCGCGGCCCTGGTGAAGAAGACCCGGGCGGACTCGGGGTCGTTGAGGTCCCGGTCCTGCTCCAGGTGGGGGTTGATGGCCTCCTCGACGGCCCGTACCTCGGGCTGCCGGGCGACGTGGCGCAGCGCGGCCAGCAGGTCGCCCCGCACCTCGACGGCCCGGACCACGCGGTTGCCGTGCATGAACAGCGAGGTGCGGCAGAGCCGGGTGGTGTCGTCGACCTTCGGCTCGGGCGAGGCGTAGTCGGCGAGGATCTTGGCGACGATCTCCTCGCTGCCCGGCTTGACGGTGAAGGTGAGGGCGTGCCGGATGAGCCCGTCACCGATCCTGGGGGCCGTCTGGAGCCGGCGCTCCGCCGGGTCGGTCGCCGCCGGGCCGCCGGTCTCGCGCACGACGTGGAAGCGCAACGACCGGGTGTCGCGCACGCAGTTGTGCAGCGGCTCGACCATGCGCACGTGGTCCTCGCTGTTGACCCAGGCGAGGAACGGCGGGGCGCTCTGCCACTCACTGGTGATGAGCCACTGGGAGGGGTTCTCGATCGACTGGCACAGCTGGTCGCTGAGGTGCCCGGGGACGGACGCGACCTGGTTGCAGAGCTGTTCGTAGGCCTCCAGGAACTCCTGCTGGGCGCCGTCGTAGACGTCGACCAGGAGGACGACTCGGAGCCGGGAACCGTCGAACACGGACTGGGAGACATGGTGCGACGCCTCTCGCGTCCGCGAACCTGCCATCCGTTCGGACGTGGTGGTCATCCTGCGCACATCTCCTTCGACGAGGGGTGAGTGGTCGCCGGTCGCGGTGTGCGACGCCGGCGTTCCTAGATCGTGTGTCCGTAGGTGCGCATCGCGCGACTCGGACGACGTAGGGGAGTGACCCGGACGGGCTCGGCCGCAGCGGGAGGAGCCACGACGTACCAGGTGATCCGTGTGGTTCGGCGCCGGATGGAGGCACTCCACCGCACAGGTGACGGGCGCCTCCGCGCCCGGATGGTTTCGTCCTGGAGCCGTCGCCGCGCGCCGGTCGGCACGCACCCGTCGGCACGCACCCGTCGGCACGCACCCGTCGGCACGCACCGGTCGGCCGGGCGGCCCGGGCTTGCGGAGAACTCCGGGCCGCCGGTCCGGGGGCGCCCCCGCGGCGGCCGGGGCCCGCCGACCGGTGGTCGGCGGGCCCCGGCAGGGCCACTCAGGCGAGGGCCAGCACGGTCCTCAGGACCTGGTGCAGCTCCGTCTCGGCGTCCGTGTGCGGACCCGGCGACCGCCAGGCGACGAACCCGTCGGGCCGCACGAGCACGGCGCCTCCGGGGCCTGTGCCGTGGCGTTCCGCCCAGTCGACGCCGTCCTCCGGCACCAGGTCGGCTTGGTCTCCGGTGCCCACCCGGTACGACGTGAGCGGCAGGGACAGCTTGTCGGCGAGGCGGACGGCGGCCTCGTGCCAGGCGTTCGGCTCGGCGGCGTCACTGAGGAGCACCGGGGACCGCTCGTAGAGGTCGAGCGTGGAGATCCGTTCGTCGCCGCGGCGCACCCACAGGTGAGGGGCTCTGCTGCCGGGTCCGCCGGTGAGGTCGAGCCCCTCGGGCACCGCCGGGGCCGCGGGGTCGGCTCCGACGACGGCGCCCCGCGGGTAGCGGTAGCCGAGGGCCACGTTGAGGATGCCCTTCTGAGGGCCCCCGCCGCCCGCTCCGGGGGGCGGGGCGAATCCGGGGTGGCTGTGTTCGGCCGATCGGGCGGCGGCCCGCGCGCTGGTGGCCTCGGCCACGGGACGGCGCTCGGCGTCGTACGTGTCCAGCAGGTCCTCCCCCGCCCAGCCGTCGAGCACCGCGGCCAGCTTCCAGGCGAGGTTGTGGGCGTCCTGGATACCGGTGTTGGAGCCGAAGGCCCCGGTCGGGGACATCTCGTGGGCCGAGTCGCCGGCCAGGAACACCCGTCCCGACCGGTAACTGCGGGCCACGCGCTGGGCGGCGTGCCAGGGCGCCTTGCCGGTGATCTCGACATCGAGGTCGGCGACGCCGACGGCCCGGCGGATGTGCTCGACGCACCGCTCGTCCGTGAACTCCTCCAGGGCCTCGCCCTGTTCGGGGTGCCAGGGCGCGTGGAAGACCCAGTTCTCGTGGTTGTCCACCGGCAGCAGGGCGCCGTCGGCCTCCGGGTTCGTCAGGTAGCAGACGATGAAGTGGCGGTCGCCCACGACGTCGGCGAGACGGCGGGAGCGGAAGGTGAGGCTGACGTTGTGGAACAGGTCGCCGGGGCCGCTCTGCGTGATGCCCAGTTGCTCCCGCACGGGGCTGCGGGGGCCGTCCGCGGCGACGAGGTAGTCCGCGCGGACGGTGGTGTGCTCACCCGTCTCGCGGCTCTTGACCACGGCGGTCACCCCGGTGGGGTCGCAGTCGAACGACATCAGCTCGGTGGAGAAGCGCAGATCGCCGCCGTGCTCGCGGGCGTGGTCGAACAGGACCGGTTCGAGGTCGTTCTGGCTGCACAGGCACCAGCCGGTCGGGCTGAAGCGGGCCAGGCCGCCACCCGGGTCGATCTCCCGGAACAACCACTCGCCCGCGTCGCCGACCAGGGTGGGGGTCTGCAGGATGCCGTGGTTGACGGACAGGGTGGCGGCCGCCTCGTGGATCGCCTGTTCGACTCCCGCCACCCGGAACAGTTCCATCGTGCGGACGTTGTTGCCGCGGCCGCGCGGATGGATCGAGGTACCCGCGTGGCGCTCCACCAGCAGGTGCGGCACCCCGAGTCGTCCGAGGAACAAGGATGTCGACAGGCCGACCAGGGAACCGCCCACGATGAGGACCGGGACGCTGATGGTGTGAGGGCGCGTCCCTCCGGCTCGTTCGTTCATCACTCTCGCCTCCAGCGCATCGATGCCGCCGACCCGGCCGGATACAGCGGCGATCCTCATGCATGCCCCGGGGAGCTGACGGTGCCTCAGGCTTCACCCACCTGCGTCGGCGCGGGCGGGGCCGAGCCGTGGGCCCTTCGGCCGATCGGCCGGACAGAGCACGCTCGCCGAGCGGGCGGGCGGGGGCCGTAACGATGCCGTGCGGGCCCGTGTCCTTCGGGCCTCCGGAACCCACACGCCCCTCATGCCCGTCCCCGCCCCGGTGGCCCCGTGCCGGTACCCGGCCCCGTCCCCGCGGCCTGCGCCGGCTTCTCGCCGCCCTGCTCGGCGCCTCCTGCCGCGGTGGGCCGCTCCTCGCCCCGACGGCGGACGTCGCGGCCGCCGGCAGCGGCGAAGACGCCCTGCGACAGCGGCTGGAGGAGCTGGTCGCCGAGCCGGGAGGGCCACCGCGGGTGATCGCCGTACTGCGGCGGGACGGCGCTGCGCGTGTGCTGCGCGCCGGTGTCGCCGGCCTGGAGACGGGCCGCCGGATCGAGCCCACCGACCACATGCGGATCGCCAGTACGGCGGAGGCGTTCAGCGGCGCCGTAGCCCTGCGGCTGGTGCAGGAGGGCGCTCTCTGCCTGGACAGCACCCTCGGCCGCTCCCTGCCCCGGTCCCCGCGCCCCTGGCAACCGGTCACCCTGCGGCAGTTGCTGAACCACACCGGCGGACTGCCCGACTACAGGGAGGATCCCGCATTCCTGGAACCGCTGCGGGCGGACCCGCGCCGCACCTTGGTCCCCCGCCGACTGCCGGACTTCGTCGCGGACGAACCGCTGCGCTTCCGTCCCGGCTCCGCGTACCGGACTCCAACTCCGACGACATCGCCGTCGCGCCGACGGCGGAAACAGCGACCGGCCGGCCCTACGGGAAGCTGCCGCGCCGGATCGTCCACCGGCCCCTGGGACTGAGCGACACCAGCCTGCCTCTGGGCTGCCCGACGGCGTAGCCGTACACGCACGGCTACGCGGTCGGCCCTCCCGCGCCGCCGGAGGACGTGAGCGAGATGCCCAGCGCGTCCGGGGTGTGGGCCTCGGGCGGGATCGTCTCCACCCCGCGGGACGTGACGCGCTTCATCCGCGGCTACGCCGCCGGACGTCCGACGTCGCCGGCGGTGCTGCGCGAGCAGCGCCGCTGGAGGTCCCGGGCGAGGTCGACCAGGGCGCCGCGCCGAAGGTCTGGTCCTGTGGCAGACGGTGACGGTGTGGACAGGGTCACGGCAAGGGCGCCACACTCGGCTCGAACCCCCCGCGTGGAGATGGACGGAGGCGCGATGCTGCGACGTACGACCCGACTGATTCTGTCGCTTGTCATGACCATGGCTGCCGCAACGGGCGGAGTGCTGGCCACCGCCGGCCCGGCCCAGGCCGACGAGTGCTACACCTGGAACCGCACCCTGTCCGAGGGCATGTCGGGATCCGACGTGACCGAGCTGCAGATCCGCGTGGCCGGTCACGTGGACTACGGCGAGAACCTGTCCGCCGACGGCCAGTTCGGCGCGCGGACCAAGGCCGCGGTCAGCAAGTTCCAGCAGGCGTACGGCCTTCCGGCGGACGGCGTCGCGGGTGCCGCGACGTACAGCAGGATCTACGCGCTCCAGGACCCGGACTGCACGCCGGTCCACTTCACCTACGCCGAGATGAACAAGTGCAACTCCACCTGGTCCGGCGGGGCGGTCAGCGCGGCCACGGCCAAGTCCAACGCCCTGCGCACGATGTGGAAGCTCGAGGCGATGCGGCACGCGATGGGCGACGTCCCGCTCGTCATCACCAGCGGATTCCGCTCGTACTCCTGCAACAGCGCGGTCGGCGGCGCCTCCAACAGCCGCCACCTCTACGGTGACGCCGCCGATCTGGTCGGCAACCCGACGCTCTGCCAGCTCGCCCAGCGAGCCCGGTACCACGGCTTCGGAGGGATCTTCGGTCCCGGCTACCCCGGTCACGACGACCACACGCACGTGGACGGACGAACCGGCAGGTCCTGGTCCGCTCCCGGCTGCGGCATCTGACCGGCGCCTCTCTCCCCGGACCGCGCGTCGCGGCACGCAACGCTCCTCACCGCCGGGACGGGCCCCGCTCCCGGCCGGGAGCGGGGCTGCCGCGCCGCTCTCCCTCTCCCCCGTACCGAGCAGGAGTGCTCCGATGTCGTCCCGTCCCCTGCGGCGCGTCCGCGCCGGAACGGCCTTGCTCGCGCTGCTGTCAGGGATCGGCGCCCTCGGGGTGCCCGCGCCCGCCGCGGCGGATTCCGCGCCCGGGACGCGGCGGGCCGTCACGTACCACGGCTATCGCCTCCACGTGCCCGCCGACTGGCGGGTGGTCGACCTGGCCGAGAACCCGCGCGCCTGCCCGCGCTTCGACGCGCCCGCCGTCTACCTGGGCGAGCCCGCCGACCGCAACGACTGCCCGGCCCGTGTCGTCGGCCGTACGGCGGGCATCGTCGTCGAGCCCGTCACCGCCCGCTCCGCCGGCCAGGTGACGGGGTCGACCGCGCGGACACCGCGGGGCGCGGCCACCGCCCCGTCCGTCCCGTCCGGCAACGGCACCCTCCAGGTCCTGGTCGAGGACGCCGGGGTCCTCGTCACCGCCGCTCACACCCCGGCGACCGAGAGGCTCGTCCGCGGTGTCCTCTCCTCGGCCGAACTGACGCCGGAAGCCGAGCGCGGCGAACCGCCTCGCAGCGGCCGGCGCTCCTCCCCCACCGCCCTGGCGGCCGCCGGCCCGCAACCGGGCTCCTACCTGGGCAAGGGCTTCGACGCCTGCACCGCACCCTCACAGCCCGTCATGGACGCCTGGCGGTCCGGCTCGCCGTACCGCGCGATCGGGGTCTACATCAGCGGCTCCTTCCGCGGCTGCGCACAGCAGAACCTGACCGCGGGCTGGGTGGCCGAGCAGACCGGCAAGGGATGGCGGCTGATCCCCGTCGACGTCGGCCGTCAGGCGCCCTGCACCGGTTATGCGCTGAGGATGTCCACCGACCCGGCCACGGCCAGGGCCCAGGGCGTCACCGCGGCCGCCGACGCCCTCACCGCCGCGTCGAGCCTCGGCATCCCGCCCGGCAGCGCCCTCTACAGCGACATCGAGGCGTACGCCTCGACGGCCTCCTGCAAGGCCGCCGTGCTGTCGTACCTGTCCGGCTGGACCGAGCGGCTGCACGACAGCGGCTACCTGTCCGGCTTCTACTCCAGCGCGGCGTCCGGCATCAAGGACGCGTCCGACGCATACGCCGACGGCGCCTACACGCGGGTCGACCACATCTTCTACGCATGGTGGAACGGCGCCGTCGACACCGCCACCGGTTCCTACGTGCCGTCCACCCACTGGTCCGGCCACCAGCGCATCCACCAGTACGCGGGCGAGGTCACCGAGTCCTACGGCGGCTACTCCCTCACCATCGACCGCGACTACCTCGACGTGGGCACCGGCAGTCCGCCGGAGCCCGGCTGCACCGGCACGAGCCTCGACTTCACCGCCTACGGAACCGTCGGCAGCGGCTCCACCGGCGCCCTGGTCACGGCGGCCCAGTGCCTGCTGCGGGCCGCCGGGCACGACCCGGGCGCACCGGACGGGGTCTTCGGCCCCGGCACCACCGCCGCCGTCCGGGACTTCCAGTCCGGCGTGGGGCTCACAGCGGACGGCGTGGTCGGCTCCAGGACCTGGACCGCGCTGCTGTCGCACGGGACCGCACCGACACTCCAGAACGGTTCCACGGGCGAGGCCGTCACCCGGCTCCAGCGCGCCCTGACCGCCGCGCTCGGCCGGACGGTGGCCGTCGACGGCGTCTTCGGCACCGGCACCGCGCAGGCCGTGCGCGACTACCAGTCCTCACGCGGGCTCGCCGCCGACGGCGTCGTCGGCCCCGCCACCTGGGACGCACTCCAGGAAGGAAGGTGAGAAAGGCGTCATGAGACAACTCGGCCGCTTCCTTGCGCTGTTCGCCGCGATGGCGGGGCTCCTCCTCGGAACGGGCCTGCCCGCCCGCGCCCTCCCCCAGGCCGCGTATCCGCTGACGAGCGACGGCAACCGGGGCACCGACGTCATCGCCCTGCAGCACCTGCTGGCCGCGCACGGCCGACCGGTGCCCGTGGACGGCGTCTTCGGCACCGGCACCCGCAGCGCGGTCGCCGGCTTCCAGCAGGCCCAGGGGCTCGCCGCCGACGGCGTCGTCGGCCCCGCCACCTGGAGCGCGCTCGTCCTGACCGTGCGGCAGGGCGACAACGGGCCCGCGGTGAAGGCCGTCCAGGCGCTGCTCGACGCCAAACGGTCAGCGGGGCTCCCGGTGGACGGAGCCTTCGGGCCCGCCACGTCCGCGGCGGTCCGCACCTTCCAGTCGCACGCCGGCCTCGGCGTGGACGGTGTCGTCGGACCGGCCACGTGGAAGAACCTGCTGTGGCACTACGAGAACATCGACTTCGGGCCGGGCACGATGTGCGCCCAGAGCCCCGACGGCAACGCGGACGCCCACTGGGCCAGCGCGGGCGTCGTCGGCCAACTCGAAGCCGCCGCAGCCGCGTTCGCGGGCACCGGGAACGGCGGGCTGCCGGTCGGTGACGCGAGCTTCGAGCACGGCGGCGACATCCCCGGCCACGCCAGTCACGAAGTCGGGCTCGACATCGACGTGTGGCCGCCGCGAACCGACTCGGCGCAGTGCGGCGCCGGACGCATCACCTGGCAGTCGTCGACGTACGACCGCGCGGCCACCCGCCGGCTCGTGCAGGAGATCCGGGCGAAGGCCCCCGGCCACGTCGAGCTGGTCTACTTCAACGATCCGCAGCTCATCTCGGAGGGCCTGACGACGAGTTACCCCAACCACGACAACCACCTGCACATCCGTTACCGGTAGGGACGGCGGCACCTCGCACGGCCGGGCACAGGCCTAGACCTTTCCATGCTCAGGGGCTAGGCTCTGCCGCGCATACCGCGAGAGCGCTCTCAGGCACGGCTGTTCCATCCCCACTCTGCTGGAACAACGAAGGGGCATTCCCTTGAGACGCATCAAGTCCCTGAGCACCGCCCTGTCCACACTCCTCCTGCTCGGCGCCTGGGCGACCGCCAACGCCCTGCCGGCCTCCGCCGCGGACGCTCCCCCGCGTGCCACCGAGGCACCGGCCTCCTCCGCGCTCCTCTCCGCGATGCAGCGCGACCTTGGACTGACGAGCCGTCAGGCCGTGGCGCGCCTGAGCGCGGAGAAGACCGCGAGGGCCGTCGAACGCGAGGCCCGGAAAGCCGCCGCCTCGGCGTACGGCGGGTCCTGGTTCGACGCGGCAAGCGGCGAACTCACCGTGGCCGTCACGCGCGCCGCCGACGCGGGCGCCGTCCGCGCGACCGGTGCGCACGTGCGTCTCGTGCGGTACAGCGCGAGCCACCTCGACGCCGCGAAGAAGCGCATCGACGGCCTGTCCGCGCCGGCCGGGGTCGGCAGTTGGCACGTGGATCCGAAGGCCAACAAGGTCGTCGTGAACCTCGTCGCCGGACACAGGGACGACAACGATGTCCGGGCCTTCCTCGCCCGGGCCCGGCAGGCCGGTCCCGTAGCGGTGCGGCAAACGTCCGCGGCACCGCGTACCTTCGCCGCCGGAACCGTGGGCGGCGACCCCTACTACACCGGCAACGTCCGCTGCTCCATCGGCTTCTCCGTGCGCGGCGGCTTCGTCACCGCCGGGCACTGCGGCGCACCGAGCTCCGCGGTGTACGGCTGGGACCGGTCCTACATAGGCAACTTCCAGGGCTCGTCGTTCCCCGGCAACGACTACGCCTGGGTCAACGTGGGCAGCGGCTGGTGGACCGTGCCGGTGGTGCTCGGCTGGGGCACGGTGCCGGACCAGCTCGTGCGCGGCTCCGCCGAAGCTCCGGTGGGTGCCTCGATCTGCCGTTCCGGCTCCACCACGCACTGGCACTGCGGCACTGTGCTGGCGAAGAACGAGACGGTGAACTACAGCCAGGGCGCCGTGTACCAGATGACGAAGACCAGCGTCTGCGCCGAGCCCGGTGACTCCGGCGGCTCGTTCATCAGCGGTGACCAGGCCCAGGGCGTCACCTCCGGCGGCTGGGGCAACTGCAGGGGCGGCGGCGAGACCTGGCACCAGCCCGTCAACGAGATACTCGGCAGGTACGGGCTGACCCTGCACACCGCCTGACCTCACATCAGCGCACCGAGCGGGCCCCGTTCCGGCCCCGGCCGACGGCGCCCGCTCGGACAGCTCCACCCGCTCGCGCCCAAACCGTTGGCGGGCCATCGCGTCCGCTGCTACCTTGCCCGAGGCCGTGCGAGGCAACGAGGAGGTGGTACCCGTGAACGTATCGACATGGGTGCCTCCGTAAGTTGTTAGGCGGCCCGGGAGGGCCGGGTGTGGCTTATGGGTTCTTGCCTTCAGTGGCTTCGAAGGAGTGGCCGCCCGGCTCTCCGGG
>NZ_JBHYQH010000063.1:0-27681 GCF_042746715.1 Streptomyces sp. NPDC058741 | reverse complement strand
CACGCCGCTGCTCCGCGTCGGTCTGGTTGGGGGGGGGGCGGCCGTGGTGCTCGGGGGCCCCCCCGCCGTTCTCCGCGCCGCTCCGGCGCCGCCCGCCTCAGCCGGAGGCCAGCCTGGCCGCCTCCCGCGCGCAGCCCCAGGCCACCGTGACGCCCGCGCCGCCGTGGCCGTAGTTGTGCACCAGGAGCCGTCCGTCCGGCAGGGCGTCGCGCTCCAGCCGGACCTCCGGGCGGGTGGGACGCAGCCCGACCCGGTGCTCCAGGACCCGCGCCCCGGCGATCTCGGGCCGCAGCAGGGCACAGCGGCGGACGATCGCCTCGGCGGCCGCCGGGTCGGGCTCCACGGACCACACGTCCTCCTCGGCCGTACCGCCGAGGACCAGCCCGCCCGGTTGCGGGAACAGGTACGCGTGTTCCCCGGCCGCGTCCGTGGTGACCATCCAGGTGTCGATCCCGGGGCTCTCCACCACGACCAGCTGCCCGCGCACGGGCCGTACGGACGGATCCGGCACCGGCTCCCGCGCGGCCAGCCCCGTGCAGGTGACCACGACCGGTGCGTCGACCTCCGCGAAGGAGGCGCCCGATCGTCCCCCTCGTCGTCGCCCGGATCGAACAGGCCCTGGACCGCAGCCCGGCGGGACAGCGCCGCCTGACCGCTCTGAGCGCCGGCGGCGACGCCGCGGACGTCGAGCTCAACTCGCCCTGCCGGGTCACCCTCACCGCGTACCGCCTGGACCGGCTCTCCCGCACCCGCGTCCGCACGCTCTTCGACGGTGTCCTGGAACCGGGCCGCCACCGCATCCCCCTGGACGCCGGGTCGGTGAAGGGCGAGTCCTTCCTCGTGGCGCGTACGACCGGAACGGTCCTGGTGGCGGCCGTGGCCCACTGAGCGCCCACTAGGATCGGCGCTCTGATGACTGCCACCCTCGTCGCCAAGAACCTCGCCGCCGGCCACGGCGACCGCTCCCTGTTCACCGGCCTCGACCTGGTCGTCGCGCCCGGCGACGTGATCGGCCTGGTCGGCGCCAACGGAGCGGGCAAGTCCACGCTGCTGCGGATGCTCGCCGGACTCACCGCCCCCGAGCAGGGCGAGCTGCGCCTCTCCCCGCCGGCCGCCACCGTCGGCCACCTCCCTCAGGAGCCCGACCGCCGCCCGGGCGAGAGCGTCCGCGCGTTCCTGGCGCGGCGCACCGGCGTCGACGAGGCCCAGCGACTGATGGACGAGGCGACCCGGGCCCTGGTCGACGGGGCGCCCGGCGCCGACGACGCCTACGCCACCAGCCTGGAGCGCTGGCTCGGCCTCGGCGGCGCCGACCTCGACGAACGCGCCGAGGAGGTCGCCGACTCCCTGGGCCTGGCCGTGGACCTGGACCAGCCGATGACCTCGCTGTCCGGCGGCCAGGCCGCCCGCGCCTCGCTCGCCTCCCTGCTGCTGTCCCGCTACGACGTCTTCCTCCTCGACGAGCCGACCAACGACCTCGACCTGGACGGCCTGGAGCGTCTCGAACGCTTCGTGAGCGGTCTGCGCGCCGGCACGGTCGTCGTCAGCCACGACCGCGAGTTCCTCACCCGCACTGTCACCAAGGTCCTCGAACTCGACCTGGCCCAGCGGCAGATCAACCTCTACGGCGGCGGCTACGCGGCCTATCTGGAGGAGCGGGAGATCGCCCGCCGGCACGCCCGGGACGAGTACGAGGAGTACGCCGACAAGAAGGCGGCCCTCCAGGACCGCGCGCAGACCCAGCGCTCCTGGATGGACAAGGGGGTGAAGAACGCGCGCCGCAAGGCGGGCGACAACGACAAGATCGGCCGCAGGTTCCGCAGCGAGGCCAGCGAGAAGCAGGCCTCGAAGGCCCGCCAGACCCAGCGCATGATCGAACGCCTGGAGGTCGTCGAGGAGCCGCGCAAGGAGTGGGACCTGCGTATGGAGATCGCGTCGGCCCCGCGCTCGGGCGCCGTCGTCGCGACCCTGCGGGAGGCCGAGGTGCGCCGCGGCGACTTCGTGCTCGGCCCGGTCTCCCTGCAGATCGACTGGGCGGACCGGGTGGCGGTCACGGGCGCCAACGGCGCCGGCAAGTCCACGCTGCTGGGCGCCCTGCTCGGCCGCGTCCCGCTGGACGCCGGGCACGCGGTACTCGGATCCGGTGTCCTGCTCGGCGAGGTCGACCAGGCCCGCAGGCTGTTCCACGGCCCCGAGCCGCTGATCGACACGTTCCGCGCGGCCGTCCCGGACACCGAACCGGTCGAGGTCCGCACGCTCCTGGCCAAGTTCGGCCTCAAGACCGATCACGTCCTGCGGCCTGCGGCGACCCTCTCCCCGGGCGAGCGCACCCGGGCCGCGCTGGCGCTCCTCCAGGGCCGCGGCGTGAACCTCCTCGTCCTCGACGAGCCGACCAACCATCTCGACCTGCCCGCCATCGAGCAACTGGAGTCGGCGCTCGACGCCTACGAGGGCACGCTCCTGCTGGTCACCCACGACCGGCGCATGCTCGACGCCGTGCACGTGACGCGCCGGCTGGACGTCGCGGACGGCAAGGTCACCGAGCGCTGACGGGGCGTCCGCGAAGGGGCGCGGGGAACCGCGCGACCCGCCACCACGGGCCCGCAGCTCCCCACGGCCGCTTCGGCGGGGCGGTCAGCGCCTGCCGTTCTTCGGGTCGACCAGTCCCGCGCGGCGCAGCGCGTCGGCCATCGCTCCGTCGGCGGGCGCGGGCGCCTGACGCGCGCCGCCGCCACCGCCGCCCCGGCGCCCTCCGGCATCGCCCTGGCGTTGCTGCGGCGGACGCCCGCCGCGCTGCCGGCGCTCACCGGAGCCGCCGCCCTGGCCGGCCTGCGGTGCCGCCTCGTCGTCCAGGCGCAGCGTCAGCGAGATCCGCTTGCGCGGGATGTCGACGTCGAGGACCTTCACCTTGACGATGTCGCCGGGCTTCACCACGTCACGGGGGTCCTTCACGAACGTCTTCGACATCGCCGAGACATGCACCAGGCCGTCCTGGTGGACGCCGACGTCGACGAACGCCCCGAAGGCGGCGACGTTCGTCACCACGCCCTCCAGGACCATGCCGGACGACAGGTCGGAGATCTTCTCCACGCCCTCCTTGAAGGCGGCCGTCCTGAACGCCGGGCGCGGGTCGCGGCCGGGCTTTTCCAGCTCCTTGAGGATGTCGGTGACGGTCGGCAGGCCGAACGACTCGTCCACGAAGTCCTGCGGCCGCAGCGAGCGCAGCACGGAGGTGTTCCCGATGAGCGCGGCGACGTCCTGTCCGGCCGTCTTCACCATGCGCCGGACCACTGGATACGCCTCCGGGTGCACGCTGGAGGAGTCCAGCGGGTCGTCGCCGCCGCGGATCCGCAGGAAGCCCGCGCACTGCTCGTACGCCTTCGGGCCCAGGCGTGCCACCTTCTTCAGCTCGCCGCGTGACCTGAAGGGCCCGTTCTGGTCGCGGTGCGTCACGATGTTCTCGGCGAGCCCGGAGGTGATGCCGGAGACCCGGGCGAGCAGCGGGGCCGACGCCGTGTTGACGTCCACGCCCACGCCGTTCACACAGTCCTCCACGACCGCGTCCAGCGAGCGCGAGAGCTTCACCTCGGACAGGTCGTGCTGGTACTGGCCGACGCCGATGGACTTCGGGTCGATCTTCACCAGCTCGGCCAGCGGGTCCTGCAGCCGGCGGGCGATCGACACGGCGCCGCGCAGCGACACGTCCATGTCGGGCAGTTCCCGGGAGGCGAAGGCGGAGGCCGAGTACACCGACGCGCCCGCCTCGGACACCATCACCTTCGTGAGGTTCAGCTCCGGGTGCCTGGCGATCAGCTCACCGGCGAGCTTGTCCGTCTCGCGGGAGGCCGTGCCGTTGCCGATGGCGATCAGCTCGACCGCGTGCTCCTTCGCCAGGCGGGCCAGCTTGGCGAGTGCCTCGTCCCAGCGGTTGGCCGGGACGTGCGGGTGGATGACGTCCGTGGCGACGACCTTGCCGGTCGCGTCCACCACGGCGACCTTCACGCCCGTACGGAAACCGGGGTCCAGGCCGAGCGTCGCGCGGGTGCCCGCAGGGGCGGCGAGCAGCAGGTCGCGCAGGTTCGCGGCGAAGACCCGCACCGCCTCGTCCTCGGCGGCCGTGCGCAGCCGCAGCCGCAGGTCGATGCCGAGGTGGACGAGGAGGCGGGTGCGCCACGCCCAGCGGACGGTGTCCTTCAGCCACTTGTCGGCGGGGCGGCCCCGGTCGGCGATCCCGAACCGGTGGGCGACGATCCCCTCGTACGACGACGGGCCGTCGGTCGGCTCCTCGGGCTCCAGGACGAGATCGAGGACCTCCTCCTTCTCGCCGCGCAGCAGGGCGAGGACGCGGTGCGAGGGCAGTTCCGTGAACGGCTCGGAGAAGTCGAAGTAGTCGGCGAACTTCGCGCCGGCCTCCTCCTTGCCCTCCCGCACCCTGGCGGCCAGCCGGCCGCGCACCCACATGCGCTCGCGCAGCTCGCCGATCAGGTCGGCGTCCTCGGAAAAGCGCTCGGTGAGGATGGCGCGCGCGCCGTCGAGGGCGGCCTGCGGGTCCGCCACTCCCTTGTCGGCGTCGACGAACGCGGCGGCCGCGGCGAGGGGGTCCACGCCCGGGTCGCCGAGCAGCCCCTCCGCCAGCGGCCCGAGACCGGCCTCACGCGCGATCTGCGCCTTGGTGCGCCGCTTTGGCTTGTACGGGAGGTAGATGTCCTCCAGGCGCGCCTTGGTCTCGGCGCCCCGGATCCGGGCTTCGAGCTCCTCGGTGAGCTTGCCCTGCTCGCGCACCGATTCCAGGATCGCCGCCCGCCGCTCCTCCAGCTCCCGCAGGTACCGCAGACGCTCCTCGATCGTGCGCAGCTGCGCATCGTCGAGCATCTCGGTCGCTTCCTTGCGGTAGCGGGCGATGAAGGGCACCGTGGAACCGCCGTCGAGCAGCTCCACGGCGGCCTTGACCTGCCGCTCCCGTACGCCGAGTTCCTCGGCGATCCTGCCTTCGATGGACCCTGATTCGATGGACCCGGGTGTCGTCACGATCCCGTACCGCCTTCTCCGCTGAGGTTGCGCGGCAATTGTGGCAGGTGGGACCGACACTCGGTGATCAGGGCGGCACGCGGCAGGGCGGCGGCGCGGTCAGGCCCGGCGGGTGGAGGACGAGGCCCCGCCGAACAGCCGGGCCAGGGCCCGGAAGGGCAGGGTCACGACGGTGGCGATGGCGCCGCCGATCTGGCGCAGCACGTCAGCGATAGCACGGAACACGAAATTCCCCTTTCCTCGCACCGTCCGCGGCGGCCGGTGTGAGGCGTGTACCTCGTCAGCGCCTTACTATGCGTGACCCTTTCCGATCAGGTCCCCCGGGAACGCCCCCGCCATCAGCGCCGCGTGCGCGAACGCCCCGCCCAGCTCGGTCAGCCGGGCCACGCCCTCCGCGCCCAGGTGCTCGTACGGGGCGCGGTCGAGCCGGTCGGTCTCCTGCTCGATCTGACGGCGCAGGGCGGCCCCCCGCTCGGTGAGTTCCCCGGCCGCGTCCAGCAGCCCGCGCTCGCGCAGCCGGCCGGTCGCGGCGTCCCAGTCCTCCCGGCTCCAGCCCCGGGTGCCGAGGACCCACTTGAGGGCCATGCCCTTGCCGGTCGCCGTGTGGGTGACGATCGCCTCCAGCCCGTCGAGGCCCGCGGACATCAGGGCGGCCAGGTGCCCGTCGCCCCGGTGCTCGCGCAGCAGGGTCGCCGCATGCCAGTAGGCGAGGTGCGGCTCCTCGGGGACGGGCAGGTCGGCGTGGGCGGCGTACAGCGGCCTCGCCGCGCGGGAGCAGGCCTCGGCCGCCCGCAGCGCCAGGCGCGCGGCCTCCGCCATCTCGGCCGACGCCAGTGCCTCCGCGCCGAGCAGCCGGCGCAGGGTCGCGTCGACCGCACGCGCGCGTGCCTGAAGCACCCGGCCGGGCGCGGCGGTCTCCCACACGGCCGGGACGTGCCGGGCCACCAGCTCGTACTTGTAGTTGTAGAAGGCCGCCGCGACCGTCCCGGCGCCGACCGCCCCGAAGGCGGCGGCCCGCACGGCGAGGTTCACGGCCCGGGGGTCGGTGATCCCGACCGCACCGAGTTCCCGGCCGAGGTCGGGCGAGAAGTAGTGCGCGGCATGCAGGGAGTTGAGCACGTTGTGGCAGCGTCGGCCGGCGTGCGGCTCCAGAGCGGCAGTCGTCATGCCGGGCAGGTTACCAACCGCTTGGTATGCCCTCCAGGGCTTGTCCGGCAGATGTGCGGCGGCCCGGCCACCCCCGTGGCAGGAAAGGTGGGGAACTCGTCATTGCCGCCACCCGCCCGCCCCGCGCACCATCGTCGTCATGACCCCGCACACGGTTCTGGCCGTGCTCTTCGACGGTGTCCAGAGCCTCGACGTCAGCGGCCCGCTGGAGGTCCTCGCGGGCGCGGACCTGGTCTCGCCGGGTGCCTACCGGAGCCGCACGGCCTGCCTGGACGGCGCGCCCGTGCGGACCACCGGCGGCCTCACCCCCGTCCCCGGCACGTCCCTGTCCACCGCGCCCGGCCCGGACACCCTCCTCGTCCCCGGCGGCACGGGCGCCCGGCGGCCCGGCCCGCGCCTGGTCGGCTGGGTGCACGAGCGCGGACCGCGCGCCCTGCGGCTGGTCTCCGCGCGCACGCCGGTCTCACCCTGACGTCGGCACGCTCCAGCCGAACTCCGGCCGCCTGCGCTCCAGGAACGCGGCGACGCCCTCCGCGGTGTCGCCGCTGCCGCGCGCCTGCCCGGCCCAGTACGCGTCCCGGTCCGTACGCCCGTCCGCGAACTCCTTCGCCGCCGCCTGGGTCAGCTGCGAACGCGACACCAGGATCCGTGTGAACTCGGCGACCCTCTTGCCGAGGTCGCCCTCGGGCAGCACCTCGTCGACCAGCCCGGTGCGCAGTGCGCGCCCCGCGTCGATCAGCTCGCCGGAGAACAGCAGGTACTTGGCGCCGGCCGGCCCCACCAGGGACACCAGCCGCCGGGTCGAGGAGGCCGGGTACACGATGCCGAGCTTCGCGGGCGTCACCCCGAACAGCGTCCCCTCCCCGGCGAACCGCAGATCGCAGGCCGCCGCCAGTTGCGCCCCGCCGCCCACGCAGTGCCCGCGGATCGCGGCCAGGCTCGGCTTGGGGAACGCGGCGAGCGCCTCCTCGGCCCGCACGGCCAGGGACTGCGCCTCCTCCGGCGAACCCCGCAGCGTCGAGATGTCGGCCCCCGCGCAGAACGTCCCGCCCGTGCCGGTCAGCACCAGTGCCCGTACGGCAGGGTCGTCCGCCGCCCGGTGGAGCAGCGGCGGCAGGGCGCGCCACATCGCGGCCGTCATGGCGTTGCGCTTCTCCGGGTTGCGTATGACGACCGTCGCGACCGAGTCGGTCACGCTGTACTCCAGCTGCGGCTCCATGAGCCGGATGCTATCCGCAGGTCAAACCCGTACAACCCGAATAGTTCGCCGAGACGGCACAACAAGGACAGGAGCAGTCCCACAACTGACCGTGTGATACGTCAAAGGTCAGAAGTGCTCGATAGATGCTGACTTCTGTTCAGGTGTGGGGCGGGGAGCGCATCGTTACCAACACTCTGGGTGTGGCGACAATCGAGCGCGAGGGCGGCGACCGGGCGATGGACGACGACGGGCGCGGGTCCGGCCCACGCCCCCGGGGCGGCGCGGCGCCCCTGAACCCCGGGCCCGCGGATCCGCTGCCGTACGAGGGGGTCTGGAGGTTCACCGCGCCCACGGTCGACGCCTCCGTCCCCCAGGCCCGGCACGCCGTACGGGACCTGCTGCGGTGTCAGGGCGTGCCGGTCTCGGCCGACCTGGCGCAAGGGCTGCTGCTGATCGTCTCGGAGCTGGTGACCAACGCCGTGAAGCACGCGGCGGTGCTGTCCCCGACGATCGCCGTCGAGGTGGCCGTCGGCGCCGAGTGGCTGCGCGTGTCCGTGGAGGACAACCACCCCTACCGGCCGACCGCGCTGGAGACCGACCACGGCCGGACCGGCGGCCGCGGTCTGCTCCTGGTGCGCGAGATCACCCGCGAGGCGGGCGGCGTCTGCGAGGTCGATCACACCGCGAGCGGCGGCAAGGTGATCTGGGCCGCCGTGCCGCTAGAACCCGCCCGCCTTGCCTAGAGGGGGTGTCTGACACATGCCCGCGGCGTCGCCGAAACGTCCTCGTGGCGGAGCCACGAGGACGCTCCGGCGCCTCGCGATCGCACGCACCACACGCCGCTCCTTCTCCCGCGCTCAGGTGTCAGACGCCCCTGGGGACCGCCCCCCGCCTCACCAGCCGGCCGAGGTGCCCGTCAGCTCCCTGATCGCGGGCCGGGCCGCGTCGAGGACCGTCATGAACCAGGCCGAGAAGGGGGCCCGGGCGTGCCGCTCCGCCAGCTCGGGCGGGGTCACGAACGCCGTCGACGCCACCTCCTCCGGATCCGGCCGCAGCACGGCCTGCACCATGCCGACGAAGAGGTGGTTGTACTCCTGCTCCACCAGACCCGACTCCGGGTCGGGGTGGTTGTAGCGCACCGTGCCCGCCTCGGCCAGCAGGGACGGGGAGACGCCGAGCTCCTCGAAGGTCCGCCGCGCCGCCGCCGCGAAGGGCGCCTCACCGGGGTAGGGGTGGCCACAGCACGTGTTGGACCACACACCGGGGGAGTGGTACTTGCCCAGCGCGCGCTGCTGCAGCAGCAGCCGGCCGTACTCGTCGAAGAGGAACACGGAGAACGCGCGGTGCAGCTGCCCGGGCGGCTGGTGGGCGGCGAGCTTCTCCGCGGTGCCGATCGTCACGCCGTCCTCGTCGACCAGTTCCAGCAAAATCGCGTCTGCGGTGCCGTTCGACGGGCTGTGCGTCGCGGTGGCAGGTGTGATCGGCATACCCATCCTTCACATCGGTCTTCGCGCCCCAAGTCTGCCGTACGAATCCGGCACTCCCGGCACTTCGCGGCACGCCCGCATGTCCCGCGCTGCGGGGGCGGGCACGGACTGCGTCACTGCGACGCCGCACGAGGCACCCGGGCGGGGATCGTGCCCGGCCCGGGCGGGCCGGAAATCGTCACCGTCCGTCCCGCGAGAGCCAGGGCGCGGACGCGCGCGGAGGGCCGCGTCCCCCGGCGCGCGCGAGACCCCGCGCGCCCCACCGGTGCCGCGGGTCTCGGGGCCGTCCGGGCGGCCCGTCAGTGGCAGAGGCGCGCCTCGTGCTCCGCGTGCCCGCTCGGCTCCAGCTGGAAGGTGCAGTGCTCCACGTCGAAGTGGTCACCGAGGCAGCCCTGCAGCTCGTGGAGCATCTTCTCGTGGCCCAGAGCGCTCAGCGCCTCCGGGCTGACCACCACGTGCGCCGACAGCACGGGCATACCCGAGGTGATCGTCCACGCGTGCAGGTCGTGGACGTCCTCCACCCCGTCGGTGGCGAGGATGTGGGCGCGGACCTCCGCCATGTCGACGCCCTTCGGCGCCGCCTCCAGCAGCACGTCGAGGGTCTCGCGCAGCAGCTTCCACGTCCGGGGCGCGATCATCAGGGCGATGACCAGCGACGCGATCGGGTCGGCGGGCTGCCAGCCGGTGAGCATGATCACCGCCGACGAGACGATCACCGTCACCGAGCCCAGGGCGTCCGCCGCGACCTCCAGGAAGGCGCCGCGCACGTTCAGGCTCTCCTTCTGGCCGCGCATCAGCAGCGACAGCGACACCAGGTTCGCCACCAGGCCGATCGCACCGAACAGCAGGGCGAGCCGGCCCTCGGTCTGTGCCGGGGTCAGGAAGCGCTGCACCGACTCGTACACCACGTAGCCGCCGACGCCGAGCAGCAGCAGGCAGTTCGCCAGGGCGGCGAGGATCTCGGCCCGGGCGTAGCCGAACGTGGCCCGGTCGCTCGGAGGGCGGCCCGCGAAGTGGATCGCGAGCAGCGCCATGCCGAGGCCCAGGGCGTCCGTCGCCATGTGCGCGGAGTCCGCCACGAGCGCGAGCGAGTCGGCGAGCAGGCCGCCGACGATCTGCACGACCACGATGCCGAGTGTGATCGCCAGCGCGGCCCGCAGCCTGCCGCGGTACGCCGCGGTCGCCGTACCGCCGGGCACGCCGTGCGCGTGCCCGTGATCGTGCCCTGCCCCCATGGGAAAGCCGCCTTCCGGCATCCGTCCGTCTCCTCGTGCCCGGGCACCCCAGTGAACTACGGGGAGGGGG
Source organism: Streptomyces sp. NPDC058741 (assembly GCF_042746715.1). Taxonomy (NCBI): domain Bacteria; kingdom Bacillati; phylum Actinomycetota; class Actinomycetes; order Kitasatosporales; family Streptomycetaceae; genus Streptomyces; species Streptomyces sp. NPDC058741. Next base: position 17,493 of record NZ_JBHYQH010000063.1, on the reverse strand, counting down.
TATCCGCAACGCGGCAGTGAACACCGTTGTCATCTGCCCTGACCTGCGTAAACGATCCGCAGGTCAGGGCAGGGCGAGGCGTCAGAGGCCGTGGTGCAGCCGCCAGCCCCGCCACGCCGACTCCGTCATCTCGCGCACCCCGCGGCGGGCGGTCCAGCCGAGTTCGGCAGCGGCCCGCGCCGCGGAGGCGACCGCGCGCGGGGCGTCCCCGGGGCGGCGCCCCTCGACGAGCGGCGGTCGCCGGTCGCCGGTGACCTCACCGATGACGGTGATCAGCTCGCGCACCGAGACGCCCTCCCCGCGGCCGGCGTTGACCGTCAGATCCCCCGTGACGCCGCCCTCCGCGAGCCGCCGGGCCGCGGCGAGGTGGGCCTCGGCCAGGTCGGCGACGTGGATGTAGTCCCGGACGCAGGTGCCGTCCGGGGTGGGGTAGTCGTCACCGAAGATCCGCGGCGCCTCGTCCCGGGTCAGCCGGTCGAAGACCATCGGGACGATGTTGAACACGCCCGTGTCGGCCAGCTCCGGCGCGGCCGCGCCCGCCACGTTGAAGTAGCGCAGGCAGACGGTGGAGATCCCGTGCGCCCGGCCCGCCGCCCGCACCAGCCACTCCCCGGCGAGCTTGGTCTCGCCGTACGGGTTCACCGGCGCGCAGGGCGTGTCCTCCGTGATGAGGTCCACCCCCGGATCGCCGTACACCGCCGCCGAGGAGGAGAAGACGAAGCGCCCGATCCCGGCCTCGGCGACCGCGTCGAGCAGGGTCGCCAGACCCCCGACGTTCTCCCGGTAGTACCGCGTGGGCTGCGCGACGGACTCGGCGACCTGCTTGCGGGCCGCGAGATGCACCACCCCCGTCACGGAGTGCTCCGCGAACACCCGCTTCAGCAGCTCCCCGTCCAGCGACGAGCCCTGGATCAACGGGACGCCGGACGGCAGCCGCGCGGGCACGCCGGCCGAGAGGTCGTCCAGGGCGAGGACGCGCTCCCCGGCCTCGGTCATGGCCCTGGCCACATGGGCCCCGATGTAGCCGGCCCCGCCGGTGATCAGCCAAGTCATGGTCGCCCACCCTATGCGCCCGGCACCCGGGCCGACACAATGTCCCCGATGTCCGGTGTGGAAGCCGCGGTTTGTGGGGCGGCCCCCGGATCCCCGATGATGACCGCGGCAAGGGCATGTGCGAACTCCGTCGAACCATCCGCCCAACGGGCGGTGAACGCGGCCTTCCGCGCATCCGATAACCTCTGCCGACATGCCGCCCGGGCAGTCGCCGGTGCGGCCGCCCCCATCACGTACAGCACCGGCGCCGCACGCCGGTATCCAGGGAGTGAATTCGGTTGTCGACCGCCATCCTCACCGGTCAGCCGGTCCCGGGATCGTCGATCGAGGGTGATCTGCGGTCCCTCGGATTCGACGTCCGGGTCGCGACCGATGCCGCCGAGGCCGAGGCCCTGCTCGCAGAGGTCCCGGCCGACGAGCGGGTCGCGCTGGTCGACGCCCGGTTCGTGGGGCACGTGCACGCCCTGCGCCTCGGCCTCACCGATCCCCGCTTCCCGGTGGCCGCGATCCCCGGAGCCGTCACCGCCCGCCCGGCCGGCCGCCAGGCCCTGACCCGGGCGATGGCCCGTGAGAACTCCGCGGGCGGCGGCACCACCCTGGTCGACAGCCTCGCCTACCGCGTCCTCACCGCCCTGGACGCCGACGGCACCGACGTGCACCGCCCCGAGCTGGGCAGCCTCGTCGCCGCTGTCCCCGCCGAGCCCCAGGCCCGCAACGAGGCCCGGCAGGCCGTGTCGGACGTCGACGACGAGGCCGTGCGCCTGAAGTCGGCCGTGAAGTCCCGCGACGGCTTCTTCACCACCTTCTGCATCAGCCCGTACTCGAAGTACCTCGCCCGCTGGTGCGCCCGCCGCGGCCTGACCCCGAACCAGGTCACCACGGCCTCCCTGCTCACCGCCCTCATAGCGGCGGCCTGCGCGGCCACCGGCACCCGGGGCGGCTTCGTCGCGGCCGGCGTGCTGCTCGTCGCCTCCTTCGTGCTGGACTGCACCGACGGCCAGCTCGCCCGCTACTCCCTGCAGTACTCCACGCTCGGCGCCTGGCTCGACGCCACGTTCGACCGGGCCAAGGAGTACGCCTACTACGCCGGGCTCGCCCTCGGCGCCGCCCGCGGCGGCGACGACGTCTGGGCCCTGGCCCTGGGCGCCATGGTCCTGCAGACCTGCCGGCACGTCGTGGACTTCTCCTTCAACGAGGCCAACCACGACGCCACCGCCAACACCAGCCCCACCGCCGCCCTCTCCGACAGGCTCGACAGCGTCGGCTGGACCGTCTGGGTGCGTCGCATGATCGTCCTGCCCATCGGCGAACGCTGGGCGATGATCGCGCTCCTCACCGCGCTCACCACCCCCCGCATCACCTTCTACGCGCTGCTCGTCGGCTGCGCCTTCGCGGCCGCCTACACCACGGCGGGCCGGGTGCTGCGCTCCCTGACCCGCAAGGCCCGGCGGACCGACCGGGCCGCCGCGGCCCTGGCCGACCTGGCGGACAGCGGTCCGCTCGCCGGGGGCCTGGCGCGGGTCTTGGGCAGACTGCCGGCCAGGGAGCCGTTCGGCTCCCGGTTCCTGATCGCCCTGCCCGGCGCGGCCCTGCTCGTCCTGGCGGCGGCCCTGGAGCCGTACGGCAGCGCGCTGCCCGTCGCGGCGGCCGGCCTGTACGCGCTCACCTCGGCCGCTGCCGTCGCGCCGCCCCTCAAGGGCGCCCTCGACTGGCTCGTCCCGCCCCTCTTCCGCGCCGCGGAGTACGGAACCGTCCTCGTCCTGGCCGCCAAGGCGGACGCGGACGGAGCCCTTCCGGCGGCGTTCGGGCTGGTGGCGGCGGTCGCCTACCATCACTACGACACGGTGTACCGCATCCGCGGCAACGCCGGAGCGCCCCCCGCCTGGCTGGTGCGTTCCATCGGGGGGCACGAGGGACGGACGCTGCTCGTCACCCTCCTCGCCGCTCTGCTCACCGCCTCGCAGTTCACGGTCGCGCTCACGGTTGTCGCCGTGGCCGTGGCCCTCGTGGTGCTCGCCGAGAGCATCCGCTTCTGGGTCGCCGCCCACAAGGGTGGCGCGCCCGCCGTACACGATGAAGGAGAAACCGCATGATCGGCCTCGTGCTTGCGGCCGGCGCCGGCCGGCGTCTGCGCCCCTACACGGACACCCTGCCCAAGGCACTGGTGCCGGTGGGCCCCGCGGGCATAGAGGGCGAGCCCACGGTCCTCGACCTGACCCTCGGCAACTTCGCCGAGATCGGCCTCACCGAAGCAGCGGTCATCGTCGGCTACCGCAAGGAGGCCGTGTACGCGCGCAAGGAAGCGCTGGAGGCCACGTACGGCCTCGAGCTCACCCTGATCGACAACGACAAGGCCGAGGAGTGGAACAACGCCTACTCCCTGTGGTGCGGCCGTGACGCCCTCAAGGACGGCGTGATCCTCGCCAACGGCGACACCGTCCACCCCGTCTCCGTCGAGAAGACGCTGCTCGCCGCCCGCGGCGACGGCAAGAAGATCATCCTCGCCGTCGACACGGTCAAGCAGCTCGCCGACGAGGAGATGAAGGTCGTCGTCGACCCCGCCAAGGGCATGACGAAGATCACCAAGCTGATGGACCCCGCCGAGGCCTCCGGCGAGTACATCGGCGTCACCCTGATCGAGGGCGACGCCGCCCCCGAGCTGGCCGACGCGCTCAAGGCCGTCTGGGAGACCGACCCGCAGCAGTTCTACGAGCACGGCTACCAGGAGCTCGTCAACCGCGGCTTCCGTATCGACGTGGCGCCGATCGGCGACGTCCAGTGGGTCGAGATCGACAACCACGACGACCTCGCACGGGGACGGGACATCGCATGCCGGTACTGACGCGGCTCATCCCCTCGCCGCTCGTCGTCGACATCCGCCCGGGTGCCCTCGACGACCTCGCGTGCGTGCTCGCCGACGAGCGCATCTCGCACTCCGGCCGCCTCGCCGTCGCCGTCAGCGGCGGCTCCGGCGCCAAGCTGCGCGAGCGCATCACGCCGAGCATGCCCGGCGCCACCTGGTACGAGGTCGGCGGCGGCACCCTCGACGACGCGATCCGGCTGGCGAGCGACATCAAGGCCGGCCACTACGACGCGGTCGTCGGCCTCGGCGGCGGCAAGATCATCGACTGCGCCAAGTTCGCCGCGGCCCGGGTCGGCCTGCCCCTGGTCGCCGTGCCCACGAACCTCGCGCACGACGGCCTGTGCTCGCCGGTCGCCACCCTGGACAACGACGCGGGCCGCGGCTCCTACGGCGTGCCGAACCCGATCGCGGTCGTCATCGACCTGGACGTGATCCGCGAGGCCCCCGTCCGCTACGTCCGCGCCGGCATCGGCGACGCCATCTCCAACATCTCGGCGATCGCCGACTGGGAGCTGGCCAACCGCGTCAAGGGCGAGCGGATCGACGGCCTCGCAGCGGCCATGGCCCGCCAGGCAGGCGAGGCCGTGCTGCGGCACCCGGGCGGCATCGGGGACAACGAGTTCCTCCAGGTGCTCTCCGAGGCACTGGTCCTCAGCGGCATCGCCATGTCCGTGTCGGGCGACTCGCGGCCCTCCTCCGGGGCGTGCCACGAGATCAACCACGCTTTCGACCTGCTCTACCCCAAACGGGCCGCCGCCCACGGCGAGCAGTGCGGACTCGGCGCGGCCTTCGCCATGTGGATGCGCGGGGCGCACGAGGAGTCGGCGTACATGGCCGAGGTGCTGCGCCGGCACGGACTGCCGGTGCTGGCGGACGAGATCGGCTTCAGCACGGACGAGTTCGTCAAGGCCGTCGAGTTCGCCCCGGAGACCCGGCCCGGCCGCTACACCATTCTCGAACACCTCGACCTGAACCCCGAACAGATCAAGGACACCTACACCGACTATGTCAAGGCCATCGGTAGCTGAACTCCGCCCCGTCGTTCACCCCGCAGGGGTGAAGGACCGGCGCAGCGGTGAGCACTGGATGGGACGCCTCTACATGCGTGAGGTGTCCCTGCGGGTCGACCGCTACCTGGTGAACACCACGGTCACGCCCAACCAGCTCACGTACCTGATGACCGTCTTCGGTGTACTCGCGGCCCCGGCACTGCTCGTGCCGGGGATCACGGGCGCCGTGCTCGGCGTGGTCTGCGTCCAGATGTACCTGCTGCTGGACTGCGTCGACGGCGAGATCGCGCGCTGGAAGAAGCAGTACTCGCTCAACGGCGTCTACCTGGACCGCGTCGGCGCCTACCTCACCGACGCCGCCGTGCTCACCGGCTTCGGCCTGCGCGCCGCCGACCTGTGGGGCAGCGGCCGCATCGACTGGCTGTGGGCCTTCCTCGGCACCCTGGCCGCCCTCGGCGCCATCCTGATCAAGGCCGAGACCGACCTGGTCGGCGTCGCCCGCCACCAGGCCGGCAAGCCCCCCGTCCAGGAGGCCGCCGCCGAGATGCGCTCCTCCGGCATGGCGCTGGCCCGCAAGGCCGCAGCGGCCCTGAAGTTCCACCGCCTCATCCTCGGCATCGAGGCCTCCCTGCTGATCCTGGCCCTGGCGATCGCCGACCAGATCCGCGGCGACCTGTTCTTCACCCGCCTCGGCGTGGCGGTGCTCGCCGGCATCGCCCTGGTGCAGACGCTGCTGCACCTGGTGTCGATCCTCGCCTCCAGCAGGCTGAAGTGAGCGGCATGAAGGTCGGCGCCGTCATCATCACCATGGGCAACCGCCCCGCCGAGCTGCGGGCCCTGCTCGACTCCGTCGCCCAGCAGGACGGCTACCCGGTCGAGGTGGTCGTCGTCGGCAACGGCTCGCCCGTCCCCGACGTCCCCGAGGGCGTGCGCACCATCGAGCTTCCCGAGAACCTCGGCATCCCCGGCGGCCGCAACGTCGGTATCGAGGCCTTCGGCCCGGCCGGCCGGGACGTCGACATCCTGCTCTTCCTCGACGACGACGGCCTCCTCGCCCGGCACGACACCGCCGAGCTGTGCCGCAAGGCCTTCGAGTCCGACCCGGCGCTCGGGATCGTGAGCTTCCGCATAGCCGACCCCGAGACCGGCGTCACCCAGCGCCGGCACGTGCCCCGGCTGCGCGCCGCCGACCCGATGCGCTCCTCCCGGGTCACCACCTTCCTCGGCGGCGCCAACGCCGTACGCACGCGCGTCTTCGCCGACGTCGGCGGACTCCCGGACGAGTTCTTCTACGCCCACGAGGAGACCGACCTGGCCTGGCGGGCCCTCGACGCCGGCTGGCTGATCGACTACCGGTCCGACATGGTGCTGTACCACCCGACGACCGCCCCCTCGCGGCACGCCGTCTACCACCGCATGGTCGCCCGCAACCGCGTCTGGCTGGCCCGCCGCAACCTCCCCGCGCCCCTCGTCCCGGTCTACCTCGGCGTGTGGCTGCTGCTGACCCTCCTCCGCCGCCCCTCCCGCCCCGCCCTGCGGGCCTGGTTCGGCGGATTCCGCGAGGGCTGGACCACCCCCTGCGGCACACGCCGGCCCATGAAGTGGCGTACGGTGTGGCGGCTGACCCGTCTGGGCCGGCCCCCCGTCATCTGACAAGCTCGTGTCCGGGAGTTCCCGGGAGTGTCCGAGGGGGCCGTACCCTGGCCCCGGCTCATGCCGGCCCGTACAGGCCGCGTATCTCGAAGACGAAAGTTTCCACCAGTGAGTGAGACAACGCACGACGCCACGGTCGCGGTGAGCGCGCCCGCGGCGCCCGACGAGGGCCTCACGGCGAGGGAACTCGCCGCCAAGCACGGGCTGAGCGTGAGCGGCGCCCGGCCCTCCCTCATCGAGTACGTCCGTCAGCTCTGGGACCGGCGGCACTTCATCCTCGCCTTCTCCCGCGCCAAGCTGACCGCCCAGTACAGCCAGGCCAAGCTCGGCCAGCTGTGGCAGGTGGCCACGCCGCTGCTGAACGCGGCGGTGTACTTCTTCATCTTCGGCCTGTTGCTGGAGGCCGACCGGGGCATGTCCCGCGAGGTGTACATCCCGTTCCTGGTCACGGGCGTGTTCGTGTTCACCTTCACGCAGAGCTCGGTGATGGCGGGCGTGCGCGCGATCTCCGGCAACCTCGGCCTGGTCCGCGCCCTGCACTTCCCGCGAGCCTCGCTGCCGGTCTCCTTCGCGCTGCAGCAGCTCCAGCAGCTGCTGTTCTCGATGATCGTGCTGTTCGTCATCGCGGTCGGTTTCGGCCACTACCCGGACCTGTCCTGGCTGCTGATCGTGCCGGTGCTCGTTCTGCAGTTCTGCTTCAACACCGGCCTCGCGCTGATCATGGCCCGGGCGGGCGCCAAGACCCCCGACCTCGCGCAGCTGATGCCGTTCGTGATGCGGACCTGGATGTACGCGTCCGGCGTGATGTTCTCCATCCCGATCCTCCTGGCGGACAAGCCGGCCTGGATCGCGAACGTCCTGCAGTGGAACCCGGCCGCGATCTACATGGACCTGATGCGCTTCGCGCTGATCGACGACTACGGCTCGCGCTACCTGCCCGACCACGTGTGGGCGGTCGCGGCCGGCTGGGCCGTGCTGTTCGCCGTCGGCGGCTTCGTGTACTTCTGGAAGGCGGAGGAGAGGTACGGCCGTGGCTGAGCAGAAGCAGGACGGGAACATCCCCACCGTCATCGCGGACGAGTTGCACATCGTCTACCGCGTCAACGGCGCCAAGTCCGGCAAGGGCAGCGCCACCGCGGCCCTCAGCCGCATCCTGAAGCGCGGCGAGGAGCGGGGCGTGCGCAAGGTGCACGCCGTGCGAGGTGTCTCCTTCGTCGCCTACCGCGGTGAGGCCATCGGCCTGATCGGCTCCAACGGCTCCGGCAAGTCGACCCTGCTGCGCGCCATCGCGGGCCTGCTGCCCGCCGAGAGCGGCAAGGTCTACACCGACGGCCAGCCCTCGCTGCTCGGCGTCAACGCCGCCCTGATGAACGACCTCACCGGTGAGCGCAACGTCATATTGGGCGGGCTCGCGATGGGCATGTCGCGCGAGGAGATCAAGGCCCGCTACCAGGACATCGTCGACTTCTCCGGCATCAACGAGAAGGGCGACTTCATCACGCTGCCCATGCGCACCTACTCCTCCGGCATGGCGGCCCGGCTCCGCTTCTCCATCGCGGCCGCCAAGGACCACGACGTGCTGATGATCGACGAGGCCCTCGCCACCGGCGACCGCAAGTTCCAGAAGCGCTCCGAGGACCGCATCCGGGAGCTGCGCAAGGAGGCCGGCACGGTGTTTCTGGTCAGCCACAACAACAAGTCCATCCGCGACACCTGCAACCGCGTGCTGTGGCTGGAGCGCGGTGAACTGCGCATGGACGGCCCGACCGACGAGGTGCTCAAGGAGTACGAGAAGTTCACCGGCAAGTAGCCGAGGCCCCGGCGGGACTGTTCCGGCGGGGCCCCGCGTCCGCAAAGGAAGCGTCAACTCCGGCCCGTGTCAGGAACCTTGGGGCCGATCGGTGTGTTCTCGTGGGGTGGGGACACCCTGACAAACCCCGGTGCGTTGTACAACGTAAGCTGTACCGGTCCCGAAACACGGCAATCATGGCAATAATGCGCGACACCGCCCGTCGGGGCATCGAGCGGACGGCTGGGCGGCGTGTCCGAAATAGTGCGTATTGGGTCGGCAGTGTAGAACGGGAGATGTGACGGCGATGGCTACGGAAACTCCCCAGCTCCACGCAGCACGTGCCGTCCCCGCTCCGGGCGGCCGGCGGTGACGGGAACCGGCACGGCGCGCGCCCTCGACCCGGAGCGCGCCACCCTCGACAAGGCCGCGGGTGAGAACTTCCCCGTGGCCCCCTTCTTCCTGCCCCGGGCCTGGCGCGCCGACCTCATGGCCGTCTACGGCTTCGCCCGCCTGGTCGACGACATCGGCGACGGCGACCTGGCCCCCGGCGGCGCCGACGCCCGCCTGCTCGGCGTCCCGCCCGACGAGGGCCAGGACCGGCTGGTCCTGCTGGACGCCTTCGAGACCGACCTGCGCCGGGTCTTCGGCTCCACACCCCGCCACCCCCTGCTGCGCCGCCTCCAGCCGGTCGTCCGCCGGTGCGCCCTGACGCCCGAGCCGTTCCTCGGCCTGATCGCCGCCAACCGCCAGGACCAGCTGGTCCGCCGCTACGAGACCTACGACGACCTGCTCGCCTACTGCAAGCTGTCCGCCAACCCCGTCGGCCGTCTCGTCCTCGCCGTCACCGGCACCTCGACCCCCGAGCGGATCCGCCGCTCCGACCTGATCTGCACGGCCCTGCAGATCGTCGAGCACCTCCAGGACGTGGCCGAGGACCTCGGCCGCGACCGCGTGTACCTGCCCGCCTCCGACCTGAAGCGCTTCCATGTCGAGGAGGCCGACCTCGCCGCGGACACCGCCGGGGCGTCGGTCCGCGCGCTCGTCGCGTACGAAGCGCAGCGCGCCCTGGACCTGCTCGACGAGGGCGCACCCCTGGTGGGCAGCGTCCGCGGCAGGCTGAAGCTGCTGCTCGCGGGGTTCGTGGCGGGAGGAAGGGCGGCCGTCGGCGCGATCGCCGCCGCCGACTACGACGTACTTCCCGGCCCGCCCAAGCCCGGCACGCTCCGGCTGCTGCGCGAGGTGGGCCCGACTCTGCGAGGAGAGGGGTGATCCGGACCGTGGAGTCGGAACCACACGCGTCCCCACCGGTACTCGCCGCCTACAGCTACTGCGAGGCCGTCACCGGGCGGCAGGCCCGCAACTTCGCCTACGGCATCCGGCTGCTGCCGGTGGCCCAGCGGCGTGCGATGTCGGCGCTGTACGCGTTCTCGCGGCGCGTCGACGACATCGGCGACGGCGCGCTCGCCGACGACGTCAAGGTCGCCCGGCTGGATGACACCCGGGCCCTGCTGACCCGGATCCGCCGGGGCGCGGTCGACGACGACGACACCGACCCCGTCGCCGTGGCCCTCACCCACGCCGCCTCGCACTTCCCGATCCCCCTGGGCGGCCTGGACGAGCTCATCGACGGCGTCCAGATGGACGTCCGCGGTGAGACGTACGAGACCTGGGACGACCTGAAGGTCTACTGCCGCTGTGTGGCGGGCGCCATCGGGCGGCTCTCGCTCGGGGTGTTCGGGACCGAACCGGGGGCGCGCGGCGTCGATCGCGCGCCCGAGTACGCCGACACGCTCGGACTCGCGCTCCAGCTCACCAACATCCTCAGAGACGTCCGCGAGGACGCCGTGGGCGGCCGCACCTACCTGCCCGCCGACGACCTCGCCAAGTTCGGCTGCTCGGCCGGGTTCAGCGGGCCGAGGCCACCGGAGGGCTCCGACTTCGCGGGCCTCGTGCACTTCGAAGTGCGTCGGGCCCGCGCTCTTTTCGCCGAGGGCTACCGGCTGCTGCCCATGCTCGACCGGCGCAGCGGTGCCTGTGTCGCCGCCATGGCCGGCATCTACCGCCGCCTGCTGGACCGCATCGAGCGCGACCCGGAGGCCGTCCTGCGCGGCCGGGTCTCGCTGCCCGGCCGGGAGAAGGCGTACGTCGCGGTGCGCGGCCTGTCCGGTCTGGACGCCCGGCACGTGACCCGACGGACCGTCAGGAGGCGGGTGTGAGCAGCGGATCGCTCCACGGGGACACCACCGGCGGCCGGGTGCCCGCCCGCCGGGGCGGTGCCGTCCCGTGCTGCCGCGAGGCGGTGCGGGGCACGCTGCGGCGTGCTCTCCGTGGCATCGAGCCGGCACTCTGCGCGGGGCGGTGCCGCATGCCCGTCGCGGTGCCGGGCCGTGCCGCCTGCGTGGATCCGGCGGCAGGGCTCCGCCGCGGGATCGGGGTCCGCCGCGCCGTCACGGACGACCGGCGGCCAACCCTCCGGCGCGGTACGGCGTCCCTGACTCAGACGGCCCGCCGTGCACCGCGAGGGCGGCACGACCGGGCCGCGGGGGAGGACGCGCGATGACCCACGGCACGCGGTCCCACGGACCGGCCGCGGAGGGGCGGCACACCGTCGTGGTGGGCGGCGGTCTCGCCGGCGTCACCGCCGCGCTCGCGCTCGCCGACGCCGGAGTGCGCGTCACTCTGCTGGAGGGCAGGCCCCGCCTGGGCGGCCTGGCCTTCTCCTTCCGGCGCGGCGACCTCACCGTCGACAACGGACAGCACGTCTACCTGCGCTGCTGCACGGCCTACCGCTGGTTCCTCGACCGCATCGAGGGCGCGGCACTGGCCCCGCTGCAGGACCGGCTCGACGTCCCCGTCGTGGACGTGGCCCGCCCCGAGGGGCGGCGGCTCGGCAGGCTGCGGCGCGACGCGCTGCCCGTGCCCCTGCACCTCGGCCGCAGCCTCGCCACCTATCCGCACCTGTCGCTCGCCGAGCGCGCCCGGGTCGGCCGGGCCGCGCTCGCGCTCAAGGGACTCGACCCCGCCGACCCGGCGCTGGACGCGCGGGACTTCGGCAGCTGGCTGACCGCGCACGGCCAGTCGGCGCGCGCCGTCGAGGCCCTGTGGGACCTGGTCGGGGTCGCCACCCTCAACGCGGTCGCGGGGGACACCTCCCTGGCGCTCGCCGCGATGGTGTTCAGGACCGGGCTGCTGTCCGCCCCGGGCGCGGCCGACATCGGCTGGGCGGGCGTCCCCCTCGGCGACCTGCACGACCGGCTCGCCCGCAAGGCGCTCGACGCCGAGGGCGTGCGCACCGAGGTCCGCACCCGCGTCACCGACGTCCGCCGGAGCGCGGACGGCGGGTGGAGTGTCGAGGTGCCCGGCGAGACCCTCCGGGCCGACGCGGTCGTCCTCGCCGTACCGCAGCGAGAGGCGCACGACCTGCTGCCCGCCGGTGCCCTCGACGCACCCGAGCGCCTCCTGGAGATCGGCACCGCGCCGATCCTCAACGTCCACGTGGTGTACGACCGCACGGTGCTCGCCCGGCCGTTCGTCACCGCCCTCGGCAGCCCGCTGCAGTGGGTCTTCGACCGGACCGAGGCGTCCGGGCTGCGCACGGGGCAGTACCTCGCCGTGTCGCAGTCGGCCGCCCAGGACGAGATCGACGAGCCCGTGGCCGTGCTGCGCGAGCGGTACCTGCCCGAGCTGGAGCGGCTGCTGCCGCTCGCCCGTGACGCCCGAGTGAAGGACTTCTTCGTCACCCGGGAGCGCACCGCGACGTTCGCTCCCACCCCCGGCGTCGGCCGCCTCAGGCCCGGCGCCCGCACCAAGGCACCCGGCCTCTACCTGGCCGGAGCGTGGACCGCCACCGGGTGGCCCGCGACCATGGAGAGTGCGGTCCGCAGTGGTGTGAGCGCGGCGGACGCCGTGCTGGGCGCCCTGGGCCGGCCCCGTCCGCACCACCTCTTCGAGTTCGAGGAGGCGGCGTGATGCCCGCTCGGCACCAAGCGGCGGGCGGCCCCCGCACCCCCGGTACCGCAACAAGAGGAGAGACTGTGCCCACTGTGCCCCCGGCCTCGAGGACTGCCGAGGCGGTGGACGTGACCGCGCTGCTGGAGCGCGGCCGGACCCTGGCCACTCCGGTACTGCGGGCGGCCGTCGACCGCCTGGCACCTCCCATGGACACGGTCGCCGCCTACCACTTCGGATGGATCGACGCCCAGGGCAGGCCCGCCGACGGCGACGGCGGCAAAGCCGTGCGCCCCGCCCTCGCCGTGCTGTCCGCCGAAGTCATGTCCGCCGCGCCCGAGACCGGCGTCCCCGGCGCCGTCGCGGTGGAACTCGTCCACAACTTCTCCCTCCTCCACGACGACCTCATGGACGGCGACGAGCAGCGCCGCCACCGCGACACGGTCTGGAAGGTGCACGGCCCCGCCCAGGCCATCCTGGTCGGCGACGCCCTGTTCGCCCTCGCCAACGAGGTCCTCCTCGAACTCGGCACCGTCGAGGCGGGCCGCGCCACCCGCCGTCTGACCACCGCCACGCGCGCCCTGATCGACGGCCAGGCCCAGGACATCTCCTACGAGCACCGCGACCGCGTCAGCGTCGAGGAGTGCCTGGAGATGGAGGGCAACAAGACCGGCGCCCTGCTCGCCTGCGCCAGCTCCATCGGCGCGGTCCTCGGCGGCGCCGACGAGCGCACCGCCGACGCGCTGGAGCGGTACGGCTACCGCCTGGGCCTCGCCTTCCAGGCCGTCGACGACCTCCTCGGCATCTGGGGCGACCCGGTCTCCACCGGCAAGCAGACCTGGAGCGATCTTCGCCAGCGCAAGAAGTCCCTGCCGGTCGTCGCCGCGCTCGCCGCGGGCGGCCCGGCCTCCGAGCGGCTCGGCGAGATCCTCGCCGCCGACGCCAAGAGCAGCGACTTCGCGAACTTCTCCGAGGAGGAGTTCGCGGCCCGTGCCGCCCTCATCGAGGAGGCCGGCGGCCGCGAGTGGACCGCCGAGGAGGCGCGCCGCCAGCACACCATCGCCATCGAGGCCCTCGACGCCGTGGACATGCCCGACCGGGTACGGGAGCAGTTCACGGCGCTCGCGGACTTCGTCGTCGTACGAAAGAGATGATCACCATCGGCCGAATAGCCCTCGCGTAGTCGCCGGCCGGTGCCGCGGGAGACCTCGGAGCACCGGCCGACGGCGGACCCACAGCAGCTGCACACCTTGCACCACTGCACGAAGGGGAAGCCATGACAGCGACGACCGGCGGAAGCACCGGGGCCCTGCCACCCCGCGCCGCCGCGGCCAGCGACACCGACACCCCCGGGGCGGCCGGGGTGAGCGAAACCGCCGCCCGCGCCGCACGGCGCGCCACCGACTACCTGCTCTCCCGCCAGGACCCCGAGGGCTGGTGGAAGGGCGACCTCGAGACCAACGTCACGATGGACGCCGAGGACCTGCTGCTCCGTCAGTTCCTCGGCATCCGCGACGAGAAGACCACACGGGCCGCCGCCCTCTTCATCCGCGGCGAACAGCGCGAGGACGGTACCTGGGCCACCTTCCACGGCGGCCCCGGCGAACTCTCCACCACCGTCGAGGCCTACGTCGCCCTCCGGCTGGCCGGGGACGCGCCCGACGCCCCGCACATGGCGAGGGCCTCGGCCTGGATCCGCGCGCGGGGCGGCATCGCCGCCGCCCGGGTCTTCACCCGCATCTGGCTGGCCCTGTTCGGCTGGTGGAAGTGGGAGGACCTGCCCGAACTGCCGCCGGAGCTCATCTTCTTCCCGAAGTGGGTGCCGCTCAACATCTACGACTTCGGCTGCTGGGCCCGGCAGACCATCGTCCCGCTGACGATCGTCTCCGCGAAGCGGCCGGTGCGCGCGGCGCCCTTCCCGATCGACGAGCTGCACACCGACCCGGACCACCCGAACCCGCACGAACCCCTGGCGAGCCCGTTCAGTTGGGACGGGGCCTTCCAACGGATGGACAAGGGCCTGCACGCCCTGCGCAGGGTCGCGCCGCGCCGACTGCGCCGGGCCGCCGTGAACAGCGCCGCCCGCTGGATCATCGAACGCCAGGAGAACGACGGCTGCTGGGGCGGCATCCAGCCCCCGGCCGTCTACTCGATCATCGCCCTGCACCTGCTCGGCTACGACCTGGAGCACCCCGTGCTGCGGGAGGGGCTGGCGTCCCTGGACCGCTTCGCCGTGTGGCGTGAGGACGGGGCCCGCATGATCGAGGCCTGCCAGTCGCCGGTGTGGGACACCTGCCTCGCCGCGATCGCGCTCGCCGACGCCGGACTGCCCGCCGACCACCCGCAGTTGGTGAAGGCGGCCGACTGGATGCTCGGCGAGGAGATCGTCCGCCCCGGCGACTGGTCGGTGCGCCGGCCCGGACTGCTGCCCGGGGGCTGGGCGTTCGAGTTCCACAACGACAACTACCCGGACATCGACGACACCGCCGAGGTGATCCTCGCGCTGCGCCGGATCACCCACCGCGAACCGGAGCGGGTCGACCGGGCCATCGGCCGCGGCGTGCGCTGGACCCTCGGCATGCAGTCGAGGAACGGCGCCTGGGCCGCGTTCGACGTCGACAACACCAGCCCCTTCCCGAACCGGCTGCCGTTCTGCGACTTCGGCGAGGTGATCGACCCGCCCTCCGCGGACGTCACCGCGCACGTCGTCGAGATGCTCGCCGCCGAGGGCCTCGCCCACGACCCGCGCACCCGGCGCGGCATCGAGTGGCTGCTCGCCGAACAGGAGCCGAACGGCTCGTGGTTCGGCCGCTGGGGCGTCAACTACGTCTACGGCACCGGCTCCGTCGTCCCCGCCCTGGCCGCCGCCGGAATCCCCGCCGCCCACCCCGCGATCCGCCGGGCCGTGGTCTGGCTGGAGTCGGTCCAGAACGACGACGGCGGCTGGGGCGAGGACCTGCGCTCCTACCGGGACGCCGAGGGATGGAGCGGCAGGGGCGCCTCCACCGCCTCGCAGACGGCGTGGGCGCTGATGGCGCTGCTCGCCGCGGGGGAGCGCGACTCCGAGGCCGTCGAACGCGGCGTCGCATGGCTCGCCGCCACCCAGCGGGAGGACGGCTCCTGGGACGAGCCGTACTTCACGGGCACGGGCTTCCCCTGGGACTTCTCGATCAACTACCACCTCTACCGGCAGGTGTTCCCGCTCACCGCGCTCGGCCGGTACGTCCACGGCGAGCCGTTCGCCGGCCGGCCCAAGGGGAGCTGATGAGCGGCCAGCCCGCCCCGGCCCCGCTGCTGATCGCCTGCGCGCTCGGCATCGAGCAGCTCGCCCTGCGCGCGGGCGGCCGGGGCGGGGCCGGAGGGCCGGTCACCGTGCTGCGCACGGGCATGGGCCCGGCGGCGGCCGAGCGGGCCGTCACCCGCGTGCTGGCCGGTCCCGGGCTGCGCGACGCCGCCGTGCTGGCCACCGGCTTCTGCGCGGGTCTCGCACCGGGCATGCACCCCGGGGACCTGGTCGTCGCCGAGGAGACCCGCGACCCGCGCGGCACGACGCCCTGCGTCGGGGTCGATCTGCTGGTGGAGGAGCTGCTGCGGGCCCTGCCCGGGCGCACCGTGCACACCGGGCCGCTGACCGGCTCCGACCACGTCGTACGGGGTCCCGAACGGTCCGATCTGCTCGCGACCGGAGCGATCGCGGTCGACATGGAGTCGGCGGTCACACTCCGAAGCGCCGTGCGCGCGGGCGAGCGCCCGGTTGCGGCCGTCCGGGTGGTCGTGGACGCTCCTGAACATGAACTCGTCCGGATCGGCACGGTGCGCGGTGGAATATCGGCTTTCCGCGTTCTTCGCTGCGTCCTTCCCGCTTTCTTCGAATGGCACCGTTCCTTGCTGCTCCCCAGGAGGTGAGCCAGATGGCCATGCCGCTCCGACAGTCCATCAAGGTCGCTACGTACTTGGCTGAACAGAAGCTCAAGCGGCGGGACAAGTTCCCGCTGATCGTGGAGCTGGAGCCGTTGTTCGCCTGCAACCTCAAGTGCGAGGGATGCGGCAAGATCCAGCACCCGGCGGGGGTGCTCAAGCAGCGGATGCCGGTCGCCCAGGCCGTGGGGGCGGTCATGGAGTCCGGCGCCCCGATGGTGTCGATCGCCGGCGGTGAGCCGCTGATGCACCCGCAGATCGACGAGATCGTGCGCCAGCTGGTGGCCAAGCGGAAATACGTCTTCCTCTGCACCAACGCCATGCTGCTGCGCAAGAAGATGGACGCGTTCGAGCCCTCTCCCTATTTCGCCTTCGCGGTGCACATCGACGGGCTGCGCGAGCGGCACGACGAGTCCGTGGCCAAGGAGGGCGTCTTCGACGAGGCCGTGGAGGCGATCAAGGAGGCCAAGCGGCGCGGCTTCCGGGTCACCACCAACTCGACCTTCTTCAACACCGACACCCCGCAGACCGTCATCGAGGTGCTGAACTTCCTCAACGACGACCTCGAGGTCGACGAGATGATGATCTCTCCCGCCTACGCCTACGAGAAGGCCCCCGACCAGGAGCACTTCCTCGGCGTGGAGCAGACCCGCGAGCTGTTCAGGAAGGCCTTCGCGGGCGGCAACCGGCGGCGCTGGCGGCTCAACCACTCACCGCTCTTCCTGGACTTCCTGGAGGGCAGGGTCGACTTCCCCTGCACGGCGTGGGCCATCCCCAACTACTCGCTCTTCGGCTGGCAGCGGCCCTGCTACCTGATGAGCGACGGGTACGTCCCGACCTACCGCGAGCTGGTCGAGGACACCGACTGGGACAAGTACGGCCGCGGCAAGGACCCGCGCTGCGCCAACTGCATGGCGCACTGCGGCTACGAGCCCACCGCCGTCCTCGCCACCATGGGATCGCTGAAGGAGTCGCTGCGCGCCCTGCGCGAGACGGTCTCAGGGAACCGGGAGTGATGGCATGACCGCCATCTCGCTGGGCGTGCCCGAGATGCCGGTGCGGCCGGTCGCCGAGAGGCGCCCCTCGCGCCGCATCCAGGTCGGGCCGGTGCCGGTCGGGGGCGGGGCCCCGGTGTCGGTGCAGTCGATGACCACGACGCGTACCTCCGACATCGGCGCCACCCTCCAGCAGATCGCCGAACTGACCGCGTCCGGCTGCCAGATCGTCCGCGTCGCCTGCCCCACCCAGGACGACGC
>NZ_JBHYQH010000062.1:0-28339 GCF_042746715.1 Streptomyces sp. NPDC058741 | reverse complement strand
CCCGGAGAGCCGGGCGGCCACTCCTTCGAAGCCACTGAAGGCAAGAACCCATAAGCCACACCCGGCCCTCCCGGGCCGCCTAACAACTTACGGAGTGACCCATGTGTTTGGCAGTGCCCGGCAAGGTCGTGGCCATCGACGACGGCGCCGATCCGCTCACCGGGCTGATCGATTTCGGCGGAGTGCGCAAACAGGCGTGCCTGGAGTACGTGCGGGACGTGCGGGTGGGCGAGTACGTCATCGTGCACGTCGGCTTCGCCCTGCAGCGCCTGGACGAGGAGTCGGCCCTGGCCTCGCTGAAGCTCTTCGAGGAACTGGGCCTGCTGGACGAGGAGTTCGGCGACGCCTGGGAGCAGGCGGCGAAGGAGGCGGGAACCGCGGTGGCCGACCGGCGGGAGAGCGGGAGTGAGGCCCGGTGAAGTACATCGACGAGTTCAACGACCCCGACCTGGCCCGGCGGCTGCTGGACGACATCCACGCCACCGCCACGCGGCCCTGGGCCCTGATGGAGGTCTGCGGCGGGCAGACCCACTCGATCATCCGGCACGGCATCGACCAACTGCTGCCGGAGAAGGTCGAGTTGATCCACGGCCCGGGCTGTCCCGTCTGTGTGACGCCGCTGGAGGTGATCGACAAGGCGCTGGAGATCGCCTCGCGGCCGGAGGTGATCTTCTGTTCCTTCGGTGACATGCTGCGGGTGCCGGGCACCGGCCGGGACCTGTTCCGGGTCAAGGGCGAGGGCGGCGACGTCCGGGTGGTCTACTCACCGCTCGACGCCCTGGAGCTGGCCCGCCGCACCCCGGACCGGCAGGTGGTGTTCTTCGCCATCGGCTTCGAGACGACCGCGCCGGCCAACGCGATGGCCGTGCACCAGGCCCGCCGTCTGGGCCTGGACAACTTCAGCCTGCTGGTCTCGCACGTCCGGGTGCCCCCGGCCGTCGAGGCGATCATGACAGCCCCGGCGTGCCGGGTGCAGGGCTTCCTGGCCGCCGGGCACGTGTGCAGCGTGATGGGCATGGCCGAGTACCCCGGGCTCGCCGAGCGGTTCCGGGTGCCGATGGTGGTGACCGGCTTCGAGCCGCTGGACATCCTGGAGGGCATCCGCCGGGCCGTCCGTCAGCTGGAGCGCGGGGAGCACCGGGTGGAGAACGCCTACCCGCGGGCCGTGCGCGAGGAGGGCAACCCGGCCGCGGTGCGCATGATCGAGGAGGTCTTCGAGGTCTGCGACCGGTCCTGGCGCGGCATCGGGCGGATCCCGGCGAGCGGCTGGCGGCTGTCCGACGCCTTCCGGGCGTACGACGCCGAGCACCGCTTCGACGTCACCGGGATCCGGACCGAGGAACCCGCCGAGTGCCGTAGCGGGGAGGTGCTCCAAGGGCTGATCAAACCGACCGAGTGCGCGGCGTTCGGCACGACCTGCACCCCGCGCACCCCGCTCGGCGCCACCATGGTCTCCAGCGAGGGCGCCTGCGCTGCCTACTACCTGTACCGCCGGATGAACGCCCCGGCGCCGCAGCGCGGCGGGGCCGCGCAGGAGGTGGCTCCCGTTGTCTGAACCACTCGCCGACGTGGTCGACCCCGCCGCCTGGACCTGCCCCGCCCCCTTGCGCGACCAGGGGGTGGTGGTGATGGGGCACGGCGGAGGGGGCGCGCTGTCGGCGGAACTGGTGGAGCAGGTCTTCACCCCCGCCTACGGCAATCCCTCCCTCGCCGCCCTCACCGACTCCGCCGTGCTCGAACTGGGCGGCGCGCGGCTGGCGTTCTCCACCGACTCCTACGTGGTCAGGCCGCTGTTCTTCCCCGGCGGCTGCCTGGGCGACCTCGCGGTCAACGGCACGGTCAACGACCTGGCCATGAGCGGGGCGGCTCCCGCCTGCCTCTCGGCGGCGTTCGTGCTGGAGGAGGGCGTCGAGCTGACCGTCGTGGAGCGGGTCGCGCGCGCCATGGGCACGGCCGCCGAGGCCGCCGGGGTGACGATCGTCACGGGTGACACCAAGGTGGTGGAGTCGGGGCACGGCGACGGGGTGTACGTGACCACCGCCGGGGTGGGGCTCGTGCCCGAGGGCGTCGACATCCGGCCCCAGCGGGCGCGGCCCGGGGACGTCGTCATCGTCAGCGGGCCCATCGGCCTGCACGGGGTGGCGATCATGAGCGTGCGGGAGGGGCTGGAGTTCGGAGTGGAGGTGGCCAGCGACACCGCGCCGCTGGGGGACCTGGTCGCGGCGATGCTGGCGGTCACGCCGGACCTCCACGTGCTGCGCGACCCCACCCGGGGCGGCCTCGCCGCGTCCCTCAACGAGATCGCGCGGGCCTCCGGGACCGGGGTCCGGCTCCGGGAACGGGCCGTTCCGGTGCCGGACGGGGTGGCCAACGCCTGCGGGTTCCTCGGCCTCGATCCCCTCTACGTCGCCAACGAGGGGCGGCTGGTCGCGTTCGTGCCGCCGGCCCGGGCGGAGGAGGTGCTGGCGGCGATGCGCGCCCATCCGCAGGGCGCCGGGGCGACGGTGATCGGCGAGTGCGTCGCCGACCATCCGGGCATGGTGGTGGTGGCCACCGGGCTCGGGGGGACGCGGGTGGTGGACCTGCCGCTCGGGGAGCAACTGCCGCGGATCTGCTGACCCGGGCGCAGCGCGCGCGAGGGCCTCGCCGGAGCACGAGCGCCGGCGGGGCCCTGCCGGGTCAGGCCGGGGCCGGGTCGATGCCCGTGATCTCCAGCTCCCGGCCGCTGCGCAGGTCGCTCGAGGGCCGGTCGCAGCGCGGGCACCAGAAGAACGGGGGCATGCCCACCGGGAAGTCCTCGGTGCACGCCTCGCACCAGGCCCGCGCGGTGACCTGCTCGACCACGAGCTCGGCGCGGGCCAGGGCGGTGCCGTCGCGGGCCACGTCGAAGGCGAAGCCGAGGGCGTCGGGGACGACACCCGCCAGCTCGCCGACCCGGACGGTCACCGTCCCGACGGCGTCCGTCCCGCCGGCCCGGGCCAGTTCGCCCGCGCGCTCGATGATCGCGGTCGCGATCGACAGTTCGTGCACGGCCGGCTCACGGGTAGCGGCGGCCGGCGCGGAAACCGCCGGCCATCCGCCAGATCCGCACTTCGCGCCGCAGGCTGGGCAGTTCCCAGGCCAGCAGCGCCAGGACCGCCCCGCCCACCAGCAGGGCCTCGGTCTTCAGCGCCCGCCGTCCACTCGTCCGGCTCCGTCTGGGCGGGGCGAATCCGCATGCTCGTTGGACCTTCATCGCGGCGACTCCCTGCTCTCTCGTCACGCTGCTCATCCCGGCGAGATGTTCGGCATGGTCGCCGCGAGGGCGTCATGCCGCTTCCAGTGGATTCCCGTGGAGCGGCGCGCGTCGGCGGTGCCGTCCTCGTGGTGTCCCTGCTGTTCCTCGTACCGGCCCTTGTTGCCCTGGTGCATGCCGGCGACGTGCCGGGGCGTGTCGGGCTTCGCCTGCGCCCGGCCCACTCTGATGCTGCCCATGGTCACTCCTTCCTCGCCTCCGCCTGGCGGAGTGCGTGCTCATGGCCGCTCGGTCAGGTCCTCGAAGAACCGCTCGACGGCGGGCCAGATCCGGCCCCCGCCGGACAGGCCGCGCCACTCCCTGCGGACGACGGCGATCATCCGGTAGCAGTCGTCGATCGGCACGATCCAGTGGTGGTCCAGGCCGTGGACGGTGTTCACCAGCAGGGCCTCCACCTCGGGTTCCACGTCGGCGAGCTGCGGACACGTCCCGGCCAGCTCCCGCCAGGCGGCCGCGTCCACCTCCCAGCGCATGGCCCCGGCCGGGCTCGGGCCCTGGGCGGTGACGGTGCCGTCCGCCCGGGGGACGAAGAAGACCAGGCCGACCGGTACGCCCAGCACGGCCGTGTCGAGGCGGGGCAGCCGGACCCGGCGCCGCGGCACGAGCCGGTACGTGCCGTCGCCCGCCCCGGACCCGGTGAACAGCACCGAGCAGGGGCCGCAGGCGCAGTGCACCTCGTCCCGGGCGGAGTCGTGCAGATGGGCGTGCTCGTCGGAGACCGGCGCGGCGCACAGGTCGCACCCCTCCGCCCCGGCCGCCGCGCCGCGCTCGGCCGAGGAGCGGATGAGGCGGGCCAGGGCCCCGTCGGTGGTCACTGCGCGTCCCGTCGGGTCAGCGTGGTCAGCGGTACGAAGGCGGGGGGCGTCTGTGTCAGCGACTGCACCGCCGTGAGCTCGGGGGCCATGGCGAGCACCGCCTCCCGGACCACTTCGGTGACGTCCGGGGCACCGCCGCCGCAGCCGGAGCCGCAGCCGCCGCCCGTCGTCAGCCGCACCCGGGCGACCTGCCCGTCCACGCCCGCCCACTCCACGTCCCCGCCGCGCTCCCGCACGGCGGGACGCAGCCGTTCGACGGCGCGGGCCGCCCGCTGCTCGGCGGACTCGGGGTGGATGTCGTGCAGCACCAGCAGATGGCCCACCAGTTCGTCGTCTGCGAGGCGTGCCGCCAGCGGCCCGTCGGCGTGGTCGAGGACGCGGGCGAGGGCCTCGCCGTAGACCTCGGTCAGCAGCCGGACCGCCTCGGTGGCGGGGCCGGGGACGGGTTCGAGTCCGTCCAGGACCTCGTCGAGGCGGGCCAGCCGGGCCTCGACGTCCGGGTCCGCCAGCCGGGCGGGAGCGGCCTCAGCCATGGTTCGCCCCGTACGTCGGCGAGTGCAGGGTGGTCAGCGTCTTGCCCTCGCCGACGTACATGTGCACCCCGCACGGCAGGCAGGGGTCGAAGCTGCGGACCGTGCGCATGATGTCGACGCCCTTGAAGTCGTCCGGCCCGTTCTCCTCGAAGACGGGCTGGCCCTGGACGGCGTCCTCGTAGGGGCCGGGAGTGCCGTACATGTCGCGGGGACTGGCGTTCCACGGGGTGGGCGGGTAGGGGTGGTAGTTGGCGATCTTCTTGTCCTTGATCACGAGGTGGTGGGAGAGGACGCCGCGCACCGCCTCGTGGAAGCCGCAGCCGATCGCCTCGTCGGGCACCTCGTAGTTCTCGAAGACCTTGGTCTCGCCGGCCCGTACCAGGCCCATGGCCTCTTCGAGGAACTGCAGGGCCATGGCGGCCGCGTAGGCGACGAAGTAGGGCCGGGCGCGGTCGCGTTCGATGGTGTTGCTCCACCGCGGGATGCGCCACTCCAAGGTGGTCTCCGGAAGGGACTCGCCCTTGGGCAGGGAGATGCGCACGCTGTGGCCGGTGGCCTTGATGTACGGGGTGTCGACCAGGCCGCTGAGCGCGGTCGACCACAGGCGGGCGAGCGGGCCGCCGCCGGTGTCGAGGGCGAGGTGGTCGCCGGTGCGGCCGTCGAACCAGCGCGGGCTCATCACCCAGCTGTACTTGCCGTCGAAGTCGCGCTTCTGCGGCTCCGGCAGGGTCGTCTGGTTCCACGGGTGGCGCATGTCGACGGGGTTGCCGAGCGGGTCGTGGGTGACGAAGGGCTGCTCGTTCGTCCAGTCCTCGTAGAAGGAGCTGCCGAGCATGATGCGCAGGCCGAGGTTGATGTCGACCAGGTTGTTGGTGACCAGTTCGCCGTCGACGACGATGCCGGGGGTGACGTACATCGCCTTGCCCCAGGTGTTCATCGTCTCGTAGCGGTAGTCGACGACCTTGGGGTCCTGGAAGGCTCCCCAGCAGCCCAGCAGGACGCGGCGGCGGCCGACCTCCTCGTAGCCGGGGAGCGCCTCGTAGAAGAAGTCGAAGACGTCGTCGTTCATGGCGACGGCCTTCTTCACGAAGTCGATGACCCGCATCAGGCGGCTGAGGTAGTCGGTGAAGACGGTCGGCTGCGGCATCGTGCCGACGCCGCCCGGGTACAGCGTGGACGGGTGGACGTGCCGCCCCTCCATCAGGCAGAACATCTCGCGCGTGACCCGGCTGACCTTCAGCGCCTCCTTGTAGACCTCGCCCTCGAAGGGGTTGAAGGCCTTCATGATGTC
This sequence comes from Streptomyces sp. NPDC058741, assembly GCF_042746715.1. Taxonomy (NCBI): domain Bacteria; kingdom Bacillati; phylum Actinomycetota; class Actinomycetes; order Kitasatosporales; family Streptomycetaceae; genus Streptomyces; species Streptomyces sp. NPDC058741. Next base: position 22,405 of record NZ_JBHYQH010000062.1, on the reverse strand, counting down.
GGCGATCGTGCGGTAGCCGTGGATGTCGCCGCGGGGCGCCTCGGTGCGTCCGGCGCGTGCCAGCACACCGGGGTTGGTGGCCTTGACCATGGCCTCGCAGAAGTCCACGAACACCAGGTTGTCCTGGAAGATCGTGTGGTCGAACATGTACTCGGCGGCCTCGCCGAGGTTGACGATGTGCTCGGCCAGCGGGGGCGGCTTGACGCCGTAGGCCATCTGCTGGGCGTAGTCGGAGCAGGTGGTGTGGTTGTCGCCGCAGATGCCGCAGATCCGGGACGTGATGAAGCCCGCGTCGCGCGGGTCCTTGCCCTTCATGAACACCGAGTAGCCGCGGAACAGCGACGAGGTGCTGTGGCATTCGACGACTTCCCGGTTGGCGAAGTCGATCTTCGTGTAGATGCCCAGGTTGCCGATGATGCGGGTGATCGGGTCCCAGGACATGTCCACGAGCTGTGGCGGCTTGCGCTCGGTGGGCCGGGCCTCGGTGGTGGTCATCTGCGGTACTGCCCCTCGCTGTCGGTGGTGTGGTGGGTGGTCCGGTTCATCAGGGCCGCCAGCGCGGGTCGTAGCCGCTGGTCAGCTTGCGCTTGTTGTGGCGCCACCTGGGCTCGTGGTTGACCAGTTCGTTGGTCATGCCGCGCAGCCGGCGGATGACCGCCCCGTACGGCTTGATCACCACGGAGGACAGGGTGCTGCCGGGGGGCTCGTCCATGAACGGCATGAAGGCGTCGGGGAAGCCGGGCATGGTGCAGCCGATGCAGATGCCGCCGACGTTGGGGCAGCCGCCGATGCCGGCCATCCAGCCGCGCTTGGGCACGTTGCAGTTGACGACCGGCCCCCAGCAGCCCGTCTTGACCAGGCACTTGGGCGAGTTGTAGTCCTTGGCGAAACTGGCCTGCTCGTAGTACGAGCCGCGGTCGCAGCCCTCGTGGACCGTCTTGCCGAACAGCCACTGCGGGCGCAGCATGTGGTCCAGCGGAGGCGGGGGCGCGGAGCCGGCCGCGTGGTAGAGGACCCAGATCAGGGTCTCCATGAAGTTCTCGGGCTGGATGGGACAGCCGGGGACGTTGACGACCGGCAGGCCGCCCTCGGAGACGAAGTCCCAGCCCAGGTAGTCGGCGAGGCCCATGCAGCCGGTCGGGTTGCCGGACATGGCGTGGATGCCGCCGAAGGTGGCGCAGGTGCCGGCGGCCACCACCGCCCAGGCCTTGGGGGCGAGTTGGTCGATCCACCAGTTGAGGGTCTGCGGCTCGCCGGTCTCCGGGTCGTTGCCGAAGGACGTCCAGTAGCCGTCGCCCTCGATGATGTTCTGGTTGGGGATCGAGCCCTCGATGACGAGGACGAACGGGGCCAGTTCGCCGCGTGCGGCGGCCCGGTAGGGGGCGAGGAAGTCCTCGCCGCCCAGGCTCGGGGAGAGGACCTTGTTGACGAGGTTCACCTTGGGCAGCCCGGGGATCAGCCCGAGCACCAGGTCCTCGATGGAGGGCTGGTCGGCGGCCGTCAGGGAGACGGTGTCGCCGTCGCAGCTCATGCCCTCCGAGATCCAGAGGATGGTGATCTCCTCCAGCTCCCGCCGGTCCTCGGCCCGGGAGGGTTCCTTGCTGACGTCGGTGGTGCTGCTGTACGTGGTCATGTCACTCGGCCTCCGCTGCGGGGGTCTCGGAGTCGGTCGTGTGCCGGGCCTGGGCCGCGACGGGAGCCGGTGCCGACGGCTCCTCCGGGGTTCCGGCGGGCCCGAGGGGTTCGAGCTCGTCGGGCCGGAAGTAGTGGAAACGGCCGTACCAGTTGTGCAGTTCGGCCGCGGGGTCGTCGTCGAGGGTGACGGCGAGGTGCACGCTGCCGTCGACGTCGTGGAAGACGGCGGCGACCTCGGCGGTGCGTCCGGCCAGGAACATGTCCTGGGCGTCCGCGCCGCGTCCCCGGGGGCGCAGCCGGACCCGGCTGCCGCCGCCCAGGGGCACGCCGTCGAGGAGGACGGTGTCGGTGGACGGGGAGAGGCCGTCGTCGGCGCCCTCCTGCCACCAGGCGGGGCGCTCGGCGGGCTTCTGCGGCACGGGGGCGGCCGGGGCGAGGGAGCGGACGGCGCCGTGCAGGCGCTCGAACACCTCCCGCGGCATGGTGTCGACGCGGTCGAGGATGGCGGCGGCCCGCGGGTCGGTGGCCCGCGCCTCGCGCTTCTCCTCGTCGGTCAGCAGCATCGTGCGCAGGGTGAGGATCTCGTCGATCTCGGCGGCGTCGTGCAGGTCGCCCGGGCTCTCGGGGGCCACCTGGGGGTGGTCGGGCAGGATGATCGGGGCGGAGAGCATCACGTGGCCGGGTTCTCCGGCGGGGCCGCCGAGGACGGGGAACGTGAACGCGTTGCGGCAGGAGCGCGCGTGCCCGGCCAGCTCGGCCGGCGGGTCGACGAGCGACACGAACTCCACGCCTTCGCCGCCGAGGAGGGTGTGGGTGGCGAGGAGGGCCCGGCTCAGCGCGTCGTCACGCGGGGCATCCGGCCGGGGGGCGGGGCCGGTGTTCACGGTCCGTACGCGCAGCCGGCACAGGTCGTCGGTGAGCCGCTCCGCGCTGACGGTCGTCTCGGCCCGTACGTCCTCGCGGTGCCGCACGATCCGGCCGACGCCGCCGGGCAGCGGCTCGATGTCCGTGCCGGCCGCGGCGCCCACGGGCACGGTGCGTCCACCCCGCAGGAGCTCGTCGAGCGGCACCTCGACCTCGCCGTCACACGGTACGGCCTCGTCGAAGGTCAGGTGCTCGGCGCCGTCGTCCGTGCGCAGGGACGCGACGGGCCGGTGGCCGGCGCCCTCCACCTGCTTGCGCTGCATCTGCAGGTAACGGACACGCACGCGGACCCGGGCGTCGTCGGGCCGCCGGATCCGCAGCAGGCACTCGGTGCGCTGGTACCACGAGTCGGCGGACCCGGAGACGCCGGGCACGACGGGACCGTCCGCCTCCACCCAGTCCCGGGGGAAGAGCACCCCGAACTGCCAGCGGACGCGGTTCTTGGCGGAGGAGCGGCGGTAGGGGTAGAGGAGGTAGCCCTCGTAGAGGACGGCGTCGGCGACGGCACTCATCCGCGCGAAGACGCCCGGGGACCGGTCCGCGCCGTCCCGCGTCGCCGTACCCGCCGTGCCGACTTCGGCCACCCCGTCCGCCATCGCGCCTCCTTGTCCCGGTGTGCACGCCCATCCCTTCCACCACATTCACACCGCTCATCCACGGTCGCCTCCTCCGGCTCAGTGCCCTTGGGCCGTTCGGGTCGGGTGCGGGGTGCGGGGGCGGGGAGGTCGCGGGGCGGGGAGGTCGCAGGGCGGGGAGGTCGCAGGGCGGTGGTGCGGACATGACGACGGCCCGTCGGCGGTGGGGCGCGACGGGCCGTGTCGGGATCCGGGGGTCGTCCGGGGTGGCGGCGGGGGCCGATGTCACCGCCGGACGTGGGACAGGCGCAGCGCCAGGAGGGGGATGATCACCGCGGCGGCCACCACGTGCGACACGGCCAGGACGATCTGGGTGGACGTGGCCGTGTGCGGGGCGACGGCGGGCCCGGCGAGGGACAGGACGGTGAGCGCGACCGTGGTGACGATGAAGGTGCGTGCGGGCCGCTTCGCCCAGCGGGCGAGGGCCATCGCGAGGACGATGCCGAGGACCGACCAGAACACCACACCTCCGAAGAAGCCGCCCACGGGGATCTCCGCCGCCTCCTTGGCACCAGGGCTCGCCGCCTCCATCGGCACACCGGCGGCCCGCATGAGGAGCGCGAACGCCTCCGTCAGGACGGCACCGGCGAGGGTGGCCAGGAGGCCGACCAGCCAGACGGGCCGGGTGGTGAGAAGAGAGCTGCGGGACTCGGTCCGTGCGCCAGGGTTCTGAGAGGACGTCACGCTCATGTCGGTTTCTCCTGCGGGGTGTTGAGCTCGGTGTGCCTTGCGGAGAGGGAGACCGGGCCGCCCGGCGGAACTCATCGGCGGCCGAGGACCTTTCTTCGCCCTTCTTCGGGGGACCGGGCGGCTTCCTCCGGAGGCATCTACCCGTCCCGCACCCTGACGATCCCGCACTCCCCGTTCCCCGGGCCGACGCGCCCGCAGGCTGACCGGCGCCGCGTACGACGTCGTCGAGGCCGGCGGGCGCCGTGCCCCTGCTGCCGCTCGTGCGGGACGGGGCCGCGGTCGCCCTGGTGAGTGCCACGGTCCGTCGGGTCAGCTCTGCTTCAGCCTCTCCTCGAAGCGGGTGGCGGCGAGGTGCGCCGTGTCGTCGCCGGTGAGCACGTCGGGCATGCCCGCGAACGGGCCCGCGGTCTCGTCGGTGACGACGGTGCGGCCGTCCGGTCTCGCCGCCAGGGTCATCTCGCCGAGCCGGTCCAGCCGGTACACCTCGGGGCCGGCGATGGTGCGGATGCCGTTCGACGGCCGTCCCTGCGCCGCCTCGGCGACGGCGGAGGCGACGTCGGCGGAGGCGATGGGACGCAGCCGCATGGACGGCAGCCGCACCCGGGTGCCCCTCGGTGGACAGGTCCATCACCGGGGCGACGAACTCGAAGAACTGCGTGGCGCGCACGAGGCTGTAGGGCACGCCGCTGTCGCGCACGGCCTTCTCCTGGGCGATCTTGGCCTCGTAGTAGCCGTAGCCGGGCACATGGTCGACGCCGACGATCGACAGAGCGACATGGTGGCGGACGCCCGCCTCCTTCTCGGCGGCGAACAGGGTGCGGGCCGAGCGGGTGAAGAAGTCCAGCGCCGCCTCGATGTCGAAGGACGGCGAGTTCGACACGTCCACGACGACGTCCGCGGCGGCGAGGGTCTCGGCCAGGCCCTCGCCGGTCAGGGTACTGACACCCGTGGAGGGGGCGGCGGGCACGGCCTGGTGCCCGGCGGCGCGCAGCAGTGCCACCACCTGCGAGCCGATGAGCCCCGTACCTCCGACGACCACGATCTTCATCACTGTCTCCCTTCGCTGAGGCGCTGATTCACCAGAGAGACAGAGCGGGGTCCGGGGCTGCGACAGGCGGGCCGGTGGGTCACTCCGCCGGCACAACGACCCGACGGGGCGGCGGCGTCGGGAGGCCGCCCCCGGTGCCGGGGAGCCGCGCCGCACACCCGTCCGTCACAGGCGTTTCGAGTCTCCGCGATTCGGCCGATCACCTGCGCCCGCGCGCGGCCCCAGCACCGCCTCGCGGGTGTCGAGCCCTTGCGAGGCAAGGGTCCCGGCCCGTCCGGAATCGAGCGTGTTCGATTCAGGCGGCACGTCGTTGATCCGGGCACCGCCGAGCCGTCCGGGCCCGGCGCCGACCTCCGGGAGGGACGCACACGACCGTGCCCGACGCCTCGACCGCCGACGAGAAGACGCCACCGCCTCCGCCACCCCCGACCCTCACCTTCGAGGGCGAGCACGGCAAGAACCCGCCGGCGGACGCCGGTTTCGCCGTGATGTGCCGCCGTCTGCCATCGGTCCTCGGGCAGGTGGGCGGTCTACTCCCGTTTCGGCGACGAGGTCCGCGCCAACGGCGTGACCGGTTACCTCGTGTACTGGTACCGGGCCCTGTCCGACCGCATCGACCAGCGCACCCTCACCGCGGCGCCGCGCCTGCTGCGCATCACGCTCACCACCAGCTTCCTGGGCGGGGCGTTCCTGCTGTGCACCTGGGCCGCCCTCGCCTGGCTGGCCGCCGGGGGCCGGGTCGCCCTGCCCGTCGCCGCCACGGCCGTCGTCGCCGTGCAGACACGCTCGGCGCGCTCGGTCATTTCGTCGTCCACGGGGCGGCGATGTTCCACACCTCGCTCTACCTGGCCGACATGCGGGCCTTCCTCGAGATGGCCGCCGCACGCGCCCAGCGGCGAGGCGAGGCGACGATCCCGGCACGCGTGGACGAGATCCGCCTCGGCGAGGTCGCCTACCGGTACCCGGACAAGACGGAACCGGCCGTCGCGGGGGTGTCGCTCACCCTGCGGCGGGGCGAGATCGTGGCGATCGTCGGCGAGAACGGATCGGGCAAGTCCACCCTCGCCAAGCTCGTCACCGGCATCCTCCTCGCCGACAGGGGACGCGTCCTGTGGGAAGGCGTCGACCTCGCCCACGCCGATCCCGAAGCGGTGTGGAAGCGGACCGCGCTCGTTCCGCAGAACTTCGCCTGCTGGCCCCTGCGTGACCGGGAGAACATCACCCTCGGGCAGCCGAGGACCTTCGACGACGGGCCGGTGCGGGACGTCGTCGACGCCGTCGGCATGCGGGAGCCGATCGAGCGGCTTCCCCAGGGGCTCGACACGCTCCTCGCCAGGGAACTGTGGGGCGGCGCCGAACCGTCCGGCGGGCAGTGGCAGCGCCTGGTGTGCGGACGCGCGCTGTACCGGCGTACGCCCCCTGGTGATCCTCGACGAGCCGACCTCGCGGATGGACGCCCGGGGTGAGCACGCCATCTTCCTGGAGATCAAGAGGATCGCCGCGGAACGCACGACGGTCGTGGTCACGCACCAGCTGGAGAACACCCGCCCGGCCGACCGCATCGTCGAGCGGGAGACGTACGAGGAACTGACCGCCGGGGGCGGGCTGTTCGCCGAACTCGTGGCCCTGGCGAAGGACCGCTGAGCGGACGCAGCCGGGTACCCGATGCCACCGTCCCCGGGACCGGCCGGCGGTCCCAGTGCGGTGGTATCAGGCCCGGACAGCGCTCACATAGTGGGTGCACGCACTTCCAGGCCCAGAACTATGGTGTCCCACCACATACGCCTGTGATCTGCGTGTTCCTACGGTGTGGCGACACGCAAACGTCCCCCGTCACACTCCGTCACACCCCAGGAAGTGGTGCCGATGTCGTCGCCCGCAGCCGCTCCACCAGCCCCGAACAACCTCAAGCGCATCGTCGCGGCCTCCCTCATCGGAACCACCATCGAGTGGTACGACAACTCATCCGATCAGAGCTACGAGCTGCGGCTTTCCCGACATTGACCCTCCGAAGTCAGCACCGAACCAGCACCGGAAATCTCGTGCTGGGTGCGGAGCGAGGACGTGACCAGTCCGGCGAGCTGCGAACCTGTCAACAGGCACCGCAGATCGTCACTCACCGTAGTACGACCTGTGGGACCAACGCCGACCTCATGGCGGGTCCGGACCGAACGCACGGTCCCTCAGCCGTACGCCTGGCTGAGGCACCACGCGGTCGCAATCTTGCTTCAGTCCGCCTCAACCACCGCCACGAACTTAAGGGGCGGGTCAAGCTCGATCTGCATCGTGAAGACGGCATCCATCAGAGACCTCAAGCGCCCCGGAGCATCGGGCATCACGTGCGCGTAGGTCTGACGGGTGATCCCGGGTCGCGATGCCCCAGCCACTCAGCCATGTTCGTCAACGGTTGAGCCGGCACCCCGAAGCCTGCTGGCCGTCGCGCACGTGCGGCGGCCGGACGGGGAACGGTCTGGGGCTTCTCGGCGCTCGCAGCACCTGCGGTACTCGCTGTGGTCGTGGTGCTTGGAGGGCGTGGTCCGGGCACGTCGAAGCTGACGGACATAGGCAGACCCCACGCTGTCTCGGCAGCGGACCGCGTCGAACGCCGTCACCGTGCAGGGAGGGCGGCGCCCGGCCGGTGTTGGGCGGTGAAGTTCCCCCGCCCTCGGCTGAGTTCGTCCGCACCCTGAAACAGTCGGACCGAGGTGTGCCCTGGTTCCCGGATGCTTCCGGATTTCCGCTGCTCGCCCTGCACCGGGTGTCCGCGGCCTGCCTCCGACCGCGAGCACTCGCCGTGTTGTCCGGCGTCGTCCACCCGGTCACGACGTCACCGTCTCCCAGAGCCGTACCGCCTCGCCGCCTCCTGCGTACGACGAGCACTCCGACCACCGCTGCCAACAGTGCAATTACGGCCGAGGCACCGACGACGGCGGGAGTCAGTTCAGCGGCTGGCCACGATCACCGCAGCCTGAGTATCAGCATCAATGTCAGTGACGGATGGCAGCATCGGGCACATGACGGACACCACGGCATTCGGCTGGCGGTCTTTCCTGGTCAGGTGGAGCGGGGAATGGGCGGATTCCCTGCGGGACGGCGAGACGCGAAGCGAGGACGACGAGGCCGCGTGGCGGGCGCGGTGGCTGGGGTCCTCGCCCGCGTCCGAGGAGCGGATCGCAGCCATGGAGGAGCGCCTCGGCCGACGTATGCCCCCGTCGTACCGAGAGTTCCTGAAGGTCAGCGACGGGTGGCGGCACGCGGGCGGGTTCGTGTGGCTGCTGGCGGGGACCAAGGACGCGCGCTGGCACAACGACGAGTCGGGACTCGCGGACATGTTCGAGGAGTACCTGGACGAGGAGGCCGGGCCAGAAGAGCGGCGAGAAGCGGACGTCTGGCGGCGCGGACTGCAGCTCGACATCGAGTCCGACATCACTTACGTCCTCCTGGATCCCGAGGACGAGGACCAAGACGGTGAGTGGGCCGTGTGCACATGGGCGAGCTGGCGAGCCGCGCCACCCGAGCGGCACGCCAACTTCCTGACTTTTATGCGGGAGATGTACCGGGAGTTCCACAGCCTTCAGGCACATCGGAGCGACGGGAAGCCGGTGTTCGTCAACGACACGACGCGAAGGCTGGACGCCCTAGTGGAGAAGGCCCGGCTCGAGGCGCTACGCGGCGGCTGGGAACGGGCCGGGAAGGCGCTGGACGAAGCCAAGGAGTACGGCCGGCCGCGGGCCGCCGAGCTGGGTGATCAGATACGCCGCCTGCTCGGACAGACCTACATGGTGTACTTCGATGGCCTGGTGACGAACCCGCGGTACGCGCCCGAGCTGATGCCGCTGCTGGTCGCCGAGCACGCGGCGCACTCGTACCGGGACGACTCCACGCTGACGTTCCATCTGCGGGGCACCGACGACGACCTGGTGTCACTGGCTTACGCAACGCTGGATCGGGTGAGGACTGGCACGTACCGGTACACGGTGACCGGACCGTTCGGGGAAGCGGTCGAGCGGGCGCGGGAGCTGGCGCGGTGGGGAGACTGCGATGGGGCGTGGCGGACACTGATCAACGCCATGCCCCTGTGGGAGCCCCTGGGACCGGACCACCTGGCGCCAGTGGGGTGGGTGGCCGACCCCGTGCTCGGGCCGCTGCTGACCCCGGAGCGGGGCCGGGAGCTGCTGTCCACTCCAAGGGGCGGGCAGGTCGGCGAGGCGCCGAGGCCGACGGCCGGGCTCGACCCGGGCGACCTGGCGTGGCTCGCGGAGCCGGATCCGGGCGACAACCGCACGTGCTACCGGTTCGTCCTGGTGGAGAGTGTGGAGCCGCTGGAGTTGCCCGGACGTCTCGTGGACGGGGACGGCACCGTGCTGAACGAACCCATGACCTTCTGGGAGGCGCGCCGCAAGTCGCTGCACAATCAAAGGGAGCTCTCGTCTTACGACGACAGGGCTCTCATGGCGGTTGGCCGGGCTGGCACCGGCTGGAGCTTCGCCTTCGACGGCGACCCCGCCCCGTTCGACCGGCGGCGATTCACCTCCCCAGCCGCAGCCGCCAGTGAGGGCACCCGTGCGGTGGTGGTGTGGAGCGGCCTGAGGACCCGGCACGGGGAACCGTTCTTCCACCTTTCGGTGGCGCGAGACGGTGTCGAGGAGTACGCATTCACGTACGCGGAAGGAGAGATCCAGAAAAGCGGAGAGATACCACCGGCGCTGGACCCAAGCCGGTTCTTCGGCGACTTGGAGGATGGCACCGAGTCGGAACGGTCGCTGCTGGAAGCGGTGGGCGGGGAGTTCGGTGTCCATCTTCCTCGTCACACAATCGTGAACGGGCGGCTGCACACGTTCGCCACCCGGTCCTGGACGCGGCCACCCAGCGACGGAGAGACGTACGCGGTGATCCGCATGCACTGGGGAGCCGCGTGCCCGGCGGACGGCGAGCGAACGGAGGACGACGGACCTGGAAGCAGGTAGAGACCGGCCGGGCCGCGCAGATCCTCGATGTGGCTCTTGGGCTCGCCGAGTACGACCTGCGGCGCCAACCCCGAACTCATGGCGGGTCCGGACGCGACCAAGCCGAACGGGCGGCCCCTCAGCCGTACGCCTGGCTGAGGGCACCACGCGGTCGCGATCTTGCTTCAGTCCGCCTCGACCACCGCCTCCTTCTTATGCGTTGTTTGCGACGCTATCTACTGCGCCCGCTACGGCTCCCCCCGCCAAGGGCGACCTAATGCGGACTCACTCAATGGTCATCACGATCGCCGGTTTGGCTAACCGGCGATCGTGGTCTATGTTGCGGTCGTTCTCCGCTTGGGAGCGTGTCCCCAGCTGCCAGTCACACCTCCGCATGGACTAGTACTCCAGTACGGTTCCGTGATCTATCGAGCGGGTTCGCTGGTGGTCCGTCGTCGGTAGTGGCTGCGTCGGGCTGTTGCCTGGTGGCGTCGGCGCCAGTTGGACCAGTGCAGCAGCCTGGTCGCGGTCACGGCTGGTGGGCTGAAGACGGCGGTGAGCAGGTGGCGGATTTCCGGGACGGTCAGAGTGACCGGATCACGACTGTGGGCGTGGCGGTGCGTATCTGCGGGCCGCTGCGGTGCCGCGTCGGCGGCGAGGGCGGTGAGGAAGGCCAGGGCGAGCATGGCGAGGGTGATGTGCCGGTGCCATGAGGTCCAGTGCCTGACCTGGTAGTGGTCGAGTCCGACCTGGCCCTTGGCAGCCTGGAAGCACTCCTCGATGCTCCAGCGGACACCGGCGACGCGGACCAGTTCGGCCAGGGGCACTTGGGTGGGTAACCAGCACAGGTAGAAGGCGAGTTCGCCGGTGGACCGGTTGCGGCGGACGAGCAGATACCGGTGGCTGCCGGTGCCGACGTGGATCCAGGCCCAGTCGTAGTAGCGCGGGCCCTTCGCGCCGTTTCCGGCGCTCTGCCGGTGCCAGGCCGTGGCGGGCAGGCGGCCGACGACGGTGTCCGCGCGGACAGGAGTGCGGCCGTGGTTGATCCTCACCCTTGTCGAGCAGGCGACGGCCATCACGTAGCCGATGCCGCGTGTCTCGAGGGCGGCGCGGAGCTGGGGGTCCTGGCCGTAGGCTTCGTCGCCGGTCACCCAGGATGCGGCGATCCCGGCATCCAGCGCGGCCTCGATCATCTCCGAGGCCAGACGCGGCTTGGTGGCGAACTGCACCGTCGCGGGTATCCCGGCCGTGGTGCGGCGTTCGGGATTATTGGACCAGGAGTGTTCGGGGATGTAGAGCCGTCGGTCGATCAGGGTCCGTCCCCGGCTGGTGGCGTAGGCGAGGAACACGCCGGCCTGGGAGTTCTCGATGCGTCCCGCGGTGCCGGTGTACTGCCTCTGCACTCCTGCGGAGGAGCGGCCCTTCTTCAGGAAGCCGGTCTCGTCGACGACGAGAACGCCGTCATCGGTGCCAAGGTGATCGGCGGCGTAGGCACGTAGGTCGTCGCGGACGGCATCGGCGTCCCAGCGGGCGTAGCGCAGCAGGCGCTGCAACGGCCCCGGCCGGGCCAGGCCGGCCTGCTCGGCCAGCTGCCAGCAGTTCTTCCGCTCGATGCCCGACAGCAGCCCCAGCAGGTAGGCGCGGGCTGCGGCCCGGGGCTCAACTCGCCCGAACCGGCCCGCGATCCGGGCCATGGCCTGGTCGAACATCGACCACCAGCGGGCAGGGTCTACGCTATGGCCTGCGGCCACCGCACGATCTTCAGGAGTCCACACAACCCCCGATGATCACGCGGTGGCCGTACCCGTTCCCAGCCGGGTCCGCGACAAGATCGCGAAGTCAGACTGGAGTACTAGCCTCAATACCGGTGACTTAGGACTTTGGTGTGCGTTTGACCCGTTTGGGCTTGGTGGCGCCAATGATGGTGACGGCCGGAACACGTGGGCGGTCTGCAACGCGGTGGGCAACGCGTTTGAGGGGCCAGCCGGCGACTTTCCGTTTGATGACGCGGGGGTTGGCCCGGCGGCGTCGCCGTGGCAGGAGGCGTTCGAGGAGTTCAGCGTGGGTGGCTTTGACCGCGCGGACGAGTCTGCCGGGGGGAAAACGCCGCCTGGTCGGTGACCTGGCGGCGCACAACCCGCAGTGAGCGGGTGAAGGAGATCCGGTCGGGGTCCCGGTCGGCTTGTCGTGCGGCCTGGTGCATCAGGTGCCGGATGGCGTGGTGGACGAGCAGGAAGCCGTAGAGCTCCTGCTCCGCTCCCCCGGGGTGATGCGAACGCAGTACCAGGTGCGATCCGCCGAGGTGGGTCTTGATTTCGTCGAGGGTGGACTCGAACTCCCATCGCTGGGCATAGAGTTCGGCCAGTTCCGCGGCCGGGGCCCTTGTCCGGGTCGAGGATCGTGGTGATGAGCCGGTAGACGCCCTCATGGCCGACGATGGTGTACTCCACCGCACGTACGGGCATCCCACGACGGGTGTGGTGGATGTCGCTCCGGTCGAAGATCTCAGTGAGGTAGGAGCCGTCCGGCAACTCCTCGACCACCGGCAGCACGAGGTCTTTGCGGACTCGCCACAGCAGGTCCGCCCCCGTGGCCGCAGCCTCGCGCCACAGGTCCACGCCGTAGAAGCCACGGTCGGCCAGCAGCAACATGCCCGGCCGCAGGGACACCAGGACCGACCGGGCCAGAGCCCGCTCTCCGGTGCGCAGAGCCCCGACCACAGCATCGAAGACAGCGTGGGTGCCGCACTCCACCAGGCCGACCATGCGCAACTGCGGGTAGCCCACGTCCTGTTCACCGCGCCCGGAGCGGGCGGACGGCCGAACGCCCCCACGTTCGCCTTCGTGTCGGGCAGGTCAAATCTGGTGCCGTCGATCGCGGTCAGTCGCCAGTCGCGGTAGAAGGCGCCCTGAGTATCCGGTGTGGCAACCGGACGGCACACCCGCGCGAACAACTGTCGCAGCGGCGCCACACCCAGCCGGGACCTGGCTTTCCAGATCGCCGCCGTACTCGGCACCACCCAGGAAGTACGCCAACGCCGCGCACCCTGCAAACCCGCCGTCAGCAGCCGGGCGACCTCCTCATAGCTCTGCCCGGAGAACAGGCACATCGCCAACACGAAATAGACCATCAGCCGGGCTGGCAACAGCCGGTTCCGCTGCTGCACCCGGCCCGTCTCCGCCAACACCTCGTCCACGAGCGGCTGAGGAAACGACTGCGTCAGCACCCCGACCGCGACCCGGTCCGACAACCGCTCACCAGATGACTTCAGTTGACCCGCTCTTGCCACACCGACAACAACGACCGGATTGCACCTAAGTCACCGGTATTGAGGCTAGCTGTTTTGCACCGTCGGACAGGACGGCTTTCGCCTGCTTGAGTCCGCCTATGGCGGCCGTGCCCCGGACAGGCTGCGGGAGATCCCCGCGGTGCAGGTCCTGCGCCGGGTGTGGGTTCAGCAGTACTACCGCGATCACGTCGGCCGCACCGGAGTGCGCGAGGCCAAAGACCTGCCCCCGGGATTGTTGTCGATCGGCAGCCCGTACGACGCCGAGGCCCGCTACAGCGGGGATGGCCTGGCGCGGGTACAAGGCTCATTTCACCGAAACGTGCCCGGATGACCGGCCCCTCCTGATCGTCCAGGTCACCTTCCGGCTCCCGGACTGCACCCCCTGCCCGGACCGCGCCCGCTGCGCCCGCTCCGCACACAATGCCCGCGCCATGACCTTCCGGCCCCGCGAACAGTTCGAGGCACAACAGCGCATCCGTGCAGATCAGGCCACCGACGGCTGTAAGGAGCAATACGCCTTGCGGGCCGGGGTGGAGGGCACCATGGCCCAGGCATCGAGCCGCTGCGACGTCCACCGAGCCCGCTACCGCGGACTCGCACGTACCCATCTCCAGCACGTCCTCACCGCCACCGCCCTCAACCTCGTCCGCACCGACGTCTGGCTCGCCGGAATCCCCCTCGCCGGTGCGTGGACCTCACGTCTCACCCGACTCCACGCCGCCCTGGCCGCCACCATGTGAATTGGCCAGCAGGGTCGAGCACGGGGGAACTTCACGCGAACAGATCCCCCAACCCCTCGGCCAGGACCACCAACTCCGTAGCCCACAGGCTGAGCTGCTTTTCCGTCACATTCGCCAGCATGACCAGTCAACGACAGTACCGATCAACCGTCACAAGATCTGCTGCTGTAGTACTGGAGAGCCGGACGCGATTAACGTCACATGTCCAGTTCGGTGGGGGACCGTTAGAAAACGCCACGGACACCTCGTCAACGGCCTAATTCACTTGACGGGCGGGGGCTGGAAACGGAGCCCTCACGGGCCACCGCGCCAGTCCCCGACCCTACTCAATGATCAACCAGTTGGACGCCGAGATCAACTCGCGCGAGACCACCAAACCAGTCAAGATGTGCGTTGCGTGAACGTGCGAGATACCTTGAGGCGCTTCGGGTCGAAGGCGTCGGTTGCGCCGGCACCGTGGTTGCCCGGGCCGTCGTTCCACCCGAGTATCTTGCGAGCCACCCCCTTCACACGGGGGTGGCTGGGCTTGAGCGCGATCTCGAAGTGGGATTCCTTCGGCGTCTTGAAGTCACCGCCCCAGGCTACGACGCCATCAAGTTCAGCGAGGATGTCGCGGACGACGACGAGTTCGTTCGGGTACAGGTTGTCCTTCGCGCCGACCGGATACGCGACGGGCCGGATTGCTATCGCGCTTCCGGACAGGTAGTTCGACTCGTATGCCTCGGCCACCTCACGGTTGCTGGTCCAACCGTGAACGTCACCGGCCCGCAGGGAGTCGATCTCGTAGTGGAATCTTCGGGCCACGTGCAGCAGGATCGTGGCCGCGTCGCCCTTAGCGAGTGAGACGTTCCGGCCGCTGCCCTCAATGGTGAATGCTGTTGCCTCGTCCAGGACGGACCAGCCGTTCTTCGACGTTGCGCTCTTCCACGTGCGAGTGTCGGCGGAAGCCGCTGCGGTTCCGCTAAGGTTGACGAGTGTTGCGGCTGCCGCAGCGCCGGACGTGGCGCCGATGAACCGGCGTCGTGACAGACCAGTCTGGGTCATGACTGACTTTCCTTTCGGGGTAAGCGAGTGAGGTGCGTGATGCCGAACTTCACGAGGACGGCAATGGCGACGATGGAGATGACGGCGCACGCCACAAGGGACGGATTGACCCATGCGGGAACCAGATCGAAGTTTGCATTGCACCTGTTGTGCAGTGGGAAGAACTTCTGGAACTCCGCAGCATGCGCATCCCTGTACACCCTGTCGTAGTGCACGTGATGGACGAACTGGCACGTTTCGCGGACATCGAGCCCTGTTCTGAACACGCCCCAGATCCACGCCAAGAGGCCCGTGAAAAGAGAGACAGAGCACACGCGTGCCCACCACAGCGGGCGCCGCCATGATCGGTCTCGAAGTCCGGTCACGATGCGGAAGAAATTCCACAGGTTCCACACCAACCAGACGACGAGGATCACTGCGGCGATAAGGGCTCCAGCTTGCTTCATTCCGTATTTCTATCCGTCGTCACTGGGCGGCGCGTGAGCGGGCTGCCTTGAGGTATTTTTCGTGGTTCGCCTGGTACAGAGATAGCTTGGTGGTCTCCGTTCCCATACGGGCCAGCAGTGCGTCAACGAAGCCCTGCTCAAAGTTGTTGAGCTTGTCACCGCCGCCGGGGAGGTTTTGGTAATCGCTCGGAGACACCACTCCGGCGAGGGTGATGAGTTGGAGCTGAGCGACGGATAGCGTCGCGTCCACCGCGGTCAAGGCGTTGTGCGCGGAAGTCTTGCAGTCGGTGGCGTTGCCCCACCTGTTGGTGAAGTAGTCGTTGAAACGCTTGAGGCCGCCGCCGCCGTTGTAGTGATCCCTCACAGCATCGACGATGGTCTTGCCGCCATTTACAGCCCGGGCGAGAAGGTATCCGTCGGCGTCCTCGATGAGGTCGTTGAATCCGAACGATGAATTGACTCCAGGTACCGCGAGTTTGGCGTGGGCGAACTGCAGCGGATCGGCATACTCCTGCTCGGAGTTACGCCAATCGGCCCAGAACGTCATCAAGTCGCCTGCCCAACCGCCGACATCGCCCCCGTTGGCCGATTTCTTGTTGTCCGGCTGTGCCGTCAGGAGGTGGGCGTTGGCCGTGGCCATCATGTGCTCGGCGCCGAGCTGGTAGCCGGTGAAGGGATCGGTGAACAGGGCCTTGACGCTCATGCCGTTGGAGTTGCAGTAGTCGACGAACCCGCTGTCATACGAGCCGATGAGGTACCACCAGCCGACCTTGTTCGCGAGGTCCTTGTCGCCGTACGATTGGTGGCGGATGTACTCCATGACGAGCTGACTGCGCTTCTGGCCGCTGGCACCGTAGGAGCCCGCCAGGTCGTACAGCTTTTGGACGTAGGCGATGAAGTCGTCGGCAGGGCCAGCGGCATCGCTCACCGACGAGACGCCGCGGTCGAGGCCGGAGACCGCGTCGTTGTCCAGATCGAACCCGTCCGAGCCGTTGGTGACGTGGAATTCCTTGATCTGGTTGAAGGTCCAGTTCCTGGGGATGGGGAAGCCGAGGTTTCCGGAGAACCCATAGGACATGCCGGAAATAAAGGAGTAACGGGCGAACGTCTTGTTGCTCACGGTGCTGCAGACGTTCCTGGACCCGTACACACCGTGCGTGTACTTCTTTCCTTGGCTGGCCAGGGCCGCCTGAACGCCGTGGAAGTACGGCACGATGGAGCTGGCGATCTCCTCGCCGGTCGCGTCGTAGTCGACGGCGAAGTAGATGGTGGTGCCGCGGTTGAAGCCGTAGTCGGAGGCGCACTTGTGTGCGTTCAGACCGTGTGAGTAGCCGTTGGTGTAGGTGAAGTCCGCGAGCTGGCGGGCATTGTCCTGGTAGATCGGGAAGACCTTGAGGCCAGCACCGAAGATGACGTCCAGTTCACCCGGCTTGATCTCCTTGTCGAGAGTGGAGCCGGGCGGGTCGTATATGTAACGGCCGACGAATCGGTAACCGTTGTGGAACAGCCACTTGGCGCGGGAGCTGGTGATCTCGTACCGCGTATCCGAGCCGGTCACAGCACGATCCGGGTCTCCCATGGAGACTAAAAGCTGTGCCCATGTCTCGTAGTCACCGTTCCCGTTCACGGTCAACTTGTTGAATCGCTGGAACAGTTGGACCCACTGGGTGAGCCCGGAGTCGTAGGAGGAGCGCCATGTCGTGTTGACGTCGTTGCCGTCGCTGTCGTAGGTGGGCGAGTTGAAGAGGCATACGGCGGAGAAGAGTTGGACGAAGACTCCGGAGTCGCCCTGGGTGAGCGTATGGGACTGTAACCCTGCCTGGGTGGCTGGCCCGAAGTTACCGTTCGGAGCGGCGATGCCCAGCTCGTACTGCAGGGCGATCATCAGTGACTTCTGGACGTCGCGGGAGTAGATGCCGTCGCAGGGGCCGATGCTGTAGGCGCTCTTGGTCCAGTAGCGGCCGTTGAGCCACTGCTGGATCTCGCGGATCCCGTCGGTTCCGCCCGCCACGACGATGTAGGCGTCCATGTTCATCAAGGCCTTGGCGACCTGGACGTTGATGACCCCTTCGCCACCAATGCCCATGTTGGACCGCAGCTTTGAGACGGCATCGCGGGTGACGCCGGTGAACCAGCCCTCACTGCCTGGCTCGACGGCCCAGTAGCCCTTGCACCACAGGGCGTACTCGAGGATGGCAACGATGTTGCGGTTGGTGTCCCACTCGAAGCCGATGTCGCCGAGGGCGGCGAACTTCGACGCCGTGGTGGGGCCGAAGGACGCCACGACAGGGCTGATGCCGAGTTCGTGCTGAAGTGCCATGACCAGTGAGTTCATGGTCCCCCAGCCGGTCTGGCCGTTCTCCGGGCAGGTGACGTAGCCGGCGACGCTGCCGTAGTTGGAGTTGACCCACTTCTGGGCTCTGAGGACTTGTTCGTCTGCCACAGCTGTTTCCTTTCGCGTGAAACCAGGTGCAAGCGGCGCCATCCGGGCGGACCGCGCCAGGGAGGTGAGGTCAGTTCCGCAGTGCTTCGACGGGTTGGATGCGGCTTGCGCGCCAGGACGGATACAGGCCGACGAGGAGACCGGTGGCGAGCCCGAGTGCGGGGGCAGCGGCGAGGGTCGCCGGGTCGAGGACGGGCGTCCATTCGTTGTGGAACGGGACGCCGACGACAACTGCTGTGCCCAGTAATGTTCCGGCGCTCCCGCCTACCAGGCCGAGGGCAGCGGATTCGGGCAGGAACTGCCAGGTGATGTGGAGGGCGCGGGCCCCAAGGGCGCGCCGCAGCCCGATCTCGCCGATGCGCTCCATGACCGCAGCCAGGGGGGTGTTGGCGATGCCGACCGCCTCGATCACGAGGCAGACGATCGACAGCAGCAGGAACAGCGGCCCCAGGTCGCTACTGACGGCGTTGCGAAAAGCCTTGGGGTTCGGCGGGGGAAGGGCGCGCAGGTACTCGGGGTGGTCGGGCCGCAGGGCCAGGGCTGCCTCCTGCGCGACCTGGGAGGCGGCTCCCAGGTGCGTGGAGACGAGCATCTTTGCCCGCTCGTCTTGCGGGGGTCCCCAGATTCCTTCGGCGGTGGTTCCGGGGATGATGATGGACAGCAGGAGATCTGGCATGCGCTTGGTGTCGTCGAAGATGTCGACCACCGTGAACGCGGTGTTGCCGATGAAGAGGGCGGGCTGGGTACGGAGCGTGCCCGGACGGGCAGCCGTCGATGACCCGATCACGGCGACGGACTGGTGGTGTGCGTCGTGGAACGGGTCGTAACCGTGGCCCTGAATGAAGTGTGGTCTGGCTGCGGCGAGCACGCCGGAAGAGGCCGCGATCACCGGGGTCTGGGACACGGCTCCGTTGCTGTCGCCGACCGGGGATGAGCGGACCGACTCGTCGGACGCGAGGCGGACCTGCCAGTACACGCCGGCGGCCTCGACCCCGTTCAGGGGGCCATCTTCTGGTCGGCGCCCTGGGGGGAAGGCCAGAGGTATGTGATCGGCGTCGAGGCCGCCCCTGTCCTCCACGGTCACTTCGGTGGCGGTGAGGCGGTTGAAGCGAATGTCGATCGACGCGACTATGGTGCATCTTTCGTGACAGCGCCTCCTCGGGCCGGTAGACGCCGCGTCCCGATTCAGTACTGCTCCATCCGGTCGACGTAAATCTTCGGGTGCTGCGGAATGGGCCCGAGATGGACGCCGCCAATAGTGCTGGTCTGGCTGTCGCTCTCATGGGCAGGCACATCGGTCAGGCGGTAGGTGTTCGAGGCTACCCAGTCGACGCTGTTCCCGACGCTGATCTCGATGTAGTAGTTGGCGCTTCCCTCGGTGTCGTTGCGCACGGTGACCGTGGTCCGCACGCCGTCAGTCTCCGGGGTCGCGGACACCTTCAGGTTGCCGTAGAAGAGCACCTTGGTGGCGCCGTCCTGCGAGAAGGAGGGCGTCGGCTCGGCGTCCTCCGCTGGTTCCCCGGAGGTGG
Organism: Streptomyces sp. NPDC058741; assembly: GCF_042746715.1. Lineage (NCBI taxonomy): Bacteria > Bacillati > Actinomycetota > Actinomycetes > Kitasatosporales > Streptomycetaceae > Streptomyces > Streptomyces sp. NPDC058741. Next base: position 3,036 of record NZ_JBHYQH010000062.1, on the reverse strand, counting down.
CGACGGCAGCCGGCGTGTCCGGCTGCGCCGACGGAGAGACCACCGCGGTCGGCGTCTCGGGGGGGGTGGGCGTTATCCTCCCCGGCGCCGCAACCGGTCGTCAGGAGCAGTACGGCGAGGCCGGACATGCCCCGGCCCTTCCATGGTGTGGCCGGGCCGAGGCGGAGCGGGTGGGAGGGGAGGTGCGTCAGTCGCATGTTCCGACGCTGAGGTAGTTGTCGACCAGGACCTTGCCGGTGGCGTCCTCCATGTAGGAGTACGCGTGGCCGCAGTAACCCTTGCTCTGGTAGACGGGACCGGCGTACTGGGAGAAGGCGCCGAAGTCCTCGGAGTCCGCGGTGGCGGTGTAGTTGTCCTTGAGCCGGACGCCCATGTAGTGCGTGATGCCGGTGTCGTTAAAGAACACGGCGCAGATGGGCCGGTCGTACAGAGCGTTGCTACCGCTGTAGGTGCCGTTCCACCACGTGTACGCGGTGCCATAGGTGCCGTACCGCGCGGCGCTCACGGAGATGGTATAGCCCGATCCGCACACGTTGGCGGCGGCGACCGCGGCGGCGGTGTCTGCCTTCAGGACCTCTTCGGTCCCGCTCGCGGCTTTGGCGGCGACACTGAGACCGCCCGTCCCGCTCACCACGGTGGACTGCGCGGCCAACGGCTCTGCTTCGGAATGTGGTTGATCCTGGGAGGCCGCGCCCGCCGGCGCAGCGACGGCCCCGACGAGAGCAACAGCTACCAGAGAGGCACGGATGGCCAGTCCCATGGAAATTCCCTTGCTGTGGACGGAGTTCGCGATCGGACGTGAACGCGCCTCAGCATCGCCCAGGAATGATCACGCTTTCAAGGGATCTTCACGCAATGACTCCATGGAGGCGATCATTGGCCGAAACATGACATCGATATCACAGCTGACCGAGATGGGGCGCGACTTCACCGCTGTCGGTCCGCTCTCCCGCCCGCCAGCAGGCCCGGGTCCTCGACTACCTGGGATCGGCCGAGAGGAGGGCGCCGAGGTTGTGATCGGCGATGGCCGGCTCGGCGGGGAGGCGTACGACCGGGGCTTCTTCGCGGAGCCGACGATCTTCGACCGGCTGGCGCCGGACATTCGAATCGCCCAGGAGAAGATCTTCAACCCGGTGCCCTCCGTCTTCACGGGTCGATCAGTACGTCCCCGCGCGCGGGCAGCGGCCACCCTCGCAGCCGCGATGAGCTCCCTGGGGGCACGCTCTTGAGGAGGAATCCGCTGGCCCCCGCATGCAGCGCGCGGTGCACGTACGTGTCGCTGTCTCAAATGCCGAGCAGCACCTTGGTGACGTTCGTCGAGGCGGCGAGGATCGCCTCGGTGGCGCGCAGCCCTTCCAGGCGCTGCATTTGGAGGTTCAGGATAGCGACGGCGGGAGAGAGTCGGGTCACCTCCGCGATCGCCGTCCGGCCATCCGGCGCCTCCGCGAGGCAGTCGAGGTCGGGCCGGGTGTCCCTGACGGCGCGCAGGGCGGAGCGGAACATCTGGCCTGGTGGCCCTCCACACCCAGGGCACAGCCATTGGGGCCGTCGATTCTCTATGGGTTGCTTCCGAGTCTTCGGATCGTTGATGTGGTATAGCGCGTTTTGATGAGTTGATCGGTCCGTTGCGGGCGAAGCTGGAGGCGCGACGCCGCATCTGAACGAGCGTCAGCTTCGGCTCCAGTACCGGGCCGAAGCCCGGATACTCGGTCACGGCGGGACCGCCGCCGTCGCGAAGGCGGCCGGAGTCTCCAAGGGCTGCATCTCGCGGGACTGCACCGGCTGCTGATCCGCGGCTCCACCGAGAAGAAACAGCTGGCAGGCGGCCGGATCGACTACGAGTACGGCTACTTCCTGGTCCACGCCCCCACGGCCACCCCGGTGCCGGAGATGATCTCCCGGGCCGGGGCGAGGTGGCAGATCGAGGAGGACAACCGCGAGGGAAAACAGCTGGTCGGCCTGGGCGGCTACCAGGTCCGCACTTGGACTGCCTGGCACCGGCACGTCACCTGCGCGATGCTCGCCCTGTCGTTCCTCGTGGCCCAGCGCGCCCGCCATCACAACCCGCAACCCCCGGCCCGGACGCCCGGCTGCTCCCCGACCATGCCGACGCCGAGGGTAACGCCCTCACCGTGAGGTCAGCAGCCCAGGCCCGCTGACCTCACGGCTCACCCCCGCCCGCGACATCCAGGCGATCCTGCCCGGGATCCGGCTCACCGTCCCCGCCCTGGCCACGCTCCTCGCGCTGACCGTCCTGACGCCCCACCACAGCGACGCCTACCACCTCCAGCAGCACCACTGGCGCACCGAACACCAAGACCAGGGCCACCATCGCCCACTACCGCCGCCGCGACGACCCGCTCCCCGCACGGCTCCGCCCCTGGAAGCAGACCGAACAGAACCGATCACATAGCCGTCACGCATCGAGTCCCTCGATACCTGCGGAGGAACGGCTGCCTTGCGGCTCACGGGAGTCTCCAGGTCGCCGAGGCCGATCTGCTGCCAGTCACTCATCGCAGCCCTCGATCCCGGCGGCAGAGAGGACCGCGAGCATGCTCTGCTCGGTCTTTTGGCGCTCGGCGCGGGCGATGTTGTACGCGTCGATCAGGGTGCCGAGGTCCTCTTGCTCTGCAGCGGTCTGCTTGATGTAGCGGCCGATGTTGAGGTCGTACCCATTCGCCACGATCTCTGCAGAGGGGACAAACCGTGCCGAGAAGCCAGCCGCTCCGTCGCTGTCGGAGCCCGAGTGGTAGGCGGTCACGATGTCGGTGATGTTTGCGTCAGTGAGGACGTTGCGGTTCTTGGCTTTGGTGAACCGTGTGGAGGCGTCGATGAACAGCACGCCGTCCTGCCGCTCCGGGGTCTTTAGACGTCGTCTCATTTGGGTTTGTAATCCTGCGGCATGACGATTGTGGAGCGGCTGGTCCCGGACGGGTTGTGAGAGTTGTTCCAGCGGGTGGTGCCGCCCGCGCCGACGCGTCCGCAGGGCGGTGGGCGGCGCCGGTACGGCGACCGTGAGGTGCTGGCGGCGATCAT
>NZ_JBHYQH010000061.1:0-28377 GCF_042746715.1 Streptomyces sp. NPDC058741 | reverse complement strand
CCCCGTCTCCGCGGAGACGGGGCCCGGCGTCATGTACGGCGGGTGAGGCCCCGGTGTGCGTCAGCGCGAGCGCTTGGCGAGGCGCTCCACGTCGAGCAGGATCACCGCACGGGCCTCCAGGCGGAGCCAGCCGCGCTGGGCGAAGTCCGCCAGGGCCTTGTTGACCGTCTCGCGGGAGGCGCCGACCAGCTGGGCGAGCTCCTCCTGCGTGAGGTCGTGCACGACGTGGATGCCCTCCTCGGACTGCACGCCGAAGCGGCGGGAGAGGTCCAGCAGGGCGCGCGCCACGCGGCCCGGGACGTCCGAGAAGACCAGGTCGGACATCGCGTCGTTGGTCTTGCGCAGCCGGCGCGCGACGGCCCGCAGCAGCGCGGTGGCCACCTCGGGGCGGGCGTTCAGCCAGGGCTGGAGGTCGCCGTGGCCCAGGCCGAGCAGCTTCACCTCGGTCAGTGCCGTGGCGGTCGCCGTGCGCGGGCCCGGGTCGAACAGCGAGAGCTCGCCGATCAGCTCGCCGGGGCCGACCACCGCCAGCATGTTCTCGCGGCCGTCGGGGGACGTGCGGTGGAGCTTGACCTTGCCCTCCGTGACCACGTACAGGCGGTCTCCCGGATCGCCCTCGTGGAACAGTGAGTCACCGCGGGCGAGGGTCACCTCACTCATGGAGGCGCGGAGCTCCGCGGCCTGCTCGTCATCGAGCGCCGCGAAGAGCGGATTGCGCCGCAGAACGTCGTCCACGAGTTCTCTCCCTTTCGACCTGCTCAGGGGATCTTGCTCCCCTGTGTACCAGGGGACCGTGGTGCCCATTTTGCCGGACGGTCCAAACAGTGTGATCTGTCACAAGGATGCCGCACAGGTGTACCGGGGTAAGCGGCAGGGGTCCGATTGGGCGCCGATCTTCAGGGGCCGGGGCGGATCCCGGTGCCTGGCCTTAGGCTGGCCGGGTGTCCAAATCGCCGGTGAGAGCACAGGCCGAGGGGGCTGCGCGGGTGGTTGTACGTCGCGATTCCGCTGTGGGTGAACAGAGTCCTGATGGCGGTAGGAAAACGGCGAAAGCGACAGAGGAGGCGGCTGCTTCCGGAAAGTCGGGGCCGAAGTCGCCGCCGTCCGGGAAGACGCCCTCCGGGGCGGCGGGAGCCGGTGGCGATAAGGCGCCCGCGGAGAAAGCGACGTCTGTGAAGAAGGCGGAGCCTGCGAAGAAAGCTCCCGCTGCGAAGAATGCGGCATCCGCAAAGAAGGCGGCATCTGTGAAGAAATCGTCGTCGCCTGTGAAGAAGCCGGCGGTCGATGCCGCCGAGAAGACCTCCGCCGTGAGGAAGTCCGCGGCCTCGGCCGCCGGGCGGAGCTCCGCGACGCGGAAGACGGCGCCCGTGAAGAAGGCACCGGCCGCCAAGAAGGTCACCGCCGCGCCCAAGAAGGCCACCGCCCGAGTCAAGGGCACCGCCCCCGCGAAGACCGTCGTGCACCCGCCGGGCGGAGAGTCCCGCACCGCCCTGGTCCGACGAGCCCGCCGCATCAACCGCGAGCTCGCCGAGGTCTATCCGTACGCCCACCCCGAGCTGGACTTCGACAACCCCTTCCAGCTGGTCGTCGCCACGGTGCTGTCCGCGCAGACCACCGACCTGCGGGTCAACCAGACGACACCCGCCCTCTTCGCCAGGTACCCCACCCCCGAGGACCTGGCCGCGGCCGACCCGGAGGAGGTGGAGGAGATCCTCCGCCCGTGCGGCTTCTTCCGGGCCAAGACGAAGTCGGTCATGGGGCTGTCCAAGGCTCTGGTGGAGGATTTCGGCGGGGAGGTGCCCGGCCGGCTGGAGGACCTGGTCAAACTGCCCGGCGTCGGCCGCAAGACCGCCTTCGTCGTGCTCGGCAACGCCTTCGGACGCCCCGGCATCACCGTGGACACGCACTTCCAGCGCCTGGTGCGCCGCTGGCGGTGGACCGGCGAGACCGACCCGGACAAGATCGAGGCCGCGATCGGCGCGCTGTTCCCGAAGAGCGACTGGACGGACCTGTCCCACCACGTGATCTGGCACGGCCGCCGCATCTGCCACGCCCGCAAGCCCGCGTGCGGTGCCTGCCCGATCGCTCCGCTCTGCCCGGCCTACGGCGAGGGCGAGACCGACCCGGAGAAGGCGAGGAAGCTCCTGAAGTACGAGAAGGGCGGCTTCCCGGGCCAGCGTCTGCGGCCCCCGCAGGCCTACCTGGACGCGGGCGGCACACCGGCCCCGCCGCTGGGGGCCGGATGAGGTGCCCGGGCAGCCCTCAGCCCCACCCGCCGGCCCGGACGGGGCGCACGGCCCACCCCGCGAGCCGTCCTCCCTGTCCCACGCCCCGCCCAGGCCCCCGTACGAGCCCCCCGAACGGCGGATCGCCGCCGTGCGCGGAACGATCCCGGGGGCGCCGGGCGTTGGACGCGGCAGGACGACGGGGGTGGCGATGACGCGGGCGAGCGACACACAGGGCGGGCCGGTGACGGTGAGCAAGGAGGGCCTGCCCGGCTGGCTGGACCCGGTGGCACGTGCCGTGGAGACGGTCCGGCCGAGGCAGCTGAGCCGCTTCCTGCCGCCGGAGGACGGCGGCGGACGCCAGTCCGCCGTGCTGATCCTGTTCGGCGAGGGCCGGCAGGGGCCCGAGCTGCTCCTCATGGAGCGTGCGAGCTCCCTGCGCTCGCACGCCGGGCAGCCCTCGTTCCCCGGCGGCGCCCTCGACCCGGAGGACGGCGACCCGTACGGCGACGGCCCGCTGCGGGCCGCGCTGCGCGAGGCGGAGGAGGAGACCGGCCTCGACCCCTCCGGCGTCCAGCTGTTCGGCGTCCTGCCCCGGCTGTACATCCCGGTCAGTGGCTTCGTCGTGACACCGGTGCTGGGCTGGTGGCGCGAGCCGAGCCCGGTCGGCGTCGTCGACCCCAACGAGACCGCCCGGGTCTTCACCGTCCCCGTGGTGGATCTCACGGACCCGGCGAACAGAGCCACGACCGTCCACCCCAGCGGCCACCGCGGACCGGCATTTCTGGTCGAATCCGCCCTCGTCTGGGGGTTCACGGCCGGAATCATCGACCGGTTGCTGCACTACGCGGGCTGGGAGCGGCCCTGGGACCGGGACAAGCAGGTCCCGCTCGACTGGCGCGCATGACAGGGTGGCCTTCGTGAACGTGCTGGACATCTTGTTGCTGGTCGCCGCCGTGTGGTTCGCGGTCGTGGGATACCGCCAGGGGTTCGTCGTCGGCATCCTGTCGGTGATCGGCTTCCTGGGCGGTGGCCTCGTCGCGGTCTACCTCCTGCCCGTCCTCTGGGACGTGGCCACGGACAACGCCGAGGTGAGCACGACCGCCGCCGTCGTCGCGGTCGTCGTCGTCATCGTCTGCGCCTCCGTCGGCCAGGCGCTCACCACCCACCTCGGCAACAAGCTGCGCCGGCACATCACCTGGTCCCCGGCCCGGGCCCTGGACGCCACGGGCGGCGTCCTGGTCAACGTCGTGGCGATGCTCCTGGTGGCCTGGCTGATCGGCTCGGCCCTCGCGGGCACGACGCTGCCGACGCTCGGCAAGGAGGTCCGCACCTCCAAGGTGCTCCAGGGCGTCTCCCAGGCACTGCCGGACCAGGCCGCCACCTGGTTCGCCGACTTCTCCACCGTCCTCGCGCAGAACGGCTTCCCGCAGGTCTTCAGCCCGTTCTCCAACGAGCCGATCACCGACGTCCAGCCGCCCGACCCGGCCCTGGCGAACAGCTCGGTGGCGACCCGCGCCCAGCGTTCCATCGTCAAGGTGATGGGCACGGCCCCCAGCTGCGGCAAGGTTCTGGAGGGCACCGGCTTCGTCTTCGCCGACCGCCGGGTCATGACCAACGCGCACGTGGTGGGCGGCGTCGACGAGCCCACGGTGCAGATAGGCGGCGAGGGCAGGAAGTACGACGCCACGGTCGTGCTCTACGACTGGCGGCGCGACATCGCCGTCCTCGACGTGCCCGACCTCAAGGCGCCGGTGCTGCGGTTCACCGCCGAGGACGCCAGCAGCGGCGACAGCGCGATCGTCGCCGGCTTCCCGGAGAACGGGGCCTACGACGTCCGGGCCGCGCGCGTGCGCGGACGCATCACCGCCAACGGCCCGGACATCTACCACCGCGGCACGGTCCGCCGCGACGTCTACTCCCTGTACGCGACCGTCCGTCAGGGCAACTCCGGCGGCCCGCTGCTCACGCCCGACGGCAAGGTGTACGGCGTGGTCTTCGCCAAGTCCCTCGACGACGCCGAGACCGGCTACGCGCTGACCGTGGACGAGATCCAGCCGGACATCACCAAGGGGCGCAGCGCCACCCGGCAGGTGAGCAGCGACAGCTGCGCCCTCTAGCGGGTGCGGGGAGCCGGGCCTGGCGGTGTGTCACGCGCTAGGTCCCTCGGGAGGGTGATGCCTCAATCGCGTGTGGGGCGCAGCCGGACCGAGACCCAGCGGGCCCGGCGGCGGAGGATGAGCGGAATACCGACCCTGGGGTCGGAGGTCACCATCTGCGGTGCACCGCTTCGCCGGTGGGGGTTCGCACCGCCTGCCGAGCGGCGATTGCGGGTTGCGTCACTGTAGTCGTGCGTCCAGCCCATACCCCGACGTGTGCCCCCGCCCCATGGTCCATAACCGCCTCCGGCGCGTCCGATTGGCCTATGCGCCGGGCAAGTGGCTGTTCATCGGACAAGCGTTCACAGCACGGCCGCGGGGCGGGACAGACCGGTCACCGGTCGGGCTCGGGATCCCGCAGCCAGTTGATCAGTTCCGAGGAGAACGCCGCCGGGTCCTCCTCGTGCGGGAAGTGGCCGAGTCCGTCGAACAGCCGCCAGCGGTAGGGGGCTTCGACGTACTCGCCGGAGCCGGCCGCGCTGCGGGTGCGCATCACCGGGTCGAGCGAGCCGTGCAGATGGAGCGTCGGCACGCGCACGGGCCGCTTCATCCGGCGGTTGAACTGGATGCCGTCCGGGCGGGCCAGGGAGCGCACCATCCAGCGGTACGGCTCGACCGCGCAGTGCGCCGCGGAGGGGATGCACATGGCGCGGCGGTAGTTCTCCAGCGCCTCCTCCTCCGGCGGGCGCGGGCCCGACCAGTCCTGGATCAGCCGCGCCACGAGCTCCCCGTCGCCTGCGGTGAGCTGCCGCTCGGGAATCCACGGGCGCTGGAACCCCCAGACGTGTGAACCGGCGCGGCTCTGCTTCACGTCGGTGAGCATCGCCGAGCGCCAGCGCCGCGGGTGCGGCATGGAGGCGACGGCGAGCCGGCGCACCAGCTTGGGGCGCATCGCGGCCGCGGTCCAGGCGAGGTATCCGCCCAGGTCGTGGCCGACCAGCGCGGCGTCCGGCTCGCCGAGCGAGCGGATGACGCCGGTGACGTCGAGCGCGAGGTTGGCGGGGTCGTAACCGCGCGGTGTGCGGTCGCTGCCGCCGACGCCCCGCAGATCCATGGCCACGGCCCGGAAGCCCGCGTCGGCGAGCGCCACCAGCTGGTGCCGCCAGGTCCACCAGAACTGCGGGAAGCCGTGCAGCAGCAGCACCAGCGGCCCGTCACCCAGCTCGGCGATGTGGAAGCGGGCGCCGTTGGCGGCGACGTCGCGGTGGGTCCAGGGGCCGTCCAGGAGCACGGCCGAGGCCGGCTGTGCCGGGGGAGTGGCGGGGTCGGTCATGACGATGAGCGTGCCACAGCCTCGATCGCCTCGGGGACCCGGTCCTGCGGGAGCTCGGGCCGCGGATGCGGCTTGGCGTTCTGCAGCACGCCCGCCGTCTCCTTCATCGACGCGGCGACCTTCTGGGGGGCCTTGCTCTTCTTGGCCTTCTTGGCGAAGGCCACGCCGATCAGCGCGAGCACCACCGCGACGAGCACGTTCGCCGCGAACGACAGCAGGAAGCAGACCGCCAGGTTCCAGTCGCTCCAGGTGCGGATGCCGTATGCCAGTGCGAAGTTCAGCATCGGCAGGGAGAAGATCAGCACCGCGCCGGCCGCCGAGAAGGCGCCGCCGCTGGTGGCCCCCCGTTTGACGTCCTGCTTGAGCTGCGCCTTCGCCAGCGCGATCTCGTCGTGCACCAGCGCCGACATCTCCGCCGTGGCCGAGGCGAACAGCTGGCCGATGCTGCGTTCGGCGCCGACCGGGCTGCCGTCGGGTGCGCTCATCGCGGTCTCCCTCTTCTGCGTACGGTCCGATTTCCGCGTCCTGTGCCTGACTCGCCGCAGTCGTCCGACTGCGTACGGCCTGACCGCGTACGGTCCCGTCTTTTGTACCGTCTCGTCAGATCATGCCGGACCGTCGCGTTCCTCGCCTGCCCCGCCCGGCACTTCGGCAAGCCCGTGCCGCGCAGCCTGCTTCTCCCGGGCGATCCGCCGGTGCTCGGCGGCCTTGCGGTCGTAGAGGTCGGCCAGCCGCAGGTGGTAGGCCGGATCGTCCTCCTCGTAGACGTCCGGGATGCCGTCGGCGTCCTCGTCCCGCTCCTCGTTCTCCCACAGCCTGCGGTACTTGGCGTTCCGTATCTTCAGCAGGACGGTCGCGAGTGTCGCGGCGATGAGCGAGCCCAGCAGGACGGCGGCCTTGACCTCGTCGGTCATCGTCTGGTCGCCGGTGAAGGCGAGTTCGCCGATGAGCAGCGAGACGGTGAAGCCGATGCCGGCGAGGCTCGCCACCGCGAACACGTCCGGCCAGGCGAGGTCGTCGCTGAGCGAGGCGCGGGTGAAGCGGGCCGTCAGCCACGTCCCGCCGAAGATGCCGATCGTCTTGCCGACGACCAGTCCGAGGACGACCCCGAGGGTCTCCGGCTGGGTGAACACGTCGGCGATCGCCTCGCCCGAGACGGAGACACCCGCGCTGAACAACGCGAACAGCGGTACGGCCAGACCCGCCGACAGGGGCCGTACGAGGTGCTCGATCCGCTCTCCGGGGGAGTGGTCCTCGCCCTCGGTGCGGTGGCAGCGCAGCATCAGGCCCATGGCGACACCGGCGATGGTGGCGTGGATGCCGCTGTTGTACATCAGCGCCCAGATGACGAGCGCGAGCGGCACGTACACGTACCAGCCGCGGACGCCCTTGCGCAGCAGCAGCCAGAAGACCAGCAGGCCCACCACGGCGCCGCCGAGCGCGGCGAAGTTCAGCTCGGCCGTGAAGAACACCGCGATGATCAGGATCGCGAAGAGGTCGTCGACGACGGCCAGTGTGAGCAGGAAGGCCCGCAGCGCGCTCGGCAGGGACGTGCCGATGACGGCGAGCACGGCGAGCGCGAAGGCGATGTCGGTGGCGGTCGGCACGGCCCAGCCCGCCAGGGAGCCGCCGCCGGTGGCGCTGGTGACGGTGTAGACGAGCGCCGGTACGGCCATGCCGCACAGGGCCGCGATGACGGGCAGCGCGGCGGCCTTGGGGTCGCGCAGGTCACCCGCGACGAGCTCCCGCTTGAGCTCGATCCCGGCGACGAAGAAGAAGACCGCCAGCAGGCCGTCGGCGGCCCAGTGTGCGACCGACAGGTCGAGGCCGAGGGAGGAGGGGCCCAGATGGAAGTGGGAGACGCTCTCGTAGCTGTCGTGCAGCCCGGGGATGTTCGCCCAGACCAGGGCGGCGACGGCGGCGACGAGCAGCAGGACGCCGCCGACGGTCTCGGTGCGCAGCGCGTCCGCCACGTAGGTCCGCTCCGGCAGGGACAGCCTGCCGAAGACCTTGCGGGGGGTGCTGGGGCGTGGCGCGGTCACGGGGAGACCTCCGGTGGATGGGCAGCACGAATCACGTGCCGACCAGACTTCCCGGCGCCCCTCTGAACACTTGTTTTGCTTAGATTACCTAAGCGTGCGCCGGGGCGCACACGGTGATCCGCGTCACTGGAGCGGAGGGCACCCGGCGCGTGTGCCGGCCGGGTGCCCTCCCCGTGCTCTGCCGGGCGGTGCTCAGTCCTCGCTGGGCGCGGCCGGCAGCTTGCTCTGGATGAGGTCCATGACCGTGGAGTCGGTCAGTGTGGTGACGTCACCGAGCTGGCGGTTCTCCGCGACGTCCCGCAGCAGACGGCGCATGATCTTGCCGGAGCGGGTCTTGGGCAGCTCGGCCACCGGCAGGACCCGCTTGGGCTTGGCGATCGGGCCCAGGGTGTTGCCGACGTGGGTGCGCAGCTCGGCGACCAGCGTTTCCGTTTCGGTGGCCGTACCGCGCAGGATCACGAAGGCGACGATCGCCTGCCCGGTCGTCTCGTCCGCCGCTCCGACCACGGCCGCCTCGGCGACCGACGGGTGCGAGACGAGCGCGGACTCGACCTCGGTGGTGGAGATGTTGTGCCCGGAGACGAGCATGACGTCGTCGACCCGGCCGAGCAGCCAGATGTCGCCGTCGTCGTCCTTCTTGGCGCCGTCACCGGCGAAGTACCTGCCCTCGAAGCGCGACCAGTACGTGTCGATGAAGCGCTGGTCGTCGCCCCAGATGGTGCGCAGCATCGACGGCCACGGCTCGGTCAGCACCAGGTAGCCGCCACCGCCGTTGGGCACCTCGTTGGCCTCGTCGTCGACGACCGTGGCGGAGATGCCGGGCAGCGGCGTCTGCGCGGAGCCGGGTTTGGTCGCGGTCACGCCCGGCAGCGGAGTGATCATCATGGCGCCGGTCTCGGTCTGCCACCAGGTGTCCACGACCGGGGTGCGGTCGCCGCCGATGTTCCTGCGGTACCAGATCCACGCCTCGGGGTTGATCGGCTCGCCGACCGAGCCCAGCACCCGCAGGCTGGACAGGTCGAACTTGGCGGGGATGTCGTCGCCCCACTTCATGAACGTGCGGATCGCGGTGGGCGCCGTGTACAGGATGGTGACTCCGTACTTCTGCACGATCTCCCAGAAGCGGCCCTGGTGCGGGGTGTCGGGCGTGCCCTCGTACATGACCTGCGTCGCGCCGTTGGCGAGCGGGCCGTAGACGATGTACGAGTGGCCGGTGACCCAGCCGACGTCGGCCGTGCACCAGTACACGTCGGTCTCCGGCTTGAGGTCGAAGACGGCGTGGTGGGTGTAGGCGGTCTGGGTGAGGTAGCCGCCGGAGGTGTGCAGGATGCCCTTGGGCTTACCGGTGGTGCCCGAGGTGTAGAGGATGAACAGCGGGTGCTCGGCGCCGAAGGCCTGCGGGGTGTGCTCCGTGCTCTGGCGGCCGACCAGGTCGTGCCACCACACGTCGCGGCCCTCGGTGAAGGCGACCTCCTGGCCCGTGCGGCGCACGACCAGGACGTGCTCGACGTTGCCCGCCTTCTCGACGGCCTCGTCCACGGCCGGCTTCAGCGCGGACGGCTTGCCGCGCCGGTACCCGCCGTCGGACGTGATGACCACGCGGGCGTCGGCGTCCTGGATGCGGGTGGCGAGGGCGTCGGAGGAGAAGCCGCCGAAGACGACCGAGTGGGCGGCGCCGATCCGGGCGCAGGCGAGCATCGCGATGGCCGTCTCGGGGATCATCGGCATGTAGACGGCGACCCGGTCCCCGGCCTGAACTCCCAGTTCCAGCAGGGCGTTGGCGGCCCGGGAGACCTCGTCCTTGAGCTCGGCGTAGGTGAGGGCGCGGCTGTCGCCGGGCTCGCCCTCGAAGTGGATGGCCACACGGTCGCCGTGCCCGGCCTCGACGTGCCGGTCCACGCAGTTGTAGGCGACGTTGAGCTCGCCGTCCTCGAACCACTTGGCGAACGGCGGGTTGGACCAGTCGAGCGTCTCGCTGGGCTCCTTGGCCCAGGTCAGCCGGCGGGCCTGCTCGGCCCAGAAGCCGAGCCTGTCAGCCTTGGCCCGTTCGTACGCCTCCGCCGTGACGTTGGCGTGCGCGGCCAGGTCGGCGGGGGGCGCGAACCTGCGCTCTTCCTTCAGCAGGTTGGAAAGGGAGGAATTCTCACTCATCGTCCCGTCTCCTCCCGCTCAAAGGTGGCCAGGCTTTCGTTGCTCACGGCATCCGCCTTTCCCGAGGTGTCCGTTGTGTCCCAGGCCACAGCTCATCAGACCCGGGGGTGCCATGACAAGGGTCGGCCGCCGATTGGTTTAGACCTGTCTGCCGATGAGGTCGGCGGCCGGATTCACCGGTACCCACGGACGCCGACCAGGGAAAGTTCAGCCGGTGTCAGGCCGATCAACCGGGTGGGGAGCCCGGCGGGCGACAAGGGTGTGCGCCCCGACCTCGATCGGGGCGCACACCCGGGCCGGGCGGGCTCACGCCGTCAGGTCCGCCTCCCGGACGCGGTCGAAGACACCGGGGCCGTCCACGTCGGCGAGCAGGTACGCCTCGGCCTCACCCACGTGGAAGTACATCCCGTGCAGTTCCAGCCTGCCCTCCTCCAGGGCCCGGGCCACCGACTCGTGCGCACGCAGATGCTCCAACTGCTGGACGACGTTGGTCAGGCAGAGCTGCTCCACCGCGTCGGCAGGCGCCCGGCCGGCCACACTGCCCCGCAGACGGCTGTCGCCGGCCATGCGCTCCAGGCTCGGCCGCCCGTGGCTCAGCCATCGCTCCAGCGGGGTCCGGGCGCCGCCGGGCCCGGCGCTCAGCAGGGCCTGCATGGCGCCGCACCCCGAGTGCCCGCACACGGTGATGGAGCGCACCCCCAGCACGTCGACGGCGTACTCGATCGCGGCGGCCACCGAGTCGTCGCCGCTCTCCTCACCGGGGAGCGGGACGAGGTTGCCCACGTTGCGCACGACGAACAGGTCGCCGGGACCACTGGAGGTGATCATCGACGTGACCAGCCGAGAGTCGGCGCAGGTCAGGAAGAGCTGCGAGGGCTGCTGCCCCTCGCGCGCCAGCCGGGCCAGCTCGCTGCGCACCAGGGGAGCGGTGTTGCGCTGGAACGCGCTGATGCCACGCGCCAGTTCGTGCCCGCTGGCTCCGCCGCTGCCGGCCGGGTCCGGCTCGGAGCGGTCCGGACCGTCCGGGTACCCTTCCCCGGTGGGCGCCGGCCCGGGGCGGTCGCACTGGTGGTTGCGCCAGGGTGTCCAGGGCCGGCAGCGGCAGTCGGCGAACGTCCGGGGATCGGAGGCACGGGTGCCCGGATACCGGCCGGTGATCTCCACGGTGACGCCCTGTGCGGTGTGCGTCCTCTGCCAGTCCTGCAGCGTCTCGTACGCGGCGTGGTCCATGAAGGAGCCGTCGAACTCGACGACCGTGTCGGCGCCGTGCGGTACGAGATGCAGGGTCCGGCTGAGCCGCGGCACGGCGAGGAACGTCAACTGCCCTCTGACGTGGACGTGATGGACTCCTTCCCGCACCTCGTGGGTGATGCGGGTGCGGGTGAGGCGGTGCAGGGCGACACCGACGGCCGTGGCGATGCCCAGCGCGACCCCGTGCAGGACGCCGAAGGACACCACGCCCAGGGTGGTGAGGGCGTACACCCACACCTCTCGGTGGCGGTTCACCGTGCGGATGTGGTTCAGCGACACCATCTGGATGCCGACGGCCATCACCAGGGCGGCGAGCGAGGCGAGCGGGATGAGCTCCAGGATCGGGACCATCAGCAGCGTGGCGATCACTACGAGAAAGCCGTGCAGCATCGTGGAGTTCCGGCTGACCGCTCCGGCGTGGACGTTCGCCGAACTCCGTACGGCCACGCCCGCGATGGGCAGCCCGCCGAGCGAGCCGGAGACGATGTTGGCGGCGCCCTGCCCGAGCAGTTCGCGGTCGAGGTCGGAGCGGCCGACGCGGGCGGGCAGGCCGGGGCGGCCGGCCACAAGCTTGTCCACGGCGACCGCGCCGAGCAGCGACTGCACGCTGCACACCAGCGTGGTCGTGAGCACGGCGGCGGCGAGACCGAGGACGGGGCCCTCGGGCAGCCCGGCCAGCGCGTGGTTGCTCCAGGACGGGAGGTCGACCTTGGGCAGGCGCAGCCCCGCGAGGGCGGCGGCAGCGGTGGCCCCGGCGACGGCGATCAATGCGGCGGGCACCTTGCGCAGCAGACGCCCGGCCCGGCCGGGCAGTCTCGGCCAGAGCATCAGCAGCGCCAGCGTCAGCACGCTCACCGACACCGACGCGGGGCGCATGCCCGCCAACTGGGCGGGCAGCGCGGCGAGGTTGTCGGGGACGGAGCTCTGAGGTGTGCCGCCGAGCATGATGTGCAGCTGGGCGACGGCGATGGTGACGCCGATGCCGGCGAGCATGCCGTGCACGATGGCGGGGCTCACGGCGAGGGCGCCGCGGGCCACCCGCAGGCATCCCAGGCCGAGTTGGGCGAGGCCGGCGAGCACGGTGATGGCGCAGGTCGTCCGCCATCCATAGCGCTGGATGAGGTCGGCGGTGACCACGGTGAGCCCGGCGGCCGGGCCGCTCACCTGGAGCGGGGAGCCGCCGAGCCGTCCGGCGACGAGTCCGCCCACGGCGGCGGCGACGAGGCCGGCCTGGAGCGGGGCGCCGGTGGCGAGGGCGATGCCCAGGGACAGCGGCAGGGCGATCAGGAAGACCGCGATCGAGGCGGACACGTCGGCGCCCGCGATACGGAAGCGGCGAGGGCCGGTCGGTGGGCTGTGGGGCGGATGGGTGCGCTCGGTCCGGTTCTGGTCGGCGGCGCGTGTGGGGACGCAGGCTGACATCGTTTCCCGTCTCCTCCGGGGCTGCGCGGTCGCGTGACTGGTGTCCCGCTCGCGGCGGGGATCGGTCGCGGCCGTGGGGCACGGCGTGATGCGGCGGGACAAAACAACGCTCGGTAAACGAATCGTAATGCAGAGTAAAGGGCGAGCATAGGCTTTAGGGGCAAATGGGTGAATAGATCACTCTGGCGAGTGAAGCAATTCTTAAATCGGCTTGTCGTACTAATTCCTTCTTCATCTCATGCGACGTTGGCGGCGCTGTCGGCACCCGAGAGAAGAAGGAAGGTGGGCGGAACATGGCCGCCACCCACAGGATCGCCACGGGCTCCGTGATCGCCGCGGTCTGCGCCGCATCGCTCGCCGGTTGCGCGACCGGCACCCCCCGGCCCAGCACTCCCGAACCGCCCAGGGCGAAACCCGCCCAGGCCCCGAAGAGCACGGTCCGGCTGATCGGAGACGGCTCCACCGCCTACACCGGCGCCCAGCCCCACCTGCCCCGGCCCGAGCGGCTGCGCCCCGGTCAGAAGCCCCCGCAGTTCGTCGTCTTCTCCTGGGACGGCGCGGGCGAGGACAGCCAGAAGCTGTTCTCCCACTTCCGCGAGGTCGCACGGAAGAACAACGCGACCATGACGTACTTCCTGAGCGGCGTGTACATGCTGCCGGAGGAGAAGCGCGACCTGTACCGGCCGCCGCAGCACTCCCCGGGCCGCTCCGACATCGGCTTCAACGACCGCCGCGGCATCGCCGACACCGTCAAGCAGCTGCGCCTGGCGTGGCTGGAGGGCGACGAGATCGGCACCCACTTCAACGGTCACTTCTGCGGCAGCGCCGGTGGCGTCGGCGAGTGGTCGGTGCAGGACTGGAAGGACGAGATCGCCCAGGCCAAGCAGTTCGTGAAGACCTGGAAGACCAACACGGGCATGAAGAGCGCCTCCCCGCTGCCCTTCGACTACGACAAGGAGCTCATCGGCGCCCGCACGCCCTGCCTGGAGGGGCAGCGCAACTTCATGAGGGCGGCGCGCGAGCTGGGCTTCCGTTACGACACCAGCGGTGTCAACGACCAGGTCTGGCCGAAGCGGAAGCAGGACCTGTGGGATCTGTCGATGCAGCTCGTGCCGTTCCCCGGCCACTCCTTCGAGCAGCTGTCCATGGACTACAACTTCATGGTCAACCAGTCGGGCACCGCCACCCAGGGCAACCCCGCCCTGCACGACTTCTGGGGCGACCAGATGCGCGACGGCCTGCTCAAGGGCTTCCAGCGGGCCTACGACGGCAACCGCGCGCCCCTCATCATCGGTAACCACTTCGAGTCCTGGAACGGCGGCACCTACATGCGGGCCGTCGAGGAGGTCATCGAGTCGGTGTGCACCAAGCAGGAGGTGCGCTGCGTCTCCTTCCGGCAGCTCGCGGACTGGCTGGACGCACAGGACCCGAAGGTGCTGGACAAGCTCCGCACGCTGGGGGTGGGCCAAGCCCCGAAGGGGGGCTGGGCGTCCTTCCTGTCGGGCCGGCCGACTCCGGCCCCGAAGGGGGTACCGGGAGCTCCGGCGGCCAAGGGGTAGCGCATGCGGGGTGCGGCCGTGGCTCCGTGCGCGCGTGGAGCCGTTGTGAAGCCGTTGCGGCACGCGCGCGTGGAGAGCGAGGTGGTGCCGGGGACGTGCGACGGGACCCGGGCCGCGGGGGGCGGCCCGAGTGAAGATGGCCACTCCGCCGCGGAGCGGGCGCCCGGGGTGCGTAGGGTCGTGCTCATGAGTACAGCAGGCGCGGCCGCCGATCCCCTCGCGGCCCTGGGGGCGCTGCCCGGAGTGGCCGAGTCCGTCGAGTCCGTGCGTAAGGCCGTGGACCGGGTCTACGGGCACCGGATCATGCGGCGGCGCAGCAACGAGATCACCTCCGAGGCCGCCCTGCGCGGCGCCCGTGGCTCCGCCGCGCTCTCCGGCGCGGACTGGGCCCTGGAGGAGGTGCGCCGGCGTACGGACTTCAGCGGCGACGACGAGGCCCGCACCGTGGGCGCCGCCCTCCGGCTCACCGCCGAGGCCGGTCAGCTGCTGTCGATCTGGCGGCAGTCGCCCCTGCGTGTGCTGGCCCGGCTGCACCTGGTGGCGGCCGCGGACCAGCGCGACGAGGTGGGACGGCCCCGGCAGGAGGGTGAGCCGGTCGACGAGCCGCTGGTGGAGCTGCCGCTGCCCAGCGCGGCGGAGGCACACGGCCGGCTGGACGGTCTGGCCGGCCTGATCATCGCGGGAGGGACCGCACCGGCGCTGGTCACGGCCGCCGTGGTGCACGGAGAACTGCTCGCGCTGCGTCCGTTCACGTCATACAACGGCCTGGTCGCGCGCACGGCCGAACGCATCGTCCTGGTCGGCAGCGGCCTCGACCCGAAGTCGGTCTGCCCGGCCGAGGTCGGCTACGCGGAGCTGGGCCGGGAGGCCTACCTGGAGGCCCTCGACGGATACGTCTCCGGCACCCCGGAGGGCATGGCCGCCTGGATCGCGCACTGCGGCCGGGCGGTGCGGCTCGGGGCACGCGAGTCGACGGCGGTGTGCGAGGCGCTGCAGCGCGGAGCGGCCTGAACGCAGGCGGTGGGCCCGAGGCGGGAAAAGGAAATGCGGCGGTACGAGAACTCGTACCGCCGCTGGCATGAGCATCGGGTTACCAGGCGTCCTCGATATGTTGCCCATCAGGTCGGGAACTTCGCCCGTCACCTGGTGCGGCTGGCCCGTAATCGACGGGTCGACGTCGCGTGGGTGCCCGGTGTTCATGCTCGGTCCGTGGGGCCAATTGCGTATTGAAGGTGATCCTCTCGGATGTCCTTGGTCTCGCGGGCCGTTGAGTCCTTTGTACCCCTGCCCCGCAGTAAGCGGAAGCCCAGACCGCACTTCTTTACTTTTGGGTGCGAACGGGACCAGTCCGGCCCGCGACAGGGAT
This sequence comes from Streptomyces sp. NPDC058741, assembly GCF_042746715.1. Lineage (NCBI taxonomy): Bacteria > Bacillati > Actinomycetota > Actinomycetes > Kitasatosporales > Streptomycetaceae > Streptomyces > Streptomyces sp. NPDC058741. Next base: position 12,929 of record NZ_JBHYQH010000061.1, on the reverse strand, counting down.
GTGGATGAATCCCGTATCAAGCGAGCGTGGAGCGGCGCCTGGTGGCGAACCAGACGAGCCCCGCGGTGGCCGCCGCGGCGCCTATCGCGGCGACCGCGACGAGTGCCGGGCGCGGCGGCACCGAGAACGCGGGCAGGCGCTGCTTGAGCCGGACGGGGCGGTGGAAGTCCAGGATCGGCCACCCGCGCGCGAGAGCCTCCCGGCGCAGGGCGCGGTCGGGGTTCACGGCGTGGGGGCGGCCGACGGACTCCAGCATCGGCACGTCGGTCACCGAGTCGCTGTAGGCGTAGCAGCGGCTCAGGTCGTACCCCTCGGACGCGGCCAGTTCCCTGATGGCCTCGGCCTTCGTGGGTCCGTAGGCGTAGTACTCCACCTCGCCGGTGAAGCAGCCGTCGTCGCCCACGACCATGCGGGTCGCGACCACGCGGTCCGCGCCGAGCAGCTCGCCGATCGGCTCGACGACCTCGGCGCCCGACGTGGACACGATCACGACGTCGCGGCCGGCCGTGTGGTGCTCCTCGATGAGGGACGCGGCCTCGTCGTAGATGATTGGGTCGATCAGGTCGTGCAGCGTCTCGGCGACGAGTTCCTTGACCTGCTGTACGTTCCAGCCGCGGCACAGCGCGGACAGGTAGGCGCGCATGCGCTCCATCTGGTCGTGGTCGGCGCCGCCGGCCAGGAAGACGAACTGGGCGTACGCGGTGCGCAGGACCGCCCTGCGGTTGATCAGGCCGCCTTGGTAGAAGGACTTGCTGAACGTGAGTGTGCTCGACTTCGCAATGACCGTCTTGTCCAGGTCAAAGAAGGCCGCTGTGCGGGGCAAGGAGTGGTTTTCCACGCCCTTGAGCATAGGGGCAGCCCATTCGGCGTAAGGTGGGGCGTGTGGGTTTGCCTGAGAAGGCTCTCGGGTACACCATGGAAGTCACGGATCGTTCGCGACCGTGCTAACCCGGCCCGACTCCTCCCCCCCCGAGTCGGCCGTGGGGACGACCCCCGCTCTCCCCCCCGGCGGGGGTCGTCGCATGTCCGGGTGGGTTTTCTCCTTCTTCGCGCGGCCGCAAGGCCGCCCTGGGGCGGCTGCGGCCGCCCCTTCGTCATGCCCACGATTCGTCACACTGAGTAGCCGTCGGGCTGCTCTGTGGTAGTCGTCCGGAGGTTCTGGCTGCGTCACCGGTATGAGTGACGGCGATATCCACAACCGCCGAGGCGTCCACAGTTATCCACCAAGATCCACACGATTTTCCGGATCGCTGCACCGTGATTCCAGCGCACCCCGCTCGCGGCGAGTTCCACCACCGCTTCCGATTACCGGGGCGCGTTTGGCCGGATTCTGTCGGCCGGCCAACGGGAGGCCGCCGTGCCGGTTCTTCCCACACAGGGAAATCGCGGGCCGCAGGGGCCGCGCGAGTGGAGCAGTGAAGGGGGATGGACACCGTGACCCGAGCCGTCACACACGATCCGCCACCCGCCGGAGGGCGGCAGGGCGGACCGCTGATCGTCACCGAGGACACCGCGCTCCTCGACGACCTGCTGCGCCTGTGCGCCGCGGCGGGCGCCACGCCCGAGGTGCACCACGGGGTGCCGGAGCGCAGAGGCGGCTGGGAGACGGCGCCGCTCGTCCTCGTGGGTGACGACGCCGCCCGCCGGGTCCGCGGAGCCGCCCGCAGGAGGGGCGTCGTCCTCGTCGGACGGGACCAGGACGACTCGGGGGTGTGGCGACGGGCGGTGGAGATCGGCGCCGAGCACGTCCTGATGCTGCCCGACGGCGAGCAGTGGCTGGTCGACCGCATCGCCGACGTGGCCGAGGGCGTCGGACGCCCCGCCCTCACGGTGGGCGTCATCGGCGGCCGGGGCGGGGCCGGAGCGTCCACGCTCGCGTGCGCCCTCGCCGTCACCTCCGCGCGGGAAGGGCTGCGCACGCTCCTCGTGGACGCCGATCCGCTGGGCGGCGGACTCGACGTACTCCTCGGCGGTGAGACGGCCGAGGGCCTGCGCTGGCCCGCGTTCGCCTCCTCACGCGGGCGGGTCGGCGGGGGCGCCCTGGAGGAGTCGCTGCCCGAGCTGCACTCGCTGCGGGTGCTCAGCTGGGACCGCGGCGACCGGATCGCCGTCCCGCCGCAGGCGGTCCGCGCGGTACTGGCCGCGGCCCGGCGCCGGGGCGGCACGGTCGTGGTCGACCTGCCGCGCCGCATCGACGACGGGGTGGCCGAGGTGCTCGGCCAACTGGACATGGGCGTGCTGGTGGTGCCCGCCGAGTTGCGGGCCGTGGCCGCCGCCGGGCGGGTGGCGTCCGCGGTGGGCATGGTCCTGCGGGACCTGCGCGTGGCGGTCCGCGGGCCGTACCCGCCGGGCCTCGACGACAAGGAGGTGGCCCGTCTGCTCGGACTGCCCCTGGCGGGCGAGGTGCCCCTCGAGCCGGTGCTGCTGCGCCCGGACGAGGTCGCGGCGCCGCCGGGTGCCGCCCCGCGTGGTCCGCTCGCCCGGTTCTGCCGTTCGTTCTGGGAGCGGGCGCTCGTCGAGGCGGGTGCGGCATGAGCCCTCTGGCCGGCCTCGAGGGCGCTGAGCTGCTCGACGGGGTGCGGCGGTGGCTCGCCGAGAGCGGGGCCGAGCCGACCCCCGCGCGGGTGGCGCAGGCCCTGCGCGAGCAGGGACGGGTGCTCGGCGATGCCGAAGTGCTGGGAGCGGCCACGCGGTTGCGGTCGGAGCTGGTCGGCAGCGGACCCCTGGAGCCGCTGCTCGCCGACCCGTCGGTGACCGACGTGCTGGTGTCGGCCCCCGACCGGGTCTGGGTGGACCGGGGCGGCGGGCTGGAGCTGACGGCCGTGCGGTTCACCGACGCGGCCGCCGTGCGACGGCTCGCCCAGCGCCTCGCCGCGGTGGCCGGACGCCGTCTGGACGACGCCCGCCCCTGGGCCGACGCCCGGCTGCCCGACGGGACCCGGCTGCACGCGGTGCTGCCACCGGTGGCCGTGGGCTGTGCCTGCCTGTCGCTGCGCGTCGTACGGCCGCGGGCCTTCACGCTACGCGAGCTGGTCGAGGCGGGCACGGTTCCACCGGGTGGGGACCGCGTGCTGCGGGCGCTGCTGGACGCCCGGCTGTCGTTCCTCGTCAGCGGCGGCACGGGCACGGGCAAGACGACGCTGCTGAGCGCCCTGCTGGGGCTGGTGGCGGCCGACGAACGCATCGTCCTCGCCGAGGACTCGGCGGAGCTGCGGCCCGACCATCCGCACGTGGTGCGGCTGGAGACCAGACCCGCCAACCAGGAGGGCGCGGGCCTCGTCACCCTCGAGGACCTGGTGCGGCAGGCACTGCGGATGCGGCCCGACCGGCTGGTCGTGGGCGAGGTGCGCGGACCCGAAGTGGTCCATCTGCTGGCGGCGTTGAACACCGGTCACGAGGGCGGCTGCGGGACCGTGCACGCCAACACCGCCGCCGACGTGCCGGCCCGGCTGGAGGCGCTCGGCACGGCCGCGGGGCTCGACCGGGCCGCACTGCACAGCCAGCTTGGGGCCGCCCTCTCCGTGGTGCTGCACCTCGTACGCGACCGGTCCGGGCGGCGGCGGATCGCAGAGGTGCATGTGCTCGAGCGGGATCCGACAGGGCTGGTGCGGACGGTGCCGGCGCTGCGCTGGGGAGAGCGGGCGTTCGTGCGGGAGCGGGGGTGGGAGCGGCTGAGGGGGCTGCTGCGAGGGCCGCTTCATGGGGACGGCAGAGGGCCCGGAGATGAGGCGAGGGACGAGGGGGCGAGGGAGCCCGGTGGTGACGGATGGCCAGGGCCGAGTGGTGGAGGGCCGCAATGAACAAGGGCGTTGAAAGGGCCCTGCGGTGACAGGGGTGGACGAGATGGCGAGGGGTGTGGCGGAGATGTCGGTAGGTCTGGCCGTGGCGTGCGCGGGGGCGTCGGTCTGGCTGGCGGGGGAGCGGAACCCGGCGGCTCGGCGGGCGCGGCAGCTGTTCGCCGGTGGTGGGAGCGCGAGGGGCGGACCGCCCGGGTGGCGGCGGCTGCCCGGACGACTGCGGTTTCTCCGCGGACGGGTGCGGGCCGAGTGGTGGGCGCCGGTGGCCGGGCTGGTGCTGGCGGCGCTCGGGGCTTCGGTGCTGCCGGTCCTCCTGGGGGCGGCCGGGGTGCCGTTGCTGCGACGGGTCCGGCTGGCCGGGCGGGCGCGACGGGACCGGGAGCGGCGGGGCGACGCCGTGATCGCGTTCTGCGCGGTTCTCTCCGGGGAAGTGCGGGCCGGACGCCAGCCGGGCGAGGCGCTGCTGCGGGCCGCTCGGGACTGTGGCGGCCTCGGTGACGCACAGGCCACGGTCGTGGCCGCGGCGCGGTTCGGCGGGGACGTGCCCGGCGCGCTCACCGCAGCCGCGCGGCAACCGGGTGCCGAGGGGCTGCGGGGACTCGCGGCCTGCTGGCGGGTGGCCGTGGACCAGGGAGCCGGCCTCGCGGACGGACTCGACCGGCTGACCGCGGCCCTGCGCTCCGAACGGGACCAACGGTCGGATCTGCGCGCCCAGTTGGCGGGAGCCCGGGCCACGGCCGTGATGCTCGCCGGGTTGCCGGCCCTGGGGCTCCTCATCGGCACCGCCCTCGGCGCCGACCCCCTGCACATCCTGCTGCACACCCCGGCGGGCCTGGGCTGCCTCGCCGCCGGCGGACTGCTGGAAGGCCTGGGGCTGTGGTGGGTGCTGCGGATCGTGCGGGGCGCGGAGGAGGCGACATGAGCGGAGAAGCCGTCCACAGGCTGGGGGTGGTCCTGGGAATCGCGCCGGCCGCCGGCTGCACGGTGCGGTGGCTGGGGGCGGCGCGGCACCGCCGGAGGATGCGGCGCCGCCTGGCCGCACTGTGGGTCCGTGAGAGCACCGCTGCCGTCCCGCGCATCGCCCTGTACGGGGCCGCGCGGACCTGGCCGGTCCCCATGGGCGTGGCGTGCGCCGGGTGGCTGCTGGTCGGCGGCCTGACCGGGGTCGTGGTGGGAGTGGCCGGTGCGGTCGGGGTGTGGCGGTGGCAGCGCCGCCGAGGGGCCGCGGCCGCTACGGGGCCTCGCGCGGGCGACCTCGCCGAGGCGGCACGCCGGCTGCCCCTCGCCGCCGATCTGCTGGCGGCCTGCATCGCGGCGGGCGCGGGCCCGGTGGTCGCGGCACAGGCCGTCGGTGAGGCGCTGGGCGGGCCGGTGGGCGAGACCCTGGCCCGTGGGGCGGCGGAGGTCCGGCTGGGCGGTGAACCCGGAGCGGCGTGGCGGACGTTGGCGGCCGTTCCGGGGGCGGAAGGCCTGGCCCGGCTGCTCGAACGGGCGGACGTGTCCGGGCTGCCCGCCGCCGCACCGGTCGCACGGCTCGCCGCTGAGGCCCGCGCCGACTGGGGCCGCGCCGCGACGGCCAGGGCCCGCCGAGCCGGCGTCATGGTCAGCGCGCCGGTCGGGCTGTGCTTCCTGCCCGCCTTCATCGCGGTAGGAGTGCTGCCCGTGGTGATCGGGCTCGCGGGCGGGGTGCTGGGAGGGGGTGGCGGTCACGCGGCGTAGGGCGTGCAGGCGGATGAGCGAGGCAGGCAAGTGAGCGATGGACAGCAGAAGTTCGGACTCTTCCCACGGGGGTTGACATGTATCAGGTGGTACGGGCACGGCTGTGTGCCCTGGTGTGCGGGATGCGGGCGGTGCGGAAGGACGGGGGCATGGTCACCTCCGAGTACGCGATGGGGATCGTGGCGGCGGTGGCGTTCGCGGTGGTCCTCTACAAGGTCGTCACGAGCGGTCCGGTCAGCGCCGAGCTGCAGAGCATCGTGAAGGACGCCCTTGATGCCCGGATGTGACAGGGACGCGGACGGGGGGTTCGTCACGGCGGAGTCGGCCGTGGTGCTGCCCGTGCTGGTGATGTTCGCCATGGCACTGGTGTGGGGGCTGCTGGTCGTGGCCGCGCAGATCCAGTGCGTGGACGCGGCGCGGACGGGCGCCCGGGCGGCTGCCCGCCAGGACCCGCCCGGCGCGGTCGTGCGAATGGCCCGCGAGGTGGCGCCGCCCGGAGCGCGGATCAGCGTCGAACGCGGGGCGGAGCACGTCCGGGTGAGCGTCGTGGCCCGGCCGCCGCTGCTGCGGGGACTGTCCTTCTCCGTTCGTGAGGAGGCGGTGGCGTCGGTGGAGGAGGCGGTGGGGCGATGAAAGGGACGGGACCGCCGGCGGGCCGAGCGCGGCGGCCGCGAGGGCGGTGCGATTGCTGCCGGCGGAGGTCCGTACGGTCCGTACCGGACCTGTGTCATGGGCGTCGCGGCGGTTTCGACCGCGGGTCCGCCACCGTCTGGAGCGTCGGGGCGATCGCCGTGCTGTGCGTGGTGTTCGGCGTGGTCCTCGCCCTGGGGCAGGCCGTCGTGGTCCGGCACCGTGCGGCGGGCGGCGCGGATCTCGCCGCGCTCGCGGCGGCGGACCACTGGGCCGAGGGAGCTACGGCGGCCTGTGCGCGGGCGGGCCGGGTGGCCCGGGCGCAGGGTGTGCGGCTCGTGCGGTGCGAGGTTGCCGGGGAGGTCTCGGACGTGACGGCGGCGTCGGGACGGGGGCCGTTCACGGCGAAGGTGAGGGCACGGGCGGGGCCCCCGGCGAACGCGGCGGCGCCCGTGACCGCGTGCGAGGTGCCGTCTCCCGCCTGTGACCGCGTGCGAGGCGCCGCCTCCCGCCCTTGACCCAGCGAGGCGCCGCCGGCGCCGTTCAGGACGCGGGCCGGCTCCCCGGCACCTCCGGATCCGGTTGGCGGGCCTGGGGCCGCGCGGGGTGTTGAGCCGAGTCCGCCTGCTCCTCCTCCGGAGCCCCCTGGAGCAGCACCGTGAGCAGCCGTACCGCCCCCCTCTTGTGCAGCGGGTCGTTGCCGTTGCCGCACTTGGGGGACTGGATGCAGGACGGGCAGCCGGCCTCGCACTCACAGGAGGCGATGGCCTCCCGGGTGGCGGTGAGCCACGAGCGGGCGGTGTGGAAGGCGCGCTCCGCGAAGCCCGCGCCGCCGGGATGCCCGTCGTAGACGAAGACGGTGGGCAGGAGCGTGTCGGGGTGGAGCGGGACCGACACGCCGCCGATGTCCCAGCGGTCGCAGGTCGCGAAGAGGGGCAGCAGGCCGATCGAGGCGTGCTCGGCGGCGTGCAGCGAGCCGCCGAGGATCTCCGGGCTGATCCGGGCCCGGTCCAGCTGGTCCTCGGTGACGGTCCACCACACGGCCCGGGTGCGCAGCGTACGCGGAGGGAGGTCGAGCTTCATCTCGCCGAGGACTTCCCCGGTGATGAGACGGCGGCGGAGGAAGGAGACGACCTGGTTGGTGACCTCGACGGAGCCGTAGCAGAGCCGGCCGTCCCCCCAGGGGACCTCGACGTCGGTCTCCAGGACGGAGATGGAGGTGGTGTCGCGGGCGACCGTGGAGTAGGGCGGGGCGGCCTCCTCGACGAGGGCGACGGACTCCTCCAGGTCGAGTGACCGCACCAGGTAGGTGCGGCCCTGGTGGAGGTGGACGGCCCCGTCGTGGACCGTGGAGTGCGCGGCGCCCGCGTCGACCGTGCCGAGCAGCCGGCCCGTGCCGGACTCGACGACCTGGACCGGGCGTCCGCCCTCACCGCGGATGTCGGTCAGGTCGGCGGCCCGTTCGCGGCGGGTCCAGTGCCACGCCCTGGTGCGGCGGCGCAGCAGCTTCGCGGCCTCCAGCTGGGGCAGCAGGGCCTCGCCGGCCGGGCCGAACAGGGCGAGGTCCTCGTCGGTCAGGGGCAGCTCCGCGGCGGCCGCGCACAGGTGCGGGGCGAGGACGTAGGGGTTGTCCGGGTCGAGGACCGTGGACTCGACCGGCTGGTCGAACAGGGCCTCGGGGTGATGGACGAGGAAGGTGTCCAGGGGGTCGTCACGCGCCACCAGGACGGCCAGCGCGCCCTGCCCGGAGCGACCCGCCCGGCCCGCCTGCTGCCAAAGGGAGGCGCGGGTGCCGGGGTAGCCGGCGATGACGACCGCGTCGAGACCGGAGATGTCGATGCCGAGTTCCAGGGCGTTCGTCGCCGCGAGACCCAGGAGTTCACCCGAATGGATGGCCTGTTCGAGGGCGCGCCGCTCCTCCGGGAGATAGCCGCCCCGGTAGGCCGCGACACGCCGGGCGAGCGACCGGTCGACCTCGGCCAGTCGCTCCTGGGAGATGACGGCGATCAGCTCGGCGCCGCGCCGGGAGCGGACGAAGGCGACCGAGCGCACGCCCTGCACGGTGAGGTCGGTGAGCAGGTCGGCGGCCTCGGCGGTGGCCGTACGGCGGACGGGGGCGCCCTTCTCGCCCTGCAGTTCGGTCAGCGGCGGCTCCCACAGGGCGAACACCAGCTCACCGCGGGGCGAGGCGTCGTCGGCGACCTCCACGACCGGCAGGCCGGTGAGGCGGCGGGCGGCCACCGCGGGCTCGGCGGCCGTCGCGGAGGCCAGCAGGAACACGGGGGAGGAGCCGTAGCGGGCGCACAGGCGGCGAAGGCGGCGCAGCACCTGGGCGACGTGCGAGCCGAAGACGCCGCGGTAGGTGTGGCACTCGTCGACGACGACGTACTTCAGGGCCTTCAGGAAGGAGGACCAGCGGGGGTGGGAGGGCAGGACGCCCCGGTGGAGCATGTCCGGGTTGGTCAGCACGTAGTTGGCGTACTGGCGGATCCACTCGCGTTCCTCGAAGGGGGTGTCGCCGTCGTAGACGGCCGCGCGCACCGAATGGCCCAAAGGATGTGAAAGTTCCTTCACGGAACGGCACTGGTCCGCCGCGAGGGCCTTGGTGGGTGCCAGGTAGAGGGTGGTCGCGCCGCGTCCGTTCGGGGCCTCGGCGCCGTCCAGGAGGGTGGACAGGACCGGCACGAGGTAGGCCAGGGACTTGCCGGAGGCGGTGCCGGTGGCGACGACGACCGAGTTGCCGTCCAGGGCGTGCTCGGCGGCGAGGGCCTGGTGGGCCCAGGGGTGCTCGACCCCCGCGGCACGCACGGCCGCGACGACCTCGGCCCGGATCCGGTCCGGCCAGACTGCATGGCGACCCTCGCGCGGGGGCAAGTGCTCCGTATGAGTGATGCGCGAAGCCCTGCTCGGACCGGACGCGAGCCGGTCCAGGACCGCGCCCGGCGCGGGCCGGGAGGCGGGGTCCGTCAGAGGTCGATCGGATCGGTGATTCTTGGCCATCGGCACCGAGTGTGTCACTGGCGTAGCGGACAATGGAGCCAAGGCGTCGTGCACGCCTGCCGGTAAGTGATTGAATGCCATCGCGGCTGGCGAAGCGTCCAAGGGCTGAAGCCGAGATGCCCCGAGGGCGACCGCTCGATAGCTAGGTGCTGGAGGATCCGTGGACCTGTCCCTGTCGACCGAGACCATGGGCGATCGCACGATCGTCAGGGTCGGTGGCGAAATCGACGTATATACCGCGCCCAAGCTGCGCGAGCAGTTGGTCGAGCTGGTGAACGACGGCAGTTTCCACCTTGTCGTCGACATGGAGGGCGTGGACTTCCTCGACTCCACCGGACTCGGCGTACTGGTCGGCGGCCTGAAGCGCGTGCGAGCCCATGAGGGCTCCCTGCGACTGGTCTGCAACCAGGAGCGCATTTTGAAGATCTTCCGCATCACCGGCCTCACCAAGGTGTTCCCGATTCACACCTCGGTCGAGGAAGCGGTTGCGGCTACCGACTGACACCGGTCCCGGGCCCCGTGCCCGGGCCGGCCGACGTCCGGCAGAAGTGAAGACCGAGGGGGCCCGGCTTTCGGCGGCCCGGAGCCCCTCGACCGCACGCCCGAAGTTGCGAGGGGGATGCATGGCCACCGTTGAACTCCTCTTCAGCGCGCTGCCCGAGCACGTCAGGACCGCCCGGCTGGTGGCGGCAGCGGTGGCGCGCAGGGCCGGAGTGGACGAGGCCGTCCTCGACGAGGTCAGGCTCGCTGTCGGCGAGGCGTGCACCCGGGCCGTCGGACTGCATCAGACGGGTGGGATCTCGGCACCGGTGAAGGTGCTGCTGATCGAGGAGGAGAAGCAGTTCTCCATCGAGGTCGGCGACGAGGCCCCGCACGCGGTCCCGGGCGAGCGCGCCTCCGGTGCCGGCGCCGACGGGGAAGCCGAGGAGGACGAGATGGGCCTCGCGGTCATCAGCGGCCTCGTCGACGACGTCGAAGTCAGCGCCGGGGAGCACGGCGGATCGATCAAGATGACCTGGCCGACCACGCCACCGCCGACGATCCTGGTCTGAACCGGCCACTGCGCACACTGCTCCAGACGAAGGGCCCCACCCGTGGGGCCCTTCGTCATGTGCGGGTGTCGGTGATCGCCTTTACAGTGGGTGCTGTGCCGTTCATCGCGTGAATTCATTCATGATCATTCGCGCGGTCATCGGCCGTTCCGGAATGCTTTCAGGGCATTACCTCGGAAGGCTATTTCCGTTTATCGCGCTCTGTTTTGATCGGGTTCCGGTACCTACAATACCGTCCACATCTTGAGCTCAGCCCAAGCGTCAAGGAGGACGAATGGCGGGGCTTTCTCTCTCACGACAGTCGGGCCATCCCACGGACCTCGCAGCCGCCGTACTGACCGATGGCGACCGCGTCCTCATCGTGGTCATCGCGGTCGTCGCCCTGGCGGCTCTGACGGTCGCGGGCGCCCTGGTACGCCAGGTGCTCGCGGCCGGCGAGGGCACCGACAGCATGAAGAAGATCGCGGCGGCGGTCCAGGAAGGCGCGAACGCCTATCTGGCACGACAGTTGCGCACGCTCGGCGTATTCGCCGTGGTCGTGTTCTTCCTGCTCATGCTGCTGCCCGCGGACGACTGGAATCAGCGTGCCGGACGTTCGGTGTTCTTCCTGATCGGAGCGGCTTTCTCGGCGGCCACCGGCTATATCGGTATGTGGCTCGCCGTCCGCAGCAATGTGCGTGTCGCCGCGGCGGCGCGCGAGGCCACCCCGGCGGCAGGCGAGCCGGAAAAGGATCTGACCGCCGTCTCGCACAAGGCGATGAAGATCGCATTTCGCACGGGCGGCGTGGTCGGCATGTTCACCGTCGGTCTCGGCCTGCTCGGCGCCGCGTGCGTCGTGCTGGTGTACGCGGCCGACGCGCCGAAGGTGCTGGAGGGCTTCGGCCTCGGGGCAGCGCTGATCGCGATGTTCATGCGAGTCGGCGGCGGCATCTTCACCAAGGCCGCCGACGTCGGCGCCGACCTGGTCGGCAAGGTCGAACAGGGCATTCCGGAGGACGACCCCCGCAATGCCGCGACCATCGCCGACAACGTGGGCGACAACGTCGGCGACTGCGCAGGCATGGCGGCCGACCTCTTCGAGTCCTACGCCGTGACCCTGGTCGCCGCCCTGATCCTGGGCTCGGCGGCCTTCGGCGACGCGGGGCTGGCCTTCCCGCTGCTCGTGCCGGCGATCGGCGTGATCACGGCGATGATCGGCATCTTCGCGGTGGCGCCGAGGCGCTCCGACCGCAGCGGCATGAGCGCCATCAACCGCGGGTTCTTCATCTCCGCGGTGATCTCGCTCGCGCTGGTGGCGGTGGCCGTCTTCGTCTACCTGCCCGGGAGGTACTCCGAGCTGGACGGTGTCACCGACGCCGCGATCCAGGGCAAGGACGGCGATCCGCGGATCCTGGCGCTCGTCGCGGTGGCGATCGGTATCGTGCTCGCCGCCCTCATCCAGCAACTCACCGGCTACTTCACCGAGACCACCCGGCGTCCCGTCAGGGACATCGGCAAGACCTCGCTCACCGGCCCGGCCACCGTCGTCCTCGCCGGTATCTCCGTCGGTCTCGAGTCCGCCGTCTACACGGCCCTGTTGATCGGGCTCGGCGTGTACGGGGCGTTCCTGCTCGGCGGTACGTCGATCATGCTGGCGCTGTTCGCGGTGGCGCTGGCCGGCACCGGCCTGCTCACCACGGTCGGTGTGATCGTCGCGATGGACACCTTCGGGCCGGTCTCCGACAACGCGCAGGGCATCGCCGAGATGTCCGGTGACGTCCAGGGCGCGGGCGCGCAGGTGCTCACCAACCTGGACGCTGTCGGCAACACCACCAAGGCGATCACCAAGGGCATCGCGATCGCCACGGCCGTGCTCGCGGCGTCCGCGCTGTTCGGGTCGTACCGCGACGCGATCGTCACCGGAGCGCAGGACGTGGGCGAGAAGCTCAGCGGCGAGGGCGCCCCGATGACCTTGATGATGGACATCTCGCAGCCCAACAACCTCGTGGGTCTCATCGCGGGCGCGGCGGTCGTCTTCCTCTTCTCGGGCCTGGCGATCAACGCCGTGTCGCGGTCGGCCGGTTCCGTGGTCTTCGAGGTGCGGCGGCAGTTCCGCGAGAGGCCCGGGATCATGGACTACAGCGAGAAGCCGGAGTACGGCAAGGTCGTCGACATCTGCACCAAGGACGCCCTGCGCGAGCTCGCCACTCCGGGTCTGCTGGCCGTGATGGCGCCCATCTTCATCGGGTTCACGCTCGGTGTCGGAGCGCTCGGCGCCTACCTGGCGGGCGCGATCGGCGCGGGGACGCTGATGGCGGTGTTCCTCGCCAACTCCGGCGGCGCCTGGGACAACGCCAAGAAGCTCGTCGAGGACGGCCATCACGGCGGCAAGGGCAGCGAGGCGCACGCGGCGACCGTGATCGGCGACACGGTCGGCGACCCCTTCAAGGACACCGCGGGGCCCGCGATCAACCCGCTGCTGAAGGTCATGAACCTGGTGTCGCTGCTCATCGCCCCGGCGGTGATCAAGTTCTCCTACGGCCCGGACGAGAGCGTGGGGGCGCGGATCCTGATCGCGGTCCTCGCGTTCCTCGTGATCGCGGGGGCTGTGTACGTGTCAAAACGGCGCGGAATCGCCATGGGTGACGAGGACAACGCCGGGTCCGCGCCCAAGTCGGCCGATCCCGCGGTGGTTTCGTAGGGAGGTTTCCCGGGCCCCGGATCAAGGTGCGGGCGGGCGGCGCGTATGGAC
>NZ_JBHYQH010000060.1:0-29157 GCF_042746715.1 Streptomyces sp. NPDC058741 | reverse complement strand
CACCGGGCCGATGTCGGTCAGCACGGTCTTGGACCGGGCCCCGTTACGGCTGTTGCCGCTGCCGGCACCGGCCGGGTCGTGCTTCTCGTAGCCGACGTGATCGGTGATCTCGCCCTCCAGGGCGGACTCAAGCACCCGCTTGGTCAGCTGCTGCAGCAGCCCACCCTGCCCGCTCAGCTGCAGCCCCTCCGACCGGGCACGTTCCACCAGCATCGCGACGAGCTGCTCGTCGGACACGGGCACAGGCTGCCCGGACTGGGCACTCTCGACGGGCTCCACGGTCTCCAACTCCACGGCGGTATCAGTCACTTGGCGTCTCTCCCATGATCGTCGGATCCGCCGTTAGATTTACACTCCCCGGCGGGGAGGACGGTCCATGGTGATCCTTCCAGGGGTTCATGGACGGAGCACCCCTGCGTCGGCGGGGAGGACTAGGCAGTTTCGTTTGGATCACCGCGCTGACCAGAGGAAGATGCCTGCGATGTGGAGTCCGGCCAGGTAGATGGTCGCGGTCTTCTCGTAACGGGTGGCGATACCCCGCCACTGTTTCAAGCGGTTGATGCAGCGTTCGACGGTGTTGCGCTGCTTGTATGCCTCGCGGTCGAAGGCGGGCGGTCTGCCGCCCCGGCTGCCTCGCCGCAGCCGGTGTCCCCGCTGATCGGCCGGAACGGGAATGACCGCCCGGATACCGCGCTTACGCAGGTGCTCGCGGATCGCGCGGGAGGAGTACGCCTTATCGGCCAGGACCACATCCGGCCTGGTGCGGGGGCGTCCTCGCCGTCGAGGAACGCGAAGGCGAGCCATGACGTGAGCGAAGGCGGGTGCATCACCAGCCTGTGCAGCGGTGAGCACGAAGGCCAGCGGCCAGCAGTGGGCATCAGAGGCCAGGTGGATCTTTGTGGTCAGTCCGCCCCGGGACCGGCCGATGGCGTGGTCTGCCGGTTCGCCTGCTGGAGCCCCTTTTTGCGGACCCCCGCCGCATGCTGGTGTGCACGCACGATGGTGGAGTCCACCGAGACGGCCCAGTTGAGGTTGTCGTCGGCGTCGGCCTGTGCGACCAGCGCGGTGAACACCCGCTCCCATGTGCCGTCGATGGCCCACATCCGCAGCCGGTTGTAGACGCCTCGCCAGTTGCCGTACTTCTCTGGTAGGTGGATCCACTGCGATCCTGTCTGGAACTTCCAGGCGATCGCGTCGATCACTTCTCGGTGATCCCGCCACCGGCCACCCTGCCGCGGTGTCCGATCCGGGAATAACGGCTCGATTCGCGCCGACTGCGCGTCAGTCAACGGCACACACGAACAACGACTGGCAGGGCTGGTTGGAACGGCGCCGCTGTCAGGCGGTTGGCCCAGTGCGAAGTCGCCGCACGTCCCGCACGAGCGTGTACAAAGCGCTGAGGAAGATCACGGCTCCAGCCACGAGCCAGAGGACCGACGCGCCAGAGCGGTACTCACGAACGCCCGCAACGACCAGTACCACGCTGGCAAGGACGCCGAAGGCCGAGATCAGAGCGCTGATGCGGTTGGTCACATGGACATCATCAACTACAACCTCGGCCAGCGGAAGTGATCCAAACGAACCGGCCTAGTAGTGCTTCGTTAGGTTCTGGGCTGTCTGCGGATGCTCCGAGGGCTGGGCAGGGGGCGTCCGCAGGTGGTGCATGTACCGGTCCAGCACCTCAGCAGGTCCTGAAGAGCGTCGAGGACCTGGTAGAGGGTCAGGCCGGTGTGCGGACTTTTGGGTCGAGCCGCCTGAGGGTGAGGAAGGCCTGTGCGGCGGTGACGAGGGTGACGTGGTGGTGCCAGCCGCGCCAGGTGCGGCCCTCGAAGTGGTCCAGTCCCAGTCCGTGCTTGAGTTCGCGGTAATCGTGCTCGATCCGCCAGCGCATCTTGGCCCAACGCACCAGGTCAGCGGCCGGTGTGGTGGCGGGCAGGTTCGATATCCAGTAGTCCGTCGGAGCGTCCTGGCCCTCCGGCCACTCGACCAGGAGGGTCTGGGCGGGCAGGACGCCGTCCCACCGGTTGCGGCCACCGCCCGCCTCCTGGGCTGCGGCCAGGGACTGCTTGCCCGCGGGCCGCACTGTCAGCACCGCGAACCGTGAGGTCATCGCGCCTTTGCTGCCCTGCCTCCAGGTCACCTCGGTGAACCGCTGCGTACCCGCCTGCGCTGCGAGGACGGAGACGGCTCGCGGTGGGGTCCGGTAGCGGGCAAGGGTGGGCGGTCCGAGTCCGCCATAAGCGGGCTGGTGCGGCTCGGCATCCTCCGGGTGGGCGACTTCCTTCCCGTTCAGGGCCAGGACATAGGACAGTCCTCGCTCCTCAAGACCGAGCCGAAAGGGGGTGCTGACGCCGTAGCCGGCGTCGGCGACCACGACCGGCGCCTTCAACTGCCACTCGGCCAGTGTGTCCAGGAGGCCGAGGGCGAGACGCCACTTTTCCCGGTGCACCACGTCGTCAGGGACACCTGCCCTGCGGCATCGGTCCGGCTCGTCCGTCCACTCACGCGGCAGATACAACTGCCACTCCAACGGGCACGACGCAGTGTCGGTGGCGGCATGGACGCTGACCGCGACCTGGCAGTTCGCGCGTTTGCCGACCGCTCCGCAGTACTGGCGGGCCACCCCGACCGACGCCTTGCCGCACTTGGGGAACGACACGTCATCGATCACCCACACCTCGGGCCTGACAACTTCGGACAGCCGCTCGGCGATCCGCTGTCTGACGGGCAGCGGATCCCACGGCGACTGGTTCACGAACTGCTGCAGGGCTTGCATGTTCCCGTCCGGCAGCCGCCCGGCCATCGGCTGGACCGACTTCCGCCGGCCGTCCAGCATCAGGCCCCGCAGATAACAATCGCCCCACCGCCGCTGATCCCGCCGCGGCAGCGAGGCGAACACATCGGCAACAAACTCCGATAACTCACCCCGGAGCCGTTCCACCTCCCCCAACCTCATACCGGAGAAGATGCCCACCACCACGCGAGATCACTCGACGTAACGAAGCACTACTAGGCGCCAACCGCCTTCTTCCCGGCGGCAGCCGGAGCACCCCCGCGTCGGCGGGGAGGACCATGCCGATGCGGGAGCGCTGCCGGATCGCGGCGGAGCACCCCCGCGTCGGCGGGGAGGACCGACCTGGGATAAGGCTGATCGACGATGTTGGCGGAGCACCCCCGCGTCGGCGGGGAGGACTCGGTGGCGAGGTTCACGGCGTGCTCCCACACCGGAGCACCCCCGCGTCGGCGGGGAGGACCGCATCCGCTCCTCTACCGCTACCCGCGGATGCGGAGCACCCCCCGTCGGCGGGGAGGACCGGTAGCCGCCGGCGATGAGCGCGCCGGCTTCCGGAGCACCCCCGCGTCGGCGGGGAGGACGGTCCAGGGGTCGTCTGCGCGTTACTGACTTCGGCGGGTCAGGGTGACGGTGGTTCGTCGAGAGTCAGGCCGGTGCCGGCTATGAAGCCGTCGAGGGTGCCGGACCGGTACTGAAGGCGCTTGAGCCGGTTGCGTACGAGTGCTTCGAGCCGGTCGAGGACGACGACGGCGAGGTTGGCGAGGCTGCGTTTGATGTGTGCCCATACCCACTCGACCGGGTTGAGGTCGGGTGAGTAGGCGGGCAGCAGGAACACCGTCAGCCACTCACGCTCGGCGATCAGCTCGCCCATGGCGCGGGAGACGTGGGTGTTCAAGCGGTCCCACACCAGCACGATCGGCGCCTTGACGAGCTGGTGGACACTGTCGATCAACGCGATGAAGTCCCGCTCGCCCATGCTGCGGCGCGTGCCTTTGCCCGCCCGGTGGGTGCGCAGGCGGTGGCACAGCCGGGTCCGGGAACCGGGCCGCATCGCGATCAGCCCGGCCACCGACAGGCGCCCCGAGCGGCGGCCACTCACCGTCACCTGCGGGGTGCGGCCGCGCCGGCCCCAGGTGCGTCCCCCGGGCGGCCGACGGGTGAAGCCTGCCTCGTCCTCGAAGCAGATGTAGCCCCCGCAGGCCGCCCGGGCTCTTTTACCTCCGCCCAGGTCGCCTCCTTCCACACAGCCACTGCCTGCTCATCACGCTCGGCCACCCGCCGCGCGGGGACCTGCGGGCTGAAGCCGAGCCGGTGCATCAGCCTCGTCGCACCCGAGACGCTGTAGGAGACGTGGAACTTCCGGCCGATCAGCGTGGCCACCCGCGTCGCGGTCCACACCTGGTCCTCCACCCAGCCGTGCGCGGCCGGGCCCTGCTCGAGATAGCCGGCGAGCTTCTCCAGGCAGCGCGGTGACAGACGGCACCGCGAACCGCTCGGGCCACGCGAGGCCAGAGCCTCACGACCACCGTTCCGCCACAACTGGTGCCACTGGTAGGCCGATTTCAGGCTCACCCGCAGGAGCCTTGCGGCCTCCGGCGGCTTGATCTTCTGCTCGAACAGCTCGGCTGCCTGCATTCGTACCGTTTCACGTCGCTGCCGCCCCGCAGCGGTCAGCCCGCCCCCATCCGCATACCTCACCCACCACGGAATACAGCCGCCACCACAGGTCCTTCAGCGACTTCGCGAAAATTCACCCCGACGAGCTGAAGTCAGTAGGCCGGGCGCGGACAGCGAAAGGACCATCTCTTCGACACCGGTCAGCCGCCGCTGGCGCTTCTTGACGATCTGCGGCTCGAAGCTGCCGTCGCGGTCACGCGGCACCGTGATCTGAACCGGGCCGACGTCGGTCAGCACGGTCTTGGACCGAACCCCGTTGCGGCTGTTGCCTCTGCCGGCACCGGCCGGGTCATGCTTCTCGTAGCCGAGGTGGTCGGTGATCTCACCTTCGGGAGCGGACTCCAGCACTCGCTTGGTCAGCTGCTGCAGCAGCCCGCCCTCACCGGTCAGCTGCAGCCCGCTCGCGCGGGCCCGGTCGACCAACTGCCCGATCAACTGCTCGTCCAGCACGTCCGCCGACAACTCGGCCGGCCGAACCTCTTCAACCGCCTCGGCAGAGACAGTCACGTCGCTCATCAGGTGCTACTTCCATGATCGGGAGTTACACCGAAGACCGGACCGTACAGACCCTCCGCTCGGCAACCGCACAGTTCGACAAGATGAAGGAGAACGCCTGATGCCGGTGTCCGCCGCCACCGAGAAGAAGCTCCGCGAGGCCATGGCCCGCCTGCTGGCCGGCGAGCCGCTGCACACCGACGGCGCGCTGACCAAGGAGAACCTGGCGCGCGAGGCGAAGATCAGCCACGCCACCGTCCACCGCGCCGAGGAGATCCTGGCCGAGTGGGACGCCCGGGTCGCCCGTCCGGTGCTCCGTACGCCGGGAGAAGTCCAACGTGACGAGACCATCGCCGACCTGCGTAAGCGGCTACGGGAGGCCACCGCCAGGGCGACCAAGCTCCAGGGCAAGCTCGACGGGCTCGCCAGGGTGACCGCGAAGCCCCCTCTACGAGAACCTCGAGCTGAAGAAGAAGACTTCCCATCAGGGACAGCGCCGGATCGCCGCCCTGCCGGTGTCGGGCCCCTGGCTGGAGTAACTCCGCAGGCACCGAAGCCGAGCCGAGAGCCCGGGGCCGTGACCTGACGGTCTCGGCCCCGGCCTGAACTCCCCCATTGGGCAACGGAGTGCCCATCGCTGTCAAAGCAGGGTGTAGACGCTGTCGCTCACCCGGCTCCGGTGCGGTGGCCGGGTGCCCTTGAACCACGTCACCCAGGACTGCGGGAGGGCTTCGCGGTCCAGAAAGAAGTCGTCGAGCACCAGGCAGTCGATGTCCGACCTCAGGAAGCAGAGCAGGGCGTCGACGGGGGTGTGGACGATCGGCTCTCCTCGGAGGTTGAACGAGGTGTTCAGGAGCAGCGGGCAGCCTGTTCGGTCGGCGAACGTCCGGATGAGGCGGTAGAAGCGCCCGTTCGTTCCCTCGGTGACGGTCTGGACGCGGGCCGACTTGTCCACGTGGGTGATGGCTGGCAGCGACAGCGGCGACACGACCTCGCAGGTCTCCAGCATGAACGGCGACTCGTGGTCGAGCCGGAAGTGCTCGTGCGCGTGCTCGGCCAGCACGGCGGGGGCGAACGGCCGGAACGCCTCGCGCATCTTGACCGAGGCGTTGATCCGGTCCCGCGTGTCGTCGCCCCGTGGGTCGGCCAGGATCGACCGTCCGCCGAGGGAACGGGGCCCGAACTCCTCCCGGCCGTGGTACCAGCCGATCACCTTGCCGTCGGCCAGTCGCCCCGCGACGGCGTCGAGCAGACCTGCCTCGTCCCCGCGGAAGTCCGCGAAGGGCTGGTCGGCGTGCGCGCCGAGCAGCCGGGCGATACCGTCGGAGTCCGTGCCGGAGCCGAGGAGCACGGAGGTCAGGCGGTCCTGTCGGGGCCGCTCCCCGGTCAGGCGCTGGTGGGCCACCGCCGCGCACCCGAGGCTGCCGCCCGCGTCGCCAGCGGCCGGCTGCACGAACACCCTGGCGAAGGGGCCCTCCTCGACGATGCGGCGCACGGCGACGACGTTGAGGGCCACGCCTCCGGCCATGCACAGGTTCTCGCTGCCCGACATGCGGTGGGCCTTGTCGACCATGCGGAGCAGGGTTTCCTCGGTCACCACCTGGATGCTGCGCGCCAGGTCGTGGTGGACCTTGTCGATCTCCGACTCCGGCACCCGCGGTGCCACGCCGATCAGGGACGTGAAGCGCTCACCGAGCATGCCGTCCGGGTTGGTGAAGTCGAAGTAGTCCAGGTCGAGCCGGAACGACCCGTCCTCGGTGACATGGATCAGCCGGCCGATCTCGTCCCGGAACCGCGGTTCGCCGTAGGGGGCGAGCCCCATCACCTTGTACTCGCCCTCGTTCACCTCGAAGCCGAGGTAGCCGGTGACCGCGCTGTAGAGCAGGCCCAGGGAGTGGGGGAACTCCACCTGCTCGGTCAGTTCGAGCGAAGCGCCCCGGCCGATCCCCCAGCTGGTGGTGGCCCACTCGCCGACGGCGTCGACCGTCAGCACGGCGCTGTCGTCGAATCCGGAGAAGTAGTAGGCGCTCGCGGCGTGGGAGAGGTGGTGGTCGACGAACTCGACCCGGCCCTCCCAGCCCAGCAGGTTGCGGATCTCCCGCAGCGGCCGGTCGGCGTCCAGGCGGTACAGGGCACTCGCGCTGCTGTCGGGGAAGGCCGGCAGGCCGGTCCACAGCTGGCGGTGGAGCTTCTTCGCCGGGTCCTCGTAGTAGGCCACGCAGTCCACGTCGGTGATGCGCAGACCGGCTTGGTCCAGGCAGTCGCGCACGGCGTCGATGGGCAGGTCGGGATCCTGCTTGCGCCGGGTGTGGCGCTCCTCGTGGGAGGCGGCCACGAGCCGACCGTCGACCAGCAGCGCCGCCGCCGAGTCGTGGAAGTGGGCCGAGATCCCGAGTACCACGGGTCCGCCGGGCGCCGGGGTAGCCGTGTTCCGCACGCTCATCGCGGGTCTCCCTGTCCGGCGGTGTGCGGCTCCGCCATCGCGACGGCGATCCTCCGGTCGCCGGTGAAGGGCTCCCGGCCGTGGCTGGACAGCATGTTGTCCACCACGAGGATGTCGTTCTGCTGCCAGTCGAAGCGGACCCGGCAGTCCTCGTAGCAGCTGCGCAGGTGGTCCATCACGTCGTCGGGGATGCGTCCGCCGTCGCCGTAGTAGGTGTTCGTGGGCAGGCCGTCCTCGCCGAACAGGGCGAGCAGGCCCTCCTGGACGTCCTCGGGGAGCGTGGTCACGTGGAAGAAGGTGAGGTGGTTGAACCACACGTCCTCGCCGGTGCGCGGGTGGCGGTGCAGCGCGTCCCGCACCACGCGGGTGCGCAGCCCGTCCTCGCCGGTCCACTCGGGGATCAGCCCGTGCTCCTTGCAGTACGCCTCCACCTCGGCCCGGCTGTCGGTGCCGAACACCTTGGGCCACGGGACGCCGAAGTTGGGGTGGTAGTTGCGCACCAGACTCCAGCGCCGTCGCGTGAACTCCTCCCGTACGGCGGGGTCGATCGCCGCGTACAGCCGCCGGGTGTCGGCGAGCGGCGTCGATCCCAGCGTCTGCGGCGCGCGCAGGCAGTAGAAGTACAGCGTCATCGGCCAGGTGTCCTGGTAGGAGCACTCGTTGTGGAGGTAGATCTCCTCCTCGGCCGGGTGGTCGGTGGACGTGTACACATTGCCCTGGATCGAGGTGCGCGGGGAGGAGGCCTCGGTGTAGGTGAGCGTCTCCCCGGACAGGGCGTTGACGGTCGACTGCAGTCCGTCGACGCCGTCGATGTCGAAGCCCCGGAAGAGGAGCGCTCCATGGGTGTGGAGCGCCGAGCGGAGTTCGTCCCGGTCGTGTTGGATGAGGTCTCCGAGGTCGGTGGTGGAACCTGCTTGCACCACCAGCGGCAGCGCTGCCGACGCGGACATTCGGTCTCCTGACATAGCGGTGTTGCGGGCGGGCAGAGGGGTCGGGCGGGCCGGTGCGGGACGTCCTGGGCGGTCGCCGCCGCCCCGGTGGGGCTCAGGGACTGTCCGTGATCCGGTCCGCCGGACGGGCTCCGGCCGTCTGGTCCAGGAAGGGCGCGTCCGACGGCGACAGCGGCCGCAGGTCCGTCACCCAGGTCGCCTGCGCATCGAACCGTGCGAAGAACGGCCGGCCGACCACGTCCGGGTCCCTGGCCTGCAGATAGCGCAGGGCGAGCGCGGGCTGTCCGGCGATCCGGGTCACTCCGTCGACGACCACTTTGCCGCGAGTGGCGGACATGGACGGGCCGCGGACCGTGCGGGCCAGCCCGGTCACGGACGACAGGGCCTCCCGGTAGATCTGCCAGGCGCGCACGAGCGGAACCTCGAAGTACTGGCGCGGGCCGGTGTCGCGCTCCACGAACATGTAGTAGGGCACGGCGTCGAGGGCGACGGCGCGGGTCCACATCTCCTGCCAGACGGCGGCGTCGTCGTTGATCGACCTCACCAGAGGCGCCTGGGTGCGGATCACGGCGCCGGTCGACCGGATCCGCTGGATCGCGCGGCTCACGGCTTCCGGGTGAAGCTCGCGGGGATGCGTGACGTGAGCCATGACCGCGAGGTGGCGGCCGCGGTCGCGGACCTCCTCGAACAGGCGCATGAGGTCGTCGGCGTCCTCGTCGTCGGTGAACCGGTAGGGCCAGTAGGTCAGTGCCTTGGTGCCGATCCGGATGTTCTTGACGTGCTCCATTCCCGGGGCGAGGAAGGGTTCCAGCGCGCGCCGCAGGTTGTCGGTGCGCATGATGAGCGGGTCGCCGCCGGTCACCAGGATGTCGGTGATCTCGGTGTGGTGCCGCAGGTAGGCGGCGAGGGCGTCGACGTCGTCCTTCTCCGCGGCCATCTTCAGCTCGGGCACCCCGACGAACTGTGCCCAGCGGAAGCAGTAGGTGCAGTACGCGTGGCAGGTCTGGCCCTGGCGCGGGAAGTAGAGCAGCGTCTCCTGGTACTTGTGCTGTACGCCCGAGAGCCGCTGCCCCTGCCAAAGGGGGACGTTCTGGTCCGTCTGGCCCGCCGGGTGCGCGTTCATCCCCGCGCGGATCTCCCGCACGGCGGGCGCGAGACGGGCGGGGCCCGCCTCCTCGCGCAGCAGGTCCGTCACGGTCTTCAGCTCGTCCGCGGCCAGCATGTCGGGCTGCGGAAACACCAGCCGGAAGACCGGGTCGTCGTGCACGTCGTCCCAGTCGATGAGCTCGTCGACCACATACTGGTTGGTCCGGAACGGCAGGACCGCGGCCACGGCCCGTATCTGGAGCTTCGTCTCGGCGTCCGCCCCGCACCGGTCCAGCAGCGCGTCCAGATCGCGTGCCGAGTACGCCCGGAAGCGCGGCGGGGTCACGGCGTTCATCCGCGCTCCTCGTCCTGGCCGGCGGGGCCGGGTGCGACCGCGCAGGCGATCTCCTCGGCCGTGAGCGCGGCATGGGACCGCTGGACCAGGGTGAAGTGGTCGGCGCCAGGCACGGTCCGAGTCTGCACCGGCGTGCCCAGTGCCTCCTCCCAGCCCAGGGTCGGGGACGTCCCCTCCGGTCGCGCCTGGTCACCGGCGAGCAGCAGCGTGAGCCGGGTGTCCCTCAGGCGGGCGCGCCGCATCCGGTAGTTCACCAGCGCGGTGGCGTTGGCGTCGAACACCGTGAACCTGCGGCGCAGCGACTGCTGCTCCTCGCCGGCCGCCGGCCTCTCGCCCCTGAGCAGTGCGGTGTCGGCCGTCTCGCCGGTCATGCGCTCCAGATCGCGAGCGAAGGACGCCACCCGGTCGGCGTCGGGTCCTGCGAAGTGCTCGAAGGCCTTCGAGCCCGGCGCGTAGCTGTCCAGCAGCACGAGGGAGGCGGTGCGCACGCCCTCGAAGGAGAGCTGGCGTGCCATCTCGTAGGCGACGGCGCCTCCCATGGACCAGCCGGCGAAGTGGTACGGCCCCTCGGGCTGCACCTTGAGCACCTCGTGGAGGTAGGCGGCCGCCATCTCCTGGACCGAGGTGAAGACGGTGCCGCCGTCCAGGCCGGGCGAGCGGACCCCGATCACCGTGAACTCGGCGGGCAGCGCCGACGCCACCTCCCGGAAGCACAGCACGTCGCCGCCGATCGGGTGCACGAGGAACAACCGCGGTCCCTCCGCAGCGCCCTGACGCAGCGTCAGCCGCAGGTCGCTCGCCTGGTCGTCGGAGTCCTTGCGCAATTCGCGTACGGACGCGGCAAGACGGTCGATGCGCGGTCCCTCCAGCAGCTTGCGCAGCGAAAGCGACAGGCCGGTCTTCTTGCGGATCCGCGTGAGCAGGATGGTGGCGAGCAGTGAGTGCCCGCCGACGGCGAAGAAGTCGTCGGTGACGCCGAAGTCGTCGTGGCCGAGGAGCTCGGACCACATGGACCGGATCAGGGTCTCGGTGTCGTCGCGGGGCGCGACCCGCTCCTGCGCGGCCGGAGACGAGGTGCCCCGGAGGGAGGAGCGGTCCAGCTTGCCGTTGGGCAGCAGCGCGAACCGGTCGACGAAGAGGAACAGGGAGGGGACGACCGCCAGCGGCAGCCGCTCGCGCGCGTGGCGGCGCAGGTCCTCCGTGGTCAGGGCGGAGCCGGGCGAGCGCACGACGTAGGCGACGAGCGAGCCGTCCGCCTCCTTGTCCGCCTCCACGTGGACCTGACGGACGTGCGGATGGGTGGTCAGCTCGGCCGCGACCTCCGCAGGATGCACCCGGACGCCGCGCACCTTGAGCAGATCGTCGCTGCGCCCCTCGACGTGGATCTCGCCGAAGGCACCGACCACTGCGAGGTCTCCCGTGTGGTAGACGAGGTCGTCCGGGTCGTCGGACAGCGGGTTGGGGCGGAAGTGGGAGGCTGCGCGGGCGTCGTCGAGGTAGCCGAGGGTCCGGTACGGCGTCCGGATGACGATCTCGCCGCGTTCGCCGGGGCCGCGGACGGAGCCGTCCGCGCCCAGGACGACCGCCTGGGCGCCGGGCAGCGGGCGGCCGACGGGCACCGGTCCCGCGTCCTGTTCGGCCGTCACCCGGTGGAACGTCTTGATCATGGTCGTCTCGGTGGGCCCGTAGAAGTTGACGACTTCGGTGTCCGGGCCCAGCAGCCGCTCACGCAGCTCCTGGACGAGCCGGCCGGTGAGGGGCTCGCCCGCGAGGCAGAGCAGCCGCATGCCGGCCAGAGGCGCGGTGGCCCGGTCGGTGTCCCGCAGCCAGGACGCCGCCACGCTGGGTGTGGTGTGGACGATGGTGACGCGCTCGCGTGCCAGCCAGTCCACCATCCGTGCCGTGTCGTCCAGTGCGCTCGCCGGCGGCAGGCACAGGGTGGCCCCCTGGGTGAGCGGCACGAGGACGTCGCGCAGGACCGCGTCGAAGGAGAGCGTGGTCAGCTGCGCCACGCGGTCCCCGGCGTGCACGCCGAACTCCGTGGTCTCCCAGTCGATGAAGTGGTCGAGGCCGCGGTGTGATCCGACGACCGCCTTGGCCTCGCCGGTCGTGCCGGACGTAAAGAAGACGTACGCCGGTTCCAAGGGCCGGGCGGGGACGGGGCCGAGCGACTCGTCCGTGCTCTTGGCGAGCTCCTCGAAGGAGAGGCGCTGCACGGTGGCGTCGCCCGGCGCCTGCGTCGCGGTCGACGGCTCGGTGAGCAGGATCTGCCGGACGCCGGCCTTGGCCACCATGGCGGCGCGCCGCGGTTCGGGCAGACCGTCGTCCAGGAGGACGGCGGTGGCGCCGGCGCCGAGCGCGGCGACGAGGGCGGCGACGGTGGCGGGCGACTTGCCGCCCAGCACACCGACGCGCTGCCCCGCCTGAAGGCTCTGCGTGGCGCCCGCCACCGCGGCGACCAGCTGACGGTATGTCACCTCGCCTTCCGCCCAGGAGATGGCGACGGCGTCCGGGGTGGCGGCGGCCCGGCGCCGGAACCGCTCGGCGACGGGGACGAGGTCCCGCGCGGGAAGCGGCTCGGCGAAGGGGTGATCGGCGCGGCCAGCGTCGGCCAGCGGACGCGCCGGCTGCTCGGCGGCGAAGCGGAGCAGGCGCGTGAACCGCTCGCCGAGCGCGGCCGCGAACTCCGCCTGGACCGTGTCGGCGTCGTACTCGAAGTCCAGGACGGTGCCCGCTTCCGTGGGACGCACCACCACGGTGAGGTCGAACTTGGCCGTCGGCGCCGTGCCCGAGCCGTCGCCGGCGTCGGCGACCACGTCGACGGGACGCAACAGGGCGGCTTCGCGCGGCAGTTCCTCACGGGGCGGCATCCGCAGCATCACGGAGAACAGCGGGCTGCGGTCCCCGTCCCGGGCGGCGGCGACGGCCTCCACGACCTGCGCGTAGGAGACGTCCCGGTGTCCCGATGCCTCCACGAGCGTCGACCTGACCCGGCCGAGTGCCTCCTGGAACGTCGGGGTGCCCGCCATGTCGAAGCTGTAGGCATGCGTGCGGACGAAGAACCCGACGACGTCCTCGAACTCCTCACGGTCCCGGCCCACGCTGTCGCTGCCGATGACGACCCGGTCCTGGGCCGCCGCCCGGGACAGGGCGTAGGCGAGGACGGTCATCATCGCCATGTACTCGGTGGCCCCGGACGTGGCGCACTGCTCGGCGAGTCGGTCGGTCACCTCGCGGGCGACCGGGACGCGCAGCACCCGCGCCTGGTGCGGCCGTTCGCCGGGCACGGGACGTCTCCAGGGCACGTCCGGGGCGGGGGTGTCGGCGAGCAGGTCGCGCCAGTAGGCGAGGTCGGTCTCGGCGCGCTTGCCGGTCGTGCGGCGTGCACGCCAGGCCGCGTAGTCGCCGAACTGGAGCCGGGGCGTGTCGCCGTCCAGGTGCGTGTGCCGGTCGGTGCCGGCGAGCAGCTCGTCGACCTGCTGGGCGACAAGGCTCCACGACACCCCGTCGCAGCACAGGTGATGGATGGTCAGGCCGACGAGGAGCTCATCGCCCGCGACCCGGACCGTCCGGACGCGCACCAGCGGGCCGGTGACCAGGTCGAAGGCGTCGGCTGCCGCCTTCGACAGGGCGGTCAGGCCCGACGGCCGGTCGGTCACGGCCGGCAGGGCGGCGAAGTCGACGGCGGCCTCGCCCACCGACTGCACGGGGCGCCCGTCGACCTCGCGGAAGCGCAGTCGCAACGCCTCGTGGCGGCGGCACACCGTGAGGAAGGCCGTGCGTACGGTCTCCTCGTCGAGGCCGGCGGGCAACCGGAACACGCCGGCCATGTTGTAGGCGGAGCTGTGGGGGTCCAGCTGCTGGAGGAACCACAGGCCCTCCTGCTCGGGGGAGAGCGGCTGGTCGGCCTCACGCGGAACGGGCACGGGCGCCGGTTCCTCCTCGGCCCGGGCGCCCTCCCGCAGCGCGCCGTCCACGGCCTGAGCGAGTGTGGCGATCGTCGCCGAACGAAACAGGGTCGGCAGGTTGAGGTCGACCTCGAACGTCCGGCGGATCCGGGCAAGGAGCCGGGCCAGCATCAGCGAGTGGCCGCCGAGATCGAAGAAGTTGGCGTGCCGGGAGGTGATCTCCTTCTTGAACGCCTCGGACCACAGCTCGGCGACGCGCCGCTCCGTGGCGGTCCACTCGCCGTCGTCCGCCGCCTCCGGCGGCTGCTGCGGGGCCGCGTCGTCGGGGTCGGGGAGCGCGGAGCGGTCCAGCTTGCCGTGGCCGGTGAGCGGCAGCCGCTCCAGGAGGACCACCTGGGCCGGGACCATCGCGTTGGAGCCGGCCGCGGCCACGTGCCGCCGTACGGCGGAGGCGTCCACGCCCGCGCCCTGGGCCGGCACGACGTAGGCGACGAGGGCGGGACCGTCGTCCCCGGCGCGGACCACGACGGCCGCGTCCTCGACCTGCGGCATACGGGTGATCACCGCGCCGACCTCGGCCGGGTGGACCCGGACGCCGAGGATCTTGACCTGGTCGTCCACCCGGCCGTGGATCTCCAGGTCGCCCTGGGGGCCGATGCGGCCCAGGTCGCCGGTCCGCTGCACGAGGTCGGTGGGGTCGTCGGGGTTGAGCGGGTTGACCTCGAACAGCGGGGCCTCCCCCGCGGCCGGGCGCCAGGTGCCCCGGGTGAGGTGCGGGGTGCGGATCAGCACGTGACCGGGTTCGCCGACGCCGCACCGCCGGCCGCGGTTGTTGACCACGAGCAGTTCGGCACCGTCGATGGCCTTGCCGACGGGCAGGATGCCCGCCGGGACCTCGCCGTCCGGCACGGGGTACCAGGACTTGAGGATGGTGGCCTCGGTCGTCCCGTAGAGGTTGACGAACCGGGTGCCGGCGTCGCCGGTCGTCTTCCGCCAGCGGTTGACGAGGCTGCCCGCGAGCGGCTCGCCGGACAGACAGATCAGACGCAGCGCCGGGAAGCCCGCGCCGGCGGGCTGTTCGGCCAGCAGCGTGGACAGCACGCTCGGCACCGTCTGCAGGACCGTCACCTCGTCCTCGCGCAGCCATGCGAGCACCCGCGCCACATCGACGAAGGGCCGGTCGGTCGGCGGGAGGCACACGGTGGCGCCTCCGATGAGCGCCGGGAACAGGTCCTTGAAGACCGCGTCGAAGGTCAGCGCGGCCGTCTGGGCGACGCGGTCGCCCGGGCCGATGGCGAGGGCCTGTTGTTCCCACGCGCAGAAGTGGGCGAGCGCCCCGTGCCAGCCCAGGACACCGCGGGGCTCGCCGGTGGTGCCGGAGGTGAAGCACACGTACGCGTCCGCGGCGGCGGCCACGACGGGCAGCTCCGTGTCCTCCGTCGTCGACCGCTCCAGCTCGGCGAGCCGGACCACCGGCGTGGAGGTTCCGGCGCCCGCCGACGCCTTGCGGCCCTCGTCGTCGCCGGCGCCCGGCTCCCACGTCCGGTCGGTCGTGTCGACGAGCAGCGCCGGGCGCGCCCGTTCCAGCACGTCACGCACCCGGCCCTCCGGCTGGGTGACGTCGATCATCACCAGGACCGCACCGGCCCGCAGGACACCGAGCATGGCCACGACGGTCTCCGGCGACCGGCCGCCCCGGACCGCCACCACGTCCCCGGGGGTTACCTGGCGTGTCCGCAACGCCCGAGCCGTCGCGGAGAACCGCTCCACGAGCTCCTGGTACGTGTGGGACCGCGTGCCTCGGACCAGTGCGACGGCGTGCGGGAGCCGGGAGGCCGTGGCCTCGATCAGGGCGGGGACGGTGGTGCTCTCGACCAGGTGCCGTGACGGCGTCGTCGACGCGGTGGGGTGGTCGTCGGCGTACGTCATCTGAGTGTGAGTCCAATCGTGTGGTCGGGATTGCCCTGGGGGCCGGTCAGAGGGCTATCTCGTCGACGTATGCGTCGGGCTTGTCCACCGCGGCCTCGACGAAGGAGGCGAGCTGGCGGGCCATGAGCGCGGCGCGCTCGGCCGAGATACGGCCCCGGGCGTACACGAGACGTGCCTCGTAGCCCTCGGTGAGCGGGAAGACCTCGAACTTGAGGTCGTAGTGGGTGTGCCGGGGCGGGAACTGGTGGACGCGCACGGTGACGCCGTCGGCCTGCCGTTGCCACGCCGGCATGTTCTGGAAGACGAACAGATTCTGGAACAGGGGCAGCCGGTCGGCGGTCCGGGCCGCTCCGACCTCGGCGACGATGCGCTCGATGGGCACCACCGAGTGCCGCTGGCCCGCCACGACGGAGGTCCGGGCGCGGTCCAGCACCTGGGCGATGGTCGCATCCTCGTCGATCTCCAGAGGCTGCGGGACGGTCGTGACGAAGTAGCCGGCCAGGTCGGCGACCCAGGGCGGCGTCCGGTTCGCCATGGGAGTGCCGACGACGACGGTCTCCTGGCCGGAGAGCCGGGCCAGCCATGCCGTGTAGCCGGCGAGCAGGGCCATGAACTCGGTGATGCCGTGCTCGCGGCACAGCCACTTCAGCCGGGCGGGGAAGTCCGGCGACCAGCGCAGCGCGACGCTGTCGGCGGGCACGCTGAGGGAAGGGCCGCGCGGCTCGTCGACCGGCAGGTCGAGCCCGTCCGGCGTGTTCGCCAGTACGGTGCGCCAGTACCGCAGCGATTCCTCGACGGCCGCCCGGTGCTCCGGGCGGGTCTCCTGCGTGCGCTGCCAGGCCGCATGGTCGACGATCTGCAACCGCCGTTCGTCCTCGTGCCCCTGGTCCGGTTCCGTCAGCAGTCGGCTCAGCTCGTCGGTCAGCAGCGACCAGGTCCAGCCGTCCGCGATGATCTGATGGGTGACCATGACGAGCAGGTGGTCGGCCGGGCCGAAGCCGACCGCGTGGGCCCGCAGCGGTGGTCCGGCGGCGAGGTCGAACGGCTCGTACGCCGTCTGCGTCACCCATCGGCGCACGGTCGCGTGATCCGCCGTCAGGCCCGTCCCGTCCGTCCACTCCAGGGCCGGGGGCTGGGCGCCGACGACGGACCGCGGCTCACCGTCCACGGAGCGGAACGTCGTCCGCAGCACCTCGTGCCGCCGCACCAGAGCGGCGAAGCCTTCCGACACCCGCTCGGCGCTCACCCCGGTGATCCGGAACGCGGTGGGGGCGCTCATCGCGGTGCTCTCGGGCTCCAACTCCTGGAGGAACCACAGGCGTTCCTGGTAGCGGTTGAGCGGCAGCTCACCCTCGCGCGGTATCCGCGACGGCACCGCGTCCGTGTCCGTGCCCGGGTCTGCGGCGGCGAGCAGGGCGCGCAGCCGGTCGAGGGTCGGTTCCGCGAAGAAGTCGGCCAGGGCGACGGTGCGGCCGAACTCCTCGGCGGCGTCGGCGAGCAGCCGGACGGCGTGCAGTGACGTGCCGCCCGCGCGCAAGAAGTGCGGCTCGGTGGTGCCGAGCACGCCGGCCCACAGACGTTCGAGCGAGTCGGCGCCGGCGGGCTGCCCGCTCCGGTCGGACTGCTCCGCCAGGATCGCGCGCAGTGCCGCCGCGTCGGCCTTGCCGTGCGCGGTCTTCGGCATCTCGTCCACGGGTGTGAGGCCGGCCGGTATCGAGCCGGCCGGCAGGACGCCCAGCAGCTCGTCACGCCATCCGGACCACGGCACGCCGGGGACCAGGACGGCGAAGGCGTGCAGGCGTGCGACGCCGGCGGCGTCGACACGCGTCACCACGACGCACTCCTCCACACAGGGCAGCGACTGCAGGGCGGCTTCCACCTCGCCCAGCTCGATGCGGACGCCGCAGATCTTCACCTGACGGTCGTTGCGGCCGTGGTAGAGGTACGCCCCGTCGGCACGCCGGCTGGCCAGGTCGCCGGTGCGGTACATGCGCCGGGTCGGGACGGCCGGGTGGGGCACGAAGCGCTCGGCCGTGATCTCGGGCAGGTTGAGGTAGCCGCGGGCGATGCCCACGCCGGCGATGCACAGCTCACCGACCTCGCCCTCCGGCACCTCGGTGCCGTCCTCGCCGACGACGAGCAGCTCGATGCCGGTGATGGGGTGGCCGATGGGGACCGGTGCGGTGGGCGAGGCGTCCGAGGCGCACTGCCAGTGGGTGACGTCGACGGCGGCCTCGGTGGGGCCGTAGAGGTTGTGGAGCTCGGCGTGGGGCAGCCGCTCGAAGAACCGCCGGGCGAGGGACGGGCCGAGCGCCTCGCCGCTCACCATCACCGAGCGCAGCCTTGGGCAGTCCCCGGGCCGCACCCGGCGCAGAAACTCCGTGAGCATGCTCGGCACGAAGTGCGTGACGGTCACCCGGCGCTCCGTCAGGAACCGTGCCAGATAACCGGGGTCCCGGTGTCCGTCGGGAGCGGCGAAGGCCAGTTCCGCTCCGGTCATCAGGGGCCAGATGAACTCCCACACCGAGACGTCGAAGGTGTACGGCGTCTTCTGTGCGACCACGTCACCGGGTCCGATACCGAAACGATCCTGCATCCAGCGCAGGCGGTTGACGATAGCGGCGTGCTCGATCATCACGCCCTTGGGACGGCCCGTGGAGCCGGACGTGTAGAGCACGTAGGCCAGGTGGTGCGGCGCGGCCGAGTCGATCGACGGCGCCTGGCCGGGCCCGGCGTGTGCGCGGGGAGTCAGCCGCGGCACGCCGTCGTCGGCGAGGGACCACAGCCGGGACGACTCCTCGGCCACGACCGCCGCGGGCGCGGCGTCGCGCAGCAGAGCGAGGATCCGCCGGTCCGGGTCCGTGGTGGACAGCGGCAGCCAAGCCCCGCCCGCCCGCACGACCCCGACGATAGCCACGGCCAGGTCCACGGAGCGCTCCAGCTGGAGCGCCACGATCCGGTCGGGCCCCACCCCCGCCGCCACGAGCGCCTCGGCCAGGGCAGCCGAGCGGACGTCGAGTTCGCGGTACGTCAGGACCTGCCGGTCGTCGCAGACCGCTCGCGCGTCGGGTGTCCGGCGGAACTGCTCGACCAGCGCCGCACCCAACGACTCCGGACCGGTACCAGACACGGTGTTGCCCCCCTCGTGAATACCCTGCCGGCGGGTCGAACAAGATCGCCCCAGCGATGCACGAGAGGGGACTGTGGCACATCAGACGCTCTTTAGGAAGATTCATATTTGGTCAAGGAATCTTTCCTTGCGTTGATCAACTGGTGATGTAATCTGCCTCAGTCCCGCCCCGGCAACCTGTTGCACCAGGGCGGATGTTGACGTGATGACGAAATGCCGTACCGACTCTGGAAAGGGTGTTGACGGTGTGTGGACTCGCGGGCTTCGTCGGGCCACGACACGATCCCCGGGCGGCGCGCGGAACACTCGACGCCATGAGCGCGGCCATCCGGCACCGGGGACCGGACTCCACCGGATTCCATGTCGACGAAAGGGTGGCCTTCGCGTTCACCCGGCTGGCGATCAACGACCTCGAAGCCGGCGACCAGCCGATGTACGACGAGAGCCGGCAGATCGTCGCCATGACGACCGGCGAGATCTACAACTACCGCGAACTGCGTGACCTCCTCGTCAGCCGGGGCCACACCCTGCGCACACGCTGCGACACCGAGGTGATCCCGCACCTCTACGAGGAGTTCGGCCGCGACTTCGCCAGCCGGCTCGACGGGCAGTTCGCGGTCGTTCTCTACGACCACCGCGAACAGCTCTTCATCGGCGCCCGCGACCACTTCGGCGTCACGCCGTTGTTCTACGCCCACCAGGGCGGCGAGTTGGTCTTCGGCTCCGAGATCAAGGCCATGCTGGAGCACCCCGCGGTGCCGCGCCGCGTCGATCTCGTCGGCCTGGACCAGGTGTTCACCCTGCCCGGTCTGGTGAGCCCGCGCACCATGTTCGAGGGCGTCCACAGCGTGCCGCCCGGCACCGCCGTCGAGTTCCGCCCCGGCGACCGGCCCAAGGTCTGGACGTACTGGGACCTCGCCTACCCGCGCACCGACGCGGAGGTCGAACGTCACGACGAGGGGTACTACGTCCGCCGGGTCGAGGACCTGCTGGTCCGTTCCGTCGAGAAGCGTCTGCAGTCCGACGTGGAGGTCGGCCTGTACCTGAGCGGCGGCCTGGACTCCTCCCTGGTCGGCGCGATCATGCGGCATCTGATGCCGGACGCCGACATCCAGTCGTTCGCGGCGGCGTTCCCCGAGCGGGAGCTCTCCGAGAGCGACTACCAGCGGCTGATGAGCGGTGTCCTCGACACCGGCCACACCGAGCGCTTCGTGCACGGCGAGGAGATAGCCTCCCGGCTGCGCGCGGTCGTACGGCACACCGAGTGCCCGCTGAAAGAGTCGTTCAACTCGGCCGCCCACGCGCTGTCCGAAGCCGTGCACCGCGCCGGCGTCAAGGTGGTGCTCACCGGGCAGGGCGCGGACGAACTGTTCGGCGGCTACATCGGCTACCGCTTCGACCAGGTCCGGCGCACCCAGGCCGCGGGCGGCGCCACCGACCTGCGGGAAGCCCGGATGCGCGAAAGCCTGTGGGGGGACGAGAACTTCTTCTACGAACGCAACGACGCCGGGTTCGGGGCCACGAAGGCCCGGCTGTACTCGGCGCCGGTGCGTGAGCGGCAGGGCGAGATCGACTGCCTCGGCCACCCGTTGGTCGACCGTGAGCGCCTGACCGGCCTGCACGATCTGCACCGCCGTTCCTACCTCGACCTCAAACTCCGGCTGGCGGACCATCTGCTCGGCGACCACGGCGACCGCATGGTGTTCGCCCACTCGGTGGAGTCCCGCCATCCCTTCCTCGACCGGGAACTCGTCGAGTTCCTCGCGACCGTGCCGCCCGAGCTGAAGCTGAAGGGTCTTGAGGAGAAATACCTCCTCAAGCAGGTCGCCCGGGAGTGGATTCCGCGCCGGATCGTGGACCGCGAGAAGTTCGGCTTCACCGCGCCGGGCAGCCCGCACCTGATCCGGCAGGACGACCCCGCGATCGAGGCCCTGCTGTCCCGCGAACGCATCGAGGCAGACGGCTACTTCGATCCGGACCACGTGGAGGGGCTCGTCCGCGAGTACGCCACGCCCGGGTTCCGCATCAACGTTCCCTTCGAGACCGACCTGTTGATGACCGTACTCACCTTCAACCTTCTCCTCGACCTCTACGATCTGCCCGCACACTCCGCCTGACGGCAACTCAGGCGGGCGCCGGGCAGCCCTGCCCGGATACACATCGCCAGGGGGACAACGGATGCCGCCGACCGATCCGACTCACAGCATCACCGAGCGACTCAGCCGCACCCTGTCCGGGCCGGAGGGAACCCTCGCCCTGGCCCGGATGCAGCTGCTGGGCCGGCCCGTCGAGCGCTCGACGGAGCTGACCACGCCCACCCCGTCGGGAGCCGGGGTGGGCGTGTGGCGCCTGACGGACGGGCAGTTGCGCCGCGACACCGGGCGCCGGGACGAATGGCGCTACTGGGCCGACCTGCCGGAGATACCCCTGCGCCCCGGACATCGCCGTATCGCCGTGCTCGGGGAGTCCGCGACCCGCGGGTACTTCTTCGACCCGGCGTACTCGCTGGCCGGCCTCGTCGGCAGCGCCCTCGACGGCGTGGACGTCCTCGACCTCGCCCGCACCAACTGCTCCCTGGCCGAACTCCTCACGACGGCAGCCGAAGCGCTCGCCCTGGGCGCCGACGCACTCGTGGTGCACGCCGGGAACAACTGGAACAACGTCGACCCGACGCCCGTGGAGCGCCACGAACTGGCCCTGCTGCTCGAAGAGGGCGGCTTCCCCGCGGCCGCGGCGTCCTTCCGGGAGCTCGTCACCGAGGTCGCCGCGAGCGCGCTGGACCTGCTGCGCGAACTGGCGGGCGGGGTCCCCGTCGTCCTGGTCGTCCCGGAGTTCAACCTGGGCGACTGGACGGACGAGCCGATCCTCGACTGCCCCGCTCTGCCCACCGGACGGATGCGGCGCTGGCAAAGCGCCCGGGACGAGGCCGAGCGGGCCCTGCGGAGCGGCGACCTCGCCGCCGCCCGCACGCTCGTCGCCGAGATGACCGCCCTCGACGGCGGCTCCAGCCCTGTCTCCCACCGCCTGGCGGCACGCTGCGCGGCCTCGCCCGACGAGGCGCTCACCGCGCTCCGGGCGGCCAAGGACGCGGTGGTCAGCCCCTTCGCTATCCACTCGCCGCGCACCCTGGCCTCCGTGCAGGAGGTGATGCGCCGCAAGGCCGGCGAGGCCGGCTTCCACCTGGTCGACCAGGCGGCCCTGTTCCAGGGGAGCGACGCCGGTGCACCGGGCCGCCGGTACTTCCTCGACTACTGCCATCTCACCTTCGACGGACTGCGCACCACGGCCCTGGCCGTGGCGGAGGCCCTCGGTACCGCCCTGCAGCTGCCCGAGCGGCCGGACACCGGCGGCGTACCGGTCCGGGCCGCCGCCGACCGGCTCGCCCTGGCCCATTTCCTCGCCGCCGTGCACAACGCGCACTACGGCCAGCCCGAGGACGTACTGCGGCACCACCTGACCCGGGCGCTCGACGCCGACGCCTCCGTCGCCGACCGCTTCGAGGATTACCTCGACTACCAGACGAGGATCGCCCCGAACTGGATGTGCTCCTCCTACGAGCGCTCCACCCAGGACCCGGCGTTCCGGCGCTACATGGTGGTCGGCGACGGCCGGCTCAACGGCAAGCTGGCGGACCACGGGCTGCGCGAGGTCATGCTCGACGCCCTTGAGAGCAGGGGCGTCCCGGCGCGCCGGCGCTACGAGGACCTACTGGTCGCCGAACACTCCGGCAGCACCGATCTGCTGGCCGACGCGAGCCTGGCGACCACGTTCAACGAGCGCCGCGATGCCGGTGTCGGACCGAGGGTGGCGTACCTGCGGGCGAGCTCCCCCCGCACCCGCTCCACCCTGGTCGTCGACGAACCGGCCCCGCTCGTCCTCGAAGTGACCTGGCGGCTGCCTGCCGAGGTACCGGTCGCGCCGGTGTCGGTCGCCGTGAACGGCCACACGGTGGGCACGGCCGAGGTGGGCCCGGCGTGGACGAGCCGGGAGTTCACCGTGACCCCGGACCTCCTGCGCCGCGGACGCAACACCGTCGAGATCCGCTGGCCGGAGGGGGGCGACGGCACGGACGCGCTCGTCGCCGGGGCCCCGGCCCGCCTGGAGTGCGGCGAGAACGTCCCGAGTCACCCGGTCCACGGCCACATCCACGGCTGGTCCGCGACCCGGGTCGTGCCCGCCGCGGTCTGACCAACCCCGCCGAAAGACAGGAGAGTCCCCTTGCGCTTCAGCGTCATGTTCTTCGCCTCCGGCGAGGCGGCCCCGCAGGAGACCTGCCGGACGGTGCTGGAGACCAGCCGTCTGGCCGACGTACACGGCCTGGACGCGGTGTGGACTCCCGAGCGGCACTTCGACCAGTTCGGCAGCGTGTTCCCCAACCCGGCGCTCACCAGCGCCGCGCTGGCCACCGCGACCGAACGCATCCAGCTGCGGGCCGGCAGCCTCATCTCGCCGCTGCACCACACCGTTCGCATCGCCGAGGACTGGTCCGTCGTCGACAACTGGTCGTCCGGCCGTGCGGCGGTCTCCTTCGGCTCCGGCTGGAACGCCAACGACTTCGTGCTGGCCCCCGACGCCTACGAGTCACGGCACCAGGTCATGCTGGAGCAGATCGACACGGTGCGCGCCCTGTGGCGGGGAGAGGACATCGAGCTCCCCAACGGCACCGGGCAGCCCTTCGCGGCACGCCTGCACCCCAGGCCCGTCCAGCCAGAGCTGCCGATCTGGATCACCTCGTCGGGCAACCCGCGGACCTTCCAGGACGCCGGGGCGCGCGGCCTCAACGTGCTGACCCACCTGATCGGCCAGAACCTGGACCAGCTCGCCGAGAAAGTGGCCCTCTACCGCAAGTCCCGCGCGGACGCCGGCTTCGATCCGGCCACCGGGACGGTCTCCCTGATGCTGCACACCCACCTGGACGCCGACCCGGAGGCCGCCGAGGCCCGCAGCCGCGCACCGTTCCGCGGCTATCTGCGCTCCGCCGTGAAGCTGGAACTCCGGGCCGCCCAGGGCGGCGGCACCATCAGCGGCGGGCATGTCCTGCCCGATGACGAGATCCCCGAGGACCTCCTCGACGAGTTGCTGGACGCCACGTACGAGCGCTATCTGCGAGACGGCTCCCTGATCGGCTCCCCGGACACCTGCCGGGAGATGGCCGACCGGGTAGCGGCGGCGGGTGTCGACGACATCGCCTGCCTGGTCGACTTCGGCGTGCCCAGCGAGCGGATCCCGGCGGTGATCCCGCTGATCGCCGCGCTCGCCGGTGACCGCGGCCCCGGACGTGAGGTCGCCGAGCGTGAGCACTGACCTCGACCGGTGGGCGCGTCTGCGCGATGTGCTGATGCTGCAACGGCGTGAGACCCGACTGCTGCTGGCGAGTGTGACCGCCGACTCCTTCGGCACCGGCATCTTCACGGCGACGTCGGTCCTGTTCTTCACCACCGTCCGTGGGTTCAGCGTCTCCGCCGTCGGCCTGGCGATCTCCCTGGGCAGTCTCTGCGCATTCTTCCTGGGCCCCCGCATCGGCGCCCTCGCGGACCGGGTCGGGCCGCAGAGGGGCCTCATCGTGCTGTTCGGTGTACGGGCCGTGGGCTACGGGCTGTATCTGCTCGCCGAGCAGTACTGGCTCTTCGTGGTGCTCGCCTGCGTGGTGACCACGGCGGACCGGGCCAGCCCTGCCATCAACCAGGCCCTGATGGGCCGGCTGTTCGAGGCCAAGGACCGGGCGACGATCCTGGGCACCGTGTTCTCGGCGCGCAACGGGGCGATCGTGCTCGGGTCGCTGGCCGCCACGCTGCCCGTCGTCACCGGCTCCAGCGCGCTGTACCTGGTGGGAATCGGGATCAACGCCGCGTCCTTCATCGTCGCCGCGCTCCTCGTGGCCCGGCTGCACGTCCCGAAAGCGGAGCCCGACGCCGCCGGAGAGGACAAGAAACGCCGTGGCGGGACCTCCCCGTTGCGCGACCGCCGGTACGTGGCCATCACGGTCGTCAACGGCGTGGCCCAGACGCACAACACGATCCTGTCCCTGGTGCTGCCCCTGTGGATCGTCCACGCCACCAGCTCTCCCAAGTGGAGCCTCACCGCGCTGCTCGCCCTCAACGGCGCGCTTGCCATGGCGGCCCAGGTACCGGTGAACCGGATGTTCGCCGACTTCTCCGCCGCCCTGCGCGCGTCAGCGCTGGGCGGTGTCGCCGTCTGCGCCGCGTGTCTCGCCTACGCCGGGGCCGGGGCGGTGGGCGACGCCTGGGTGGCGCTGGCGATCCTCGTGGTCGCCATGCTCGCCCACACGGCCGGCGAGAGCCTGTTCATCGCGAGTACGCCACTGTCCTTCGAACTCGCCCCGAAGGAGTCGCTCGGACGGTACCTGTCCTTCTACAACCTGGGCCGGGTGGGTCAGGACCTCGTCGGGCCGCTGCTGGTCGTGGGACCGCTCGTGGACCGGGGCACTCCGGTGTGGCTGCTGGTGGGTGTGGTCGTGCTGCTCGGCGGCCTCGTGCCCTGGGCCCTCCTCAAGGACGACGCGCTCGCCGTGAACGGGCGGTCGGCGCGGTGAGCGCGGTCACCTCCGGATACCGGACCGCGACGCCCGCACCCGCGGCGGCCCCCGGCATCGTCGGTGTGCTCGGTGGCATGGGGCCGGCCGCCACGGCGGACTTCTTCGCCAAGCTGGTACGGGAGACGCCCGCCGTCAGCGACCAGGAACATCTGCGGACGCTGGTGTGGTCCGACGCCTCGGTGCCGGACCGGACCGACGCCATCCTGTCGGCCGGGCCCAGCCCGCTCCCCCGCCTGCTCGAAGGGGTGCACCTGCTCCAGTCGGCGGGGGCCGCGCTCATCGCCATGCCCTGCAGCACCGCGCACGCCTTCCTCCCGGACCTGCGGCGGGCCTCGGCGGTCCCCATCCTCAGCATGATCGACGCCAGTGTGCGCCGGCTGCGCACGGCCGCGCCCTCGGTCTCCCGGGTGGGGCTCCTGGCCACCACCGGCACGCTGGTGGCGGGCCTGTACCAGGAGGGTCTGCGCGAGCAGGGCATCGACGCGGTCGTCCCCCCGCCGCTGCTGCAGCAACGGTCCGTGATGCGGGCCGTGCGGCTGATCAAGGCCGGCAAGCTGCAGGTCGCCGCGCAGGCACTGGCCCCAGCGGTCAGAAGCGTCGCTGGGGCGGGAGCGGGCATGATCGTCGCAGCATGCACCGAACTCCCCCTGGTGCTCGGTCACCAGGCCGAGAACCTCCCCGTCTTCGACACGACCACGGCACTGGCCCAGGACGCCGTGGCCCTCGCCCGGCGTCTGACGCGCCCCGACCATACGAAGGAACGACCATGAACCCGCGTGTCTGTCTCGTCTCGCCCAAACCGCCGATGCTCCAGCGGGCCAGGCGGCTGAAGCTGGACGTGGTCTGCGTGTACAGCCCCGAGGAGTTCCGCAAGCTCCCCGCCGACGCCGTGCAGGACGAGGTGTGCCTGGTGCTCCGGCACCAGTCCGACCCGCGGGAACTGGTGGACTCCGTGCGCGCGCTGCACGACCGTACGCCGTTCACGGCCGTGCTGACCGTTCAGGAGGAGGGCGTCATCACCGCCGCCCTGCTCGACGACGCGCTGGGCCTGGACGGTGTCTCCTCCGAGACGGTGGCGCTGCTGACCGACAAGTGGCGCATGCGCCGCCACACCGCGGAGCGCGGCGTCGGCGCCGTGCGGGCGGCCGTCGCGTCGAGCCT
Organism: Streptomyces sp. NPDC058741; assembly: GCF_042746715.1. Taxonomy (NCBI): domain Bacteria; kingdom Bacillati; phylum Actinomycetota; class Actinomycetes; order Kitasatosporales; family Streptomycetaceae; genus Streptomyces; species Streptomyces sp. NPDC058741. The sequence continues at coordinate 2,673 of NZ_JBHYQH010000060.1, read as the reverse complement.
GGCCGAGATCAGGGAGTTCGGTGCGGCCCATGGCTACCCGTTGATCGCCAAGCCGCTGGGCGGTTCCGCGAGCATCGGCATCCACAAGATCGACAGCGCCGAGGCGGCCGAGTCCGCGTACGCCACGCTGAGTGGGCTCGACCTGAAGCAGTTCCTGCTGGAGGAGTACCTCGAGGGCCCGGAGATCAGCGTGGACGCTCTCTCCTTCGACGGCCGTCATGTGCCGATCGCCATCGCGGACAAGATCACCGGAACGGGGTTCGTCGAGTTCGGACACGCCATTCCCGCCCAGCTGGACCCCTCCCTGGAGGAGGAGGTGTGCCGCACGGTGTCCGACTTCCTGGACGCGGTCGGTCTCCGCAACGGTCTGTCGCACACCGAGCTGAAGCTCACGTCGGCCGGGCCCCGGGTGGTCGAGAGCCACAACCGGCGCGGGGGCGACCGGATCAACACCATGACGCACGCCGTCCACGGCATCGACCTGGAGGAGGCCGGCCTCGCCTGGGCCACTGGTCTGTTCCAGCCGCTCACCGAGCGTCCCGCGGCAAACGGCGGTGCGGCCGTCGTCTTCTTCGAGGCCGAGCCCGGCCGACTGGTCGCCATCGAGGGCGCCGACGAGGCGCGCGCCCACGCCGGTGTCGTCGAGTTCCACCTCAACTTCGAGGTGGGCCAGCTCATCCCGCGGGTCCGCTGGTCGCTGGACCGGGCCGGGTATGTGGTGGTGACGGCCGAGACGGCACAGGCCGCGCGGGACTTGGCCCAGTCGCTGGCCTCCCAGGTGCGGTTCGTGACCGAGCCCGACCCGGCGGCTGAGGAGGACGGTGCGCAGGGACTTCGCCGTTACCGCGACCTCGTTGCAGAACTCAATCAGGTCCCCCACGTCGATGCCCTGACGTGACGAAATGACCTACGAACCGGGCAGGGCAACACCCTTCTGAGGGGTCGCCCTGCCCAGCTCTCTAATTCGTGAGTAGGTGGTTCCAGGTCAGCCCCGAGTAGGACTGCTGGAGTGACTGGTGTGGATGCGGTTCGCGGTGGCAGCGTGGGTGCCGGATGGACTCCTGGCTGCTCCCGGCCCGCTGAGGCCTCATGAAAGAGCGGTTGCCTCCGGCGCCTTCGGGCCACCGTGAAACCCATCCCGGCCACCCGCACGTTGATCGTCGTGGTGCGAGCCCGCCGCAGGGTGACCTCCCGTTTCCTCCTGAGCCTTCGAGCTCTGCCCGAGACAGAGGCCCCCGCGGCGCGCTGGCGTCACGAACGGCTAGTGAGATGGCGGACCCGAGAGTCCTGGAATTAGGTCGCCGCGTGACCCACACAGGCTTGTCACCCGCACAAATGAACAGGGCAAGGAGTACGGATTGAACGTGTACTGCGGGATCGACTGGGCCGAACGCCACCATGACGTCGCCCTGATCGACGACACCGGCACCCATCTGGCCAAGCGGCGCATCACCGACGACGCGGCCGGCTACCGGTTGCTGCTGGACATGCTTGTCGAGCACGGCGACACCCCCGAGAAGCCGATACCGGTGGCGATCGAGACCAGCCATGGCCTGCTGGTCGCGGCCCTGCGCACCGGCAACAGGCGGATCTACGCGGTCAACCCGCTGTCCGCCGCCTGCTACCGAGACCGGCACGGCGTCAGCCGCAAGAAGTCCGACCCCGGCGACGCCCTGGTCCTGGCGAACATCCTGCGCGCCGATATACACGCCCACCGGCCTCTGCCCCAGGACAGCGACCTGGCCCGCGCCATCACCGTGCTCGCCCGCGCCCAGCAGGACGCCGTCTGGCACCGCCAGCAGCTGGTCAACCAGGTCCGCTCGCTGCTGAAGACGTTCTACCCGGCCGCCCTGGACGCCTTCCAGGGCAAGCAGCACGGCCTCGCCCGGCCCGAGTCCCGTGCCGTCCTGGCCGCAGCACCCACCCCGGCCCGCGCGGCGAAGCTCTCGCTCGCGCAACTCCAGGCCGCGCTGCGGCGCGCCGGCCGCGTCCGCGGTATCGAGGCCGAGGCCAGGCGCCTGCGGGAGGTCTTCCGCGGCGACTATGCCCGTCACCCGCAGGCCATCGAGGACGCCATGGGACATCCACTGGCCGCACTCGTTGTCCAGTTGACGCCGCCTGCCGGGCGGCCGACGAGCTCGCTGAGGCGGTAGAGGAGTCTTTTCGCAAGCACCCGGACGCTGACGTGCTGCTCAGCTTCCCCGGCCTCGGCGTCCAGCTCGGTGCCCGGGTGCTCGCCGAAATGGGAGATGACCACGACCGCTTCGCTGACGCCCGCGCGCTGAAGGCATACGCCGGCTCGGCCCCCATCACCAGGGCCTCGGGAAAGAAGAAGTTCGTCGGTCGCCGCTTCATCAAGAACGACCGGCTGATCACCGCCGGATTCCTCTGGGCCTTCGCCTCGCTGACCAGCTCGCCCGGAGCCAATGCACACTACCGCCGCCGACGCGAGGCCGGGGACTGGCATGCCCAGGCCCAACGACACCTGTTCAACCGGCTGCTCGGGCAGCTCTACCACTGCCTGCAGACCGGGCAGCTCTTCGACGAACAACGTGCGTTCACCTCCTTCCCAGTGGATCGGGTCTGTCCAGCCAACGGTGTAACTCGGGTGGTGTGAGTTAGCGGCGGCCGACGGAGAGTCGGCCGTCGAAGGCGATGTCGAAGGCCTGCAGG